>CAACVI010000034.1 GCA_900659855.1 Candidatus Desulfarcum epimagneticum
GCCCGGGTCATTGAATCCAAAAGCGGCGTCTGGACAGGCTTATGTCATTTAAAATACTGATTGTCGATGATGAGCCGAATATCGTCATTCCGCTCCAGTTTCTCATGGAGCAGAACGGCTACGAGGTGATGACGGCCCAGAGCGGGGAAGAGGGGCTGGAAATCATTTATCGCCACAAACCCGACCTGGTCCTGCTTGACATCATGCTCCCGGGAATTGACGGATATGAAATATGTGAAATTATTCGCTTGAAATCCGGGCTGAATCATATTAAAATCATTTTTTTGACCGCCAAGGGCCGGGACATCAACATCTCCAAGGGCCTTGCCCTGGGGGCGGACGCCTACATCACCAAACCCTTTTCCAACGCGGAGCTGGTGGAAACCGTCAAAACGCTTTTAAACGATGTCAAATGAGACCGAAACGAACGTTTGTCTGGGCCGGCGCCCTGGCATCGCTTTTTCTCATGGCCGGCGCCGCCCTTTTAGTCGCCGCCGTCATTCACAGCCTTCCCCCGGACCTGTCTGAGGCGGCGTCTGAAATCATTTACGGCCATCTCTTTTATATCGGGGCCACGGCCCTTGTGGCCATGTTCGTGGCGACGTTTGTGTTCGAGGGAATGTTCCAGCGTTTTGTGCTCCCCATTTACCGCCTGGCCGAGGAAGTCTCCCTGATCAACTCCGCCAACCCTTCCTACCGGATCAAACCATCCGGAAACAAACATTACATGGGCCTCGCCAAAGCCCTCAATGACTGGGCCGATCAGTACCAGGACATGCAAAACAGCGTGGAGGAAAGAATCCTGCGCGCCGGCGAAAAACTCGAAAACGAAAAAAACATCCTGGCCTCGGTCATTTCGGAGCTGACCGAAGGCATTGTGATCTGCTCGGCCCAGGGGCGGATCCTTTTGTTCAACAAGCGGGCCCGGGAATTTCTGGAAAGGGATTCGGACCCGCGCTCCCCGGACGCCCCGCCCGCCGGCCCGGTCGGGCGGATGGGCCTGGGGAGGCCCATCTTTGAGGCCATCGAGAAAAACCTCATCATCCACGGTCTGGAGGATATCGGGGAGAAAATGCGAAAAAACGCCCCGGACATCACCTCCGCCTTTGTCACGCCGGGAAAAAACCAGGAGCTTTGCCGGGTGGAGATCGTCCCCATCCTGAAACTTAAAAACCGGCTTTACGGGTTCATCCTGATCATTGACAACATCGCCGGCCAGCTTGAGACGGAAAGGGGGCTGAGCCTGAAATTTCAATCGTTCAGGCGGGACATCCGCGCCTCCATCGCCGGGCTCAGGTCGGCCATGGAAGTGATTCTCGAATACCCGGACATGGACAAAAACCGGCTCAGCGGTTTTATGGACATCGTCAAAAACGGTTTTGACAAGATCAACGAAAACCTCGATTCTGAAATACTGGAATATTCCCGCGCCTTCCACCACCAGCGCAAGCTGGTTTACATGTCGGCGGAAAATCTACTGGAATCCCTGGCCCATAAACTGGAAAACCGCCTCCGGCTCTCCATGGAAATCCGGGGATGCGAGGACGGCTGCTGGACCCGGATCGACACCTACACGCTCATTCTGGCCCTCATGTGCCTGATCCGCCATATTCAAAATGAGACCGGGACCGGCCGTTTTTCGTGGACCGCCCAAAACCGGGGGCGTTTTGTCAATCTGGACCTTTCCTGGAAAGGAAACCCCGTGACCATGGAAAAACTGCGCCGGTGGGAAGACGAGGCCCTGTCCCTGGACCATGACGCCATCCCCCTGACCCTGGGCGAGGTCATGGAATACCACGAAGGAAAAATATGGCCCTAT
This sequence comes from Candidatus Desulfarcum epimagneticum, assembly GCA_900659855.1. NCBI lineage: Bacteria > Pseudomonadati > Thermodesulfobacteriota > Desulfobacteria > Desulfobacterales > Desulfobacteraceae > Candidatus Desulfarcum > Candidatus Desulfarcum epimagneticum. The sequence goes on from CAACVI010000034.1 coordinate 1,820, forward strand.
TTCCCGGACCCGGAAAGCGACCAGTCCCGTCTTCGCATCGTTTTGCCCCTGGAGCATGCCCCGGACCGGGACTCTCCCGGGCACAAGCCGGTGTTGTATGAAAGCCGACCGGAATTTTACGATTTTGACCTGTTCAATCAGCCGGGGCAGACCCCGGAGCTGAACGACCATCCCCTGGCGGCCCTTAATTTCACGGTCTTTGACACCGAGACCACCGGCCTTGATCCGTCAGGGGGGGACGAGATCATCTCCATCGGGGGATTTCGAATCGTCAACTCCAGGATTCTGAAAACCGACTATTTCGACGAACTCGTGGATCCCAGGCGCCCCATTCCCTGGGAATCGGTGAAGATCCACGGCATTTACCCGGAGATGCTCAACGGAAAGCCCACCGCCGCGAAGGTTCTGCCCCTGTTCAAAGAATTTGTGGGCGACACCATCCTCATCGCCCACAACGCCGCCTTTGACATGAAAATGCTTCAGATGAAAGAAGAGGCCACCGGCGTCAAGCTCATCAATCCCACCCTGGACACCATGCTGCTGTCGGCGGTGGTTCATCCGGCCCAGGAGGACCACACCCTGGAGGCCATCGCCGAAAGGCTGGGCGTCTCCATCGTGGGGCGCCACACGGCCCTGGGGGACGCCCTGGCCACCGGGGAGCTGTTTTTAAAGATGCTGCCCCTTCTTTCGGCCATGGGCATCCACACCTTAAAAGAGGCGCTGACCGCCTCGCGGAAAAAATATTATTCCCGTATCGACTTCTTTTAGCGTTTTTCTGTTGACACCCGGTCCCGGGTAAGATAATGGATGAGAAGTTTCGAAAAAATTATTTCAAACCCTCCTATTTTCAAGGAATCATATTTTATGCTTTGCGATTTCGGCTTCACCTGAGGTTTCTTCCATTTGCCTAACCGGGTTTGTTAGATCAGCCTACAGCCGAAAATCGCGCCGAAAATAAGATTCATCCATCCGTTTTTCCATCCGAAAACATTTTCACGCGAAAAATCATCGACAACAACCGTTCAGTCGGCCGACGACGCATTCCAAACGCAAAAAGCGCCTTTGCTTTTTGTGAGGAATCGCGCGCGTCCTGGCGTCTATATTTTCTTCCCGGTCCGGCTTTCCCTGTTCCCCCAAAAAAACAAAACGACAACCGCGACAAATGAAAGGAGAAAACAATGAGCGAGGATTATCGTTCCATGTGGTCGGACCTGGGGCTTGATCTTGAATCTCACGACGCCCTTCTGGAAGTTCTGGGGCAAGGCTACCAGGACATTTATTTATCTCAGAAAAACCGTCCCCAGGGCATGGAATACTTTGACTTCGTCATGAGCGAAGTCCATGGCCTCAGGATCCGGGAGCTTCTGGATGAAAAAAAATCGGGCCGGAAAATCATCGGGTCCTACTGCGTTTTTGTTCCCGAAGAAATCGTCCTGGCGGCCAACGCCACCCTGGCGGGACTTTGCGCAGGGGCCGATTTCGCCACCGAGGAAGCGGAAAAGCTCCTGCCGAGAAACACATGCGCCCTGATCAAGTCCGCCTTCGGCTTTAAACTGGGAAACGTCTGCCCCTACCTGGAAAGCGCGGATATGATTGTGGGGGAAAACACATGCGACGGCAAGAAAAAATCCTATGAGTCTTTTTCCAAACTGGTGAAAAACTTTTATGTGATGGACCTGCCCCAGGTCAAATCCGGGGAGGGAAGGGCGCTGCTCAAGACCGAATATGAGCGGTTCAAGTCCGCCGTCGAGGCGCTGACGGGGGTCCGGGTCACTCCCGAGTCGCTTAAGGAGGGCATTCAGACGGTCAACGCCAAACGCGCGGCCCTGGGTCGCCTGGCCTCCCTGAGAAATGCGGACCCGGCGCCCATATCCGGACTGGACGCGCTTTTGGCCGCCCAGATATCCTTTTATGACAACCCCCGCCGCTTCACCGAATCCGTGAACAAAATCTGCGATGAACTGGAGAGCCGGATTCAGGAGAAACAGGGCGTTTTCCCGGTGAAAACCCCCCGCCTGCTGATCTCCGGATGCCCGCAGGCCATTCCCAACTGGAAACTGCCCTTTGTCGTGGAGACATCCGGCGCGGTGATTGTGGGCGAGGAGTCCTGCGTGGGCGAGCGCGGGTTTAGAAACCTGACAGACGATTCCGGCAAGACAGTGGAGGAGATGATGGAGGCCATTGTGGACCGCTATTTCCAGGTGGACTGCGCCATTTTCACCCCCAATCCCCAGCGGCTGGACCATATCCGGGAAATGGCCGCCAAATACAAGGCCGACGGGGTGATCCACTACGGCTTGCAGTTCTGCCAGCCCTATCTCATGGAATCCATCCCCATTGAAAAAGCCCTGAAGGAAAGCGGACTCCCCTGCCTGACCATTGAAACCGATTACAGCATGGAGGACGCGGGGCAGCTTCAAACCCGGATCGAGGCTTTCATTGAGCAGATACGCTCATAGGGCCGCGAGGGGGATAAAAATGGCCCTGATACCGGACGCAAAAGGAGGACACGCGCAATGCCGAAGAATAAAAAAGAAGACCTGACCCGACGGGCGTTTCTGGGGACCCTGGCCGGGGCCGCCGCCATGGGCGCGGCGTCCCCGCCGGCCCGCTCCGCTCCCGGAACGGAATCCACGGAAAACAAAAACCTTCAGGTCTGGTCCTGCGGGGGACTGGCCGAGGCTTTTGTCCCGGCCAATCAGCGATACACGGAAAAAACCGGCGCCCAAATCGCCTACACCGGCGCCTTTGCCGCGGCTTTGGGAAAATCCCTTTTGGGAAGCGCCGAGACCGAAGTCTTTGGAGGCCGGGTCCTTAAGCTCGCCAAAAAACTGCGCAAAGAGGGAAAAATGGAATATTTCAAACCCCTTTGCTTCACCCGGTATGTCATGGTGACGCCCAAAGGAAATCCGGCGAACATCTCAGACATCGCGGACATGGCCCGGCCCGGGACACGGGTGATCCTCGCCCCGGGGGCCTCCACCCCGGGGGGAAAGGCCGTGGGCGGTCTTTTGAAAAAAGCCGGGGTCCTGGAAGGGGCCATGAAAAACAGCGTCATCCGGGGGACCTGCGTCCAGCGGACCATGGAGGATCTCATCCATGGCAAGGGGGATGTGTCGGTGGTGGAATACCGGCTGACGCGCATGCCCCGTTTCAAGGGAAAATCGGACATCATCCCCATCCCGGAGCGTTATTTCCCCAAACCGCCCCTGACCTTCACCATCGGGGTCATGAAAAACGCCGCGGACCGGGCCCTGGCCGATGGGTATGTGGACTTCATTTTGTCCGAAGAGGGACAGGGTTTTTTTGAATCAGCGGGGTTTGTGCCCGCCATTTCCCGAAAGGGACGGGAAATGACGGAAAGGCTGGGGGTGAAAGATGTTTGAAAGAGCCGAAACCATGGGGCTGAGAGTATGGCGCCGGCTGACCCAGGCCGCCTTTTTGATTTTGATAGGCCAGTGGTCTTTTTACGGCGTGTTCCGCTGCCCGTTCATTGTGCCCTATGTGAGCTGTCAGAACTGCCCGGTCCTCACCTGCCATGGACGGCTTTTTCACATGTTCTGGGGCTTTTGGATCGCGCTGCCCCTGTCCCTGCTTGTTTTCGGGAGATGCTTCTGCGGCTGGGCCTGCCCCGGGGGGCTGGCCGTCCAGCTTCTGGGCAAGCCGGCGCCGTTTAAGCTCCGGGTCAAAAACGCCTTCACCCGCCTGGCCCCCTGGCTGAAATTCGCGGCCACGGCCGGCGCGATGTATGTGTGGCTGATCTGGGGACAGCCCCGGGAAGCCATCCCCATCCGGACGGGAGGTTTTTTTTCCTCCGTGGCGCTGACCTTTGAGCACGCCGGCCTGCTGTGGCTCATCAGAACCTTTTTCGTCCTGGGCGTTCTGGCCCTGGGCCTGGTCGCGGCCGGGGCCTGGTGCCGCTTCGCCTGTCCCACGGGCGGGGCGCTGGAGGCGCTGAAGCGTTTTTCTCTTTTCAAGGTTTACAAAACCCATGAGTGCAATGACTGCGACAAATGCCTGGCCGTATGCGAAATGGGGACCCGCCCGGCGGAGCGGGACTGCGTCAACTGCTGCGACTGCCTGTCGGTCTGTCCCCAAAACGCCATCAAGACGGGCATTCCGAGGATGAAAAAATGAAAAAAATCGCCATCAAAAAGACCGAGCGCCGCCACCCCTGTTTTTTTTCCGAATCCCGGAAGCGTTACGGCCGCATCCATCTTCCAGTGGCGCAAAACTGCAATATCCAGTGCGTGTACTGCCGCCGGGACCATGAATGCCTCCATGAAAACCGGCCCGGCGTGTCAAACGGCGTGGTGGGGCCGGAAGAGGCGCTGGATCGGCTGGATCGGGCGCTTGAAAAAATGCCCGAAATCGCTGTGGCGGGAATCGCCGGACCCGGGGACGCCTTCTGCGATCCCAGGCCCACCCTGCGGACCTTTGAGCTGATTCGCCGCAAATACCCGGGCATGGAGCTGTGCGTCTCGTCCAACGGCTTGAACGTGAGGGATCACATTCCGGACCTGGCGGATTTAAACGTTGGCTTTGTCACCCTCACCATCAACGCCATTGACCCGGGCGTCGGCTCCCGGCTGTGCGTTTCCGTCCGGGAAGGGAAGGGAAGGGCGCTTTCGGGAATTCCGGCCGCCCGGGCCCTCATCGCCAGACAGCTTGAAACGGTTTCGCTGTTAAAGGCCGGGGGGTTCAGGGTCAAGGTCAACACGGTGGTGGTCCCGGGCGTGAACGAAGACCACGCGGTTTTCATCGCCGGAAAAATGGGCGCGATGGGGGTGGATTTGATGAATCTTCTGCCCCTCATTCCCGTTCCCGGCACAAAGATGGAGGGCGCGGAGCCCCCGTCCCGAGCCGAAATGCGAAAACTGCGGCGAATGGCGGGGAAATTTCTCCCCCAGATGCGGCATTGTCAAAGATGCCGGGCCGACGCGGCGGGATGTCTCGACAAGTCCCCGGACACGCCGGCGCCGCTGAAAACGGATTAAAAGGAAAGGAAAAGAAAATGAGCGCCGATATCATGAAACGCCTGCGACTCGCCTCGGATGAAAACATCACCGAGCTTAAGCGGGCCAAGTCCCGGGGCCGCGGGGTCGTGGGATTTTACTGTCTGTATTCCCCCACGGAAATGGCCATCGCCGCCAACGCCATTCCCCTTCCCCTTTGCGGAACCCGGGAGGACCCCATTGAGGCGGCGGAGAAGATCCTTCCCCGGAACCTGTGCCCCCTGATCAAAAGCAGCTTCGGGTTCGCCGTCACCGACTCCTGCCCGTTTTTCCGTCTTTCGGACATCATCATCGGCGACACCACATGCGACGGGAAAAAAAAGATGTTCGAGCTTTTGGCCCGGGAAAAGACCCTCCATGTCCTTCAGCTGCCCCAGACCCCGGACACCGCCATGTCTCTTACTCTCTGGCGGTCCGAGCTGGAGCGTTTTAAAGGCGTCATGGAAGAATACGCCGGCGTCTCCATCACCGAAGACAGGCTGCGCCGCGCCATCCGTCTTATGAACCGGGAGCGCGCGGCCCGAAAAGCCGTCATGGACGCGAACCGGATGGACCCCGCCCCCATCAGCGGCTCCCTTCTTTTGGAGATCCTTTTTAAAACGGGATTTTTCGCGGACAAGGAAAAGGGAATTTCTTTCATGGAAGAAGCGGCCCGCGAGGCCGCCTCCGGCGCCTTTGAAAGAAAGACGCCGGGCGCCAAAAAACCCAAACGCATTTTGCTCACAGGGGTTCCAGTGGGCATGGGAAGCGACAAGGTGGTGAAAATCGTGGAGAAAGGCGGGGCCGACGTGGTGGCCTTTGAAAACTGCTCGGGATACAAACAGGCGTTTCAGGTGGACGAACAGGGCGATCCCATGGACGCCCTGGCCCGTCAATACCTGGCCACGCCATGCTCGGTGATGAGCCCCAACACGGCGCGTTTCGATCTGCTGGGGAAGATGATCGAAGAATTCCGTGTGGACGGCGTCATTGATCTGACCTGGCGCGCCTGCCACACCTACAACGTGGAGGCCTTTTCCGTGGAGGCGTTCACCCGAAAAAAGATGGGGGTTCCCTCCCTGCATCTGGAAACCGATTATTCCCAAAGCGATTTTGGTCAGCTTGAGGCGCGTGTGGATGCTTACCTGGAGATGCTTGGGTAAAACGAACGAAAGGAGAAATCAAAACATGGCCAAAATACTGGACGCGAATGGGCTCTCCTGCCCGGCCCCGGTTCTGATGACCCGGGACGCCGTTGAGGCGGGGGGATTTGAGGAGCTGGAAGTCATGGTGGACAACAACGGGGCAAAGGAGAACGTGTCCCGGTTTTTGGAATCTCAAAACTTTTCCGTCAGCGTCTTTCCAAAAGACGCCGGCTACCGAATCGTGGCCCGTCCGGGGGAGGATTCGCCCGGGGAAGAGTCCCGAGCCGGCGTCATCGAACCCCTCGTCGTCTGCGGGGAGAGACAAAAAATCATGGTTCTGGCCTCCACCGACCGCATGGGGTTCGGCGATGACGGGCTGGGGAAAAAATTGATGGTCAGTTTTATCAAAACCATCAAAGAAATGGGGGAGGATCTGTGGCGGCTGGTTTTTGTCAACAACGGGGTCAAACTGACCGTCGAAGAATCCCCGGTCATCGAAGATCTTCTGGCCTATGAGGAAGAGGGCCTCCATATCCTGGTCTGCGGAACCTGCCTGGAGCATTTCGGACTTCTGGAAGCCAAAAAGGCGGGGGAGACCACCAACATGCTGGACATCGTGACGGCCATGCAGATAGCCGACAAGGTGATCAAGATATGACGCGGCTCGTAAAAAAATCGATCAACCGCGTCACGTGGGTTTTTTATTCATTCATCCTATCGTCTTAACATGCTCATAGTCGAGTATTTTACGGTCGGATGTCACAAGGGGACAGTTAAAAATTCTCGCTGTGGCCACTATGATCTGATCCGCCGGGTCCCTGTGAAAATTTCCCGGGAGTTGGGTTGATTCTATTGCTATTTCCGGCGTCAATTCGATTCGTTTTACTCCCGGGTAATTCAAGGCTTTCTCAAACCACTGTTCCAACGAATACGGGAGTTGGATTCTTCCATATTCCACGAGTTTCGTGATCTCCCAACATGAAATATCGCTTACGCCGATCACATCCCTCTCGTAACTTTTGATCATTTCACTCTGGGAGTCGCTCAGCCCATCGTTCCCATGCGTCCACCAAACCCATATATGTGTGTCAATCACGATCATTTCAGCGCGTCCCATTCGTTTTCGGCGACGCTTCCGAAGGGATCGGGATATTGAAACGGTTTTCCTCGTAATGAATAGCGAGAAACACCCTTTTTTGTTTTATCATAACAGGTATTTATGGTTATTTCCACTGTGTCCCCGGGACTAAACGGCAACTCTTTTATGATCAGGCTTCCCTCATCGGATATGGTGGTTTTGATATGATGCTTTTGCATTTGATTCTTTTCCGTATGATGCTTTTGTTTAAAAAATCATTAACCACTGTCAATACTATATCGCATCGCCGAACGCTTTGCAAGGCGTGTTTTCATAGGGAAATATCTCAAAACGGCAATCAAAGACCCGCTGAACATTTTTAAAACATTTGACAAGCGCCTGTTTAAATTTGTATGCTTGCGGAAAACAAAGAGATTTAGGAGCCAGTATTTTCTGCGGAAATAGTTTTTTTACTGTAGAATCGGTTTGTTCCAACTCGAATAGATATAAATTTCACTTTGAAACCGCGGATGTTTGCGTATGCAAGGAGGGGAAAATGCCTGAAGCCCCTGACCCCAGAGATATCATCACGACTTTAAAAGCGGTTCTTCAAAAAAATGTCGGCGGCAATATCAAAGACGTGATTCTGTTTGGATCGCAGGCGGCTGGAACAGCGAATGAAAATTCGGACTATGATGTGCTCATCGTTTTGAATTGTCGATATGACTGGAAATTTCGGGACAAAGTGGTTGATCTTCTGTACGATCTGGAGCTGGAATACGAAATTTTAATCAATGCGTTTATGATATCCGACCATGAACTGCGACGCTCTCCCAGGGGAGCCCAGCCTGTGTTTGTCAATGCCCTCCGGGAAGGATTGTACGCCTGATGGATGAGGAAACAAGAAACGAATTGATTTTATACCGATTGAGACAGGCGAATGAAACCATTTCAGAAGCCGGGTTGCTGATTGAGCACAAAAAATATCGGGCGCTGCCAATCGCATCTACTACGGGATGTTTTATGCCGTGTCCGCGCTTGGAACTCGACATGGCTTCGCGACATCTAAACATGGTCAACTGATCGGCTGGTTTAACAAAGAGTTTATCAAAACCGGCGTTTTTAAACGAAATTATGGAAAAACCTTAAGAGATGCCTTTGAAATTCGAAAACAGGGTGATTATGATGCCTTTATTGAATTTTAGAGAGAGGATATTTTAAAGCGTTTGGAAGAAATGAAAATGTTTATCGTCGCCATAGAAGAACATCTGACGAATTTGAAATGCTGACGCTGTCTTATTATCAAAAATTAAAATGAATCTTTGCCCATATTCTCCCACCAGTTGCGAATAGTTTGAACTGCGAATTCACCCGTGTCTTTATCCACGCCCACACTCACCCATCTCTGATTTATGGAAAGAGAAAAACAATCCATTTTCTCCTGAAAATATTTAGCATACAAAATAAAAGTTGACAAATCAGACAAGATTTGATAAATAAATTTTTATGACTTACTCTCCGTATTAATTGTATTTATTGAAAATTGTTTTGATTTATGTTTAGGTCTGCGCCAAAGAAAAAAGGGAAACTGTTTTCTATGCAAAATGTTATTCGTAACAGGGTGGAACATTCTCCGCACATCCACTTCAGACCCGCTGAGATTTTGTGTTCTATTTTAGAAATAAACGAAAAATTATTGGTTAAAAAGTTCAATGGATCGTTAAAAAACAAATTCTCCAATGCGACAAAGCAAAGAATTCTGAAAAATCAGGATTTTTTGCGCCGTAATATAACGCCTGAACTTTATTGCCGAATAGACAGAATCACTCATGCTGAAACCGGATATATAAAATGTGAGACCGGGGTTGTGTTCAACAGTGTAAAACTGTCGAATATGTTGAAAAACGCCCGGTTTCTATTTTCTTTTATAGCGACTGTCGGCCCGGAGATTGATCGTGAAATGAAGCGGCAGACAAAACAGCGCCGTTTGTCAGACGCATTTGTTCTGGATGTCATGGCATCTTTGGCCATCGAGAACATGGTTGACTATATTTGGAAAAGCGTTAAAGCCTTTTGCCGTGAAAAAGGGTTGTATACAACCCTGCGGCTCAGTCCTGGCTATTGCGACTGGCCCCTTGAGGAACAGCAAAAACTTTTTTTTCTTTTTAAGTCCCGACAAAGCGCCATCACCCTTTCCCCCTCCCATTTAATGACGCCGCGAAAAACAATTTCGGGCATCTTCGGCATCTCACAACATGCCCAGGACGCCGAGCATAATCCTTGTCGACGCTGCCACAAATCCAAATGCCCCACACGACGTGTTTAATAAAGTGACAAAAAGTCACTATGATCCAATTCGATATTAAATTATTTTAACTGTGAAAAGGTATAAAATGAAAAACAAAAAAGGTCTGCCGGGGGGGCGGTACAAGCCGCTTTTGAAGCAGGATATTGAAAAAATTCATCAAAAAACTTTAGAAGTCTTTTCTGAGATCGGTATCCGGGTCAATGCGCCGGCGGCTTTCGAATTGTTTCAAGAGGCCGGCGCCACGGGTGATAAAAGCAGTCACATCATCAAAATACCGCCCGAGCTTGTCGAAAAAATAATGGGGACAGCCCCTTCAGAAGTGATTCTCTACGGCCGGGAAGAGCATGGCGCCGCGGATTTAAGGCTTTGCGGCGCAAATGTTCATATGGGAACCGGCGGCACCGCATTGAATGTGCAGGATCCCGGGGCTTCCGACATTCGTCCGTCCGAGCTTAAGGATATTGTCGATATGGCCAGGGTTGTGGATCAATTGGATCAGATTCATTTCTATATGCTCAATGTATATCCGAATGAACTGGAAATGGATGAAGTCGATGTGAATCGATTCGGCGCGGCCCTGAATTACACGCAAAAGCATGTCATGGGCGGTGTGTATACGGCGGAAGGCGTTGAGAATGTCATCAAAATGGCAAGGCTCATCGCCGGCTCCGACAAGGCTTTGAAAGAAAAGCCTTTCATTTCTATGGTCACTTGTGTCATCAGTCCGTTTGTCATTGACGAAAATTACGGACGACTCACTATGAATGTGGCTGAAAACGGCATTCCCCTGGTGGTTCCGGCCGAACCCCTTTGCGGCGCCACGGCGCCTGTCACTTTGGCGGGCAACCTGCTGGTTCTCAACGTGGACACACTGGCGGGCGTCATGCTTGCGCAGCTGACCAACCCCGGGACACCTGTGTTATATGGGTGTGTCTCTTCGGTGACCGATTTACGGGACATGAAATACCTGGCCGGCGCTGTGGAAATGGGATTGCTGAACGCTTCGGCCGCCCAGCTGGCTCAATTCTATAACATCCCCATTTACGCGACCGCGGGCATGTCGGACGCCAAAACAAATGACGCCCAGGCCGGCTATGAATCGGCCATCAGCAGTCTGCTGACCGCGCTGGCCGGTGGCAATTTTATTCATGACGCCGCGGGATTTATCGAATTTTGCATGACGGCTTCTTATGACAAATTGATTATTGACAATGAAATTATCGGCATGGTGATGCGGGCGGTGGAAGGGATACGGGTGGATGATGAAACCCTTGCCTTTGACCTGATGAAAAAAATCGGCCCGGGCGGTCATTTTGTGTCAGAGCGGCACACACGACGATTGATGCGGTCCGAACATTACGCGCCGAGGCTCAGTGATCGGAATCATCGGGATAAATGGCGGGAAAACGGCGCCCGGGACGCGGGGCAAAGAGCCGCGCAAAAGGCCGCCGCTTTTTTGCGGGCCCCCAAAAAACCATACCTGCCGGAGGAAGTAAGGGCGGAAATACTGAGGGCCATTCCCGGAATACGCCCGATGGTGATGTCCTGAAAGGGGTTTTGACATGCTGCTTATCGGTGAAAAAATTAACGGCTCAATTCCAAAAACCCGAGATATTATTTTGCGGCGGGACACAGGCGCCCTGGTTGAGCTGGCGAAAACCCAGGCGCGGGCCGGGGCGGATTACGTGGATGTCAATGTCGCCACCGGCGCCGGGAGCCTGTCCGATGAAAGCGCCGCCATGTCGTGGGCGGTCGACGCGCTGCGCCGGGAAACAGATTTCGGTCTTTGTATCGACAGCTCTGATCCGGATGTGATGAGAGCGGGGCTTGAAAAAACAGATCACAGGCCCGTGATGATCAATTCCGTGAATGCGGAAACCGACCGGTTGAGAAATATCATCCCCCTGGCCGTCCAATACCGCGCGACGCTCATCGCTTTGCTGATGGACGACGACGGAATCCCCAAAAACCCGGACGGGAGAATCCGTTCGCTGGATCATATATTGACGGCCTGCGGCAACGCCGGCCTGGAGACGGAAAAGCTGTATATTGACCCCCTGGCGATTCCGATCAGCACGGATCAAAGACAGGCCGCGGTCACCCTTGACACCATAAAGCTCATCAAAAAACGGTATCCCGATCTCAAGATGGTTCTCGGGCTTTCCAATATTTCTTTCGGCCTTCCCGGCCGCGCGCGGATCAACGCGTCTTTTTTAACCATGGCCATCTGTCATGGGGTGGAAGCCGCCATTCTGGACACACTGGAGCCGGAATTGATGAGCGCGATAAGAACCGCGGAAGCCATTATGGGAAAGGACAGACATTTTAGACGGTATGCCCGCTCTTTCCGCAACAAAAACAAATCAAAGTAAAAGGACAACCCAATGGAACAGCAAGCCGATATATTGAAACATATCTTGTCCAACGTGATTCAGGGACGCGTAAGCCAGGAGGATGAAGGGGTGGATGAAGGGCTCGTGGGGCAGCCCGCTGTGACAGAGCGCATACGGCATGCCGTGGAACTCGGCATTCCTCCCCGGGAAATTATAATAAAAGCCTTGTCTCCCGCAATGGAGCGGGTGGGGGAAAATTTCGAAAACGGCGAGTATCTGATTCCGGATATGCTGGCCGCCGCGGAATGCGTGGAAAAAGCGATGGATATTCTGAAACCGCATCTTTCTCCCGCGGATATAAAGGAAAAAGGGAAATTTGTCCTTGCCACGGTCCAGGGCGATCTGCACGATATCGGAAAAAACATCGCGGGTCTGATGATCAAAAGCGAAGGGTATCAGGTGATCGATCTGGGACATGATGTGGTGAGCGATGCCATCATTCAAAAAATTAAGGAGACCGGCGCCGCCTTTGTGGGTTTGTCGGCCCTTCTGACCACCACCATGCGGGCCATGGCCGAAGTGGTTGAAAAAATCAGCGACGCCGGCATCCGGGACCAGGTGACGATTTTTATTGGCGGCGCGCCGACATCGCAGGAGTTTGCGGACCAAATCGGGGCGGATGTCTATTGCCGGGACGCTTTTCATGCGATTCAAAAATTAAGGGAATTCGAATAAGAATGAACAGACAGCAAAAACAAGTTTCAACCGAACTTTTTGGAAAAAACACAGTGGCCATGCTGACGCAGACGCACGAGGATGCCAAGTGGATTTTAGAAAATCTGGGCGTCGCCTGTAAACACCCGAAAATCCATTCTGTTTTTGAGGCGTTTGCCCCGGTGGGAAAAGCGGTTGTCTATGATGACCGTGTCTACATCACGCCGGATTTGGTGGAAGCCTGTTTAAAAGACGTTCCCGGCGTGACGGATTTCTTTGCGCCGAGAAACAGTTTTTTTGTCGGCGGGACCGCGCCGTATGTCTATGACGATGAAAATGGAACGGGCGGTGTCATGCCGACCCCGGACCATGCCGGACGGATCGCTCAAATCGTCCAGCGCAATCCCGGGGTCGCGGGTATGGGAAGAGGCGTCAAACTGAAAGACAGCGCGCTTCAAATGAGAATCATTTGCGAACATACGGACAAACCGGTTTATGTCAGCGTGGCGGATGAGGCGGCGCTGAAACAGGCTGTGGATTTGTATGAAAAACGAAAAAACATGATGATCGTCTTTTGTTTGACCCGTCCGCCGCTGACCGTGAATGAAAATTTTTCCGATTATTTTGTCCGGGTGGTGGAGGCCGGCCTGCCGGTTTTTATTTCCGCCATGCCCATGGCCGGCATCAGCGCGCCTTACTGCTACAACGGCGTCCTTGCCATGACCCATGCGGAGGTTTTATTCGGCATTTGCGCCGCCCAGCTCTTAAATCCCGGCGTCACGTGTGTTCATGCCGGATATCCGACCATTGCGGATCCGCGGTTGGAATACAATCCGAACTACGGCCTGATGAGTCATAACCTGCTGAACATTCTGATGAGCCACTTAAATCTGATTCTCGATTTGCCGACCTGCCAAAGCGCCGGAACCACCCATGAGGAACATCCGACAAAAAGAGCGTATGACGACATGCGAAAAGGCCAGGCCATGTGCCTGAAATATGGATTTCATATGATGCGCCACCCGTTTGCGTTTTTACGATATCTGATCGATTTTTCGTTTGAGAAACTTGAAAAAGGGATACAAATCGCCATGGACAATCATCCGGGAAACGCCCCTGAAATCGAAATGCCGGAATATGATGAGCGCGGCATGGAATCCATACGGAACAACGGATTGCGAATGTACATGGAAGACCCGTTGACCACCGCAAATCTGGATAAAATTTTTACATATTAAGGAGAGACGCCTATGTGCGGCATCGCGGGTTGCTTCGGAACAAAAGATGAGGCGACCATTCAAAAAATGTTGGATACACTGGGCCATCGCGGACCCAATAACAGATCGATTCATGCCCATGACAATTATGTGCTGGGCCATACACGGCTTTCCATCGTGGATGTGGCCGGGGGGGATCAGCCGATCTGGCGCAAAGGTGGCCGGCAGGGCATTATCGCCAACGGCGAGATCTATAATTTCCAAAAAATAAGAGACGCTCTGTCATCGAAATACCATTTTCGCACGCGTTCCGACACGGAAACCATTTTACATTTATACCGGGAAAAAGGGCCTTCCTGCGCCGCTGATCTGGATGGCATGTTTGCCTTTGCCATTGTGGATGACGACACCTTCATGCTGGCCAGGGACCCCATCGGTATCAAACCGATGTATTACGGTTTTAAGAACGACAATCTGTACTTCAGTTCGGAACTGGGGGCCATGAGTCTTGCCGGTCTGTCGGAAGCGCATGAGTTCCCCAGCGGACATTATTACACGCCGGAAGAAGGTTTTGTTCCGTATTACCAGACGCCGGAAATACAAGATCATGTATTGACGGATATAGAGGAAACATGTCAAAAAATCCGGGAGTCTTTTATTTTCGCGGTCAAAAAAAGACTTCTGGCCGATCCTGAGGTGCCGGTGGGGTCCTTTTGCAGCGGCGGGCTTGACAGCAGCCTGGTGGCGGCCATTGCCGCTGAAGAAATTCCCCATTTGCATACGTTTGTGGTCGGCATGAAAGATGAAACGGGAGAGGTCAGCGATGATATCAAGGCGGCGCGAATCGCCGCGGCCCATATCGGCTCTTCACACCATGAATTGATTTTCACCGAAAGTGATTATTATGAAGCGTTGCCGCAGGTCATCCATAAACTGGAGTCGTATGACCCGTCATTGGTAAGATGCGCGGTCCCATGCTTTTTTACCTGTAAACTGGCCGCGGATTATGTCACGGTGGCGCTGACCGGAGAAGGCGCGGATGAGCTTTTCGCCGGTTATCACTATATGAAACATTTTCCCATGGACAAGCTGAACCTGGAAGCCAGACGCTGCATCGGCAATCTGCACAATATCAATCTGCAGCGGGCGGATCGCATGGGGATGTGGTTCAGCCTTGAATTGCGGGTTCCTTTTTTGGATGTGGACATGATTGATCTGTCCATGAAAATCCCGTCGGAATTGAAAATCCGGGAACATAACGGCGCCAAAATCGAAAAATGGATTTTGCGAAAGGCGTTTGAAAAGACCGATTATTTGCCGCCGGAAATTTTATGGCGCTACAAAGTGCAATACACCCAGGGGGCCGGTTGTGAAAGCCTTGGGGAAAGCCTGGCCGAACAGGAAATGAGTATTGATGAATATGAGCGAATCAAGGCGGAAAACCCCCAAGCCGTTATTAACAGCCGGGAAGCCGCGTACTATTTCAAAATATTTCGAAAATACCATCCCCAGGATTCGATTTTAGGCTCCATTGGCATCTGGACGGGATTTGATTTTGACGAAGAGCGGGAACAGGTGAAAGGAACAGTGGACGGCGATCGGAAACATGATATATAATCCGGCCCAAAAATGCGAATAACAATCCTGGGCTCCGGCGGATGCATGGTCATCCCCAAACCTTTATGCCGATGCGCGGTTTGCGTGGAGGCGCGTCAAAAAGGAATTCCGTACGCCAGAACCGGCCCCGCTGTTTTTATTCATGATATTGATCTGCTGATCGACACCCCCGCCGAAATTATATCCCAGCTGAATCGGGAACGAATCAAACGGATTGACGCCTTGCTTTTTACCCATGCGGACCCGGATCATGTGGAAGGATTTCGTGTGGTGGAGCAAATCGCGCTTGATTTTCGCACATGGCGGGCATACCCCAAAAAAGAGACACGGATTTTAATGCCCAGGCGGTTATACCCGTCTTTACAAAGAATCAAAACCACATATGGCCCGGCGCTCGATTATTATGAGCGGCAGGGTTTTGCGCGTATTCTTTTTTTCGACCAGAACATTAACGTCGGAAATGGCGCGCTGTGGGCGGTTCCCGTAACCTGTGGGGAGGAGTCGGTTTTTATCTATGTGTTCGAGTATCGCGGGAAAAAAATGGTTTATGCGCCATGTGATATCAAACCGTTCCCGGAAGAACACGCCATCGTCCAGGCGCCGGATGTGCTGATCATACAGCCCGGGATATTTGAAACCGGGCTGGCGCATGAATTTGAATATCCCGAAGATCATATCTCCCGAAACACGTTGTATACCTTTGAAGAAACACTTTCTTTGGCCCATCGAATTCAAGCCGCGCGTGTTGTGTGTGTTCATCTTGAGGAATACTGGAACCGGGGCTATGACGACTATCGCGTGCTGGAAAAAAAATATTCGAATGTCCAATTCGCATACGATGGCATGGAAATCACGTTATAAGGAGCCGCATATGGATATCGTAGAGCAGAATTTTTTAACAAGAATTCATGAGGATGCAAAACGGACGCTGGAAGAGGTGGGGGTTCGTTTGGATTCCCCTGAAATACGGGCTATTTTTGAAGACACCGGTTTGGCGGCATATGATGAGACCCTGGGGCATCTTCATATTTTACCCGAGTTGATTGACCAGGTTTTGGCCGTCACCCCCAAACGAGAGGATTTTTTTATTCCGGAAAACGCGTTTGGTGTCGGAGGAACAGCGCCGTTTGTTTATGATAGTCAAACCGGCGAACTGATTCAGCCCACCCTGGACCATGTCATCAGGATCGCAAAGATCGTCAATGAAGCGGATGTGACACAGTTCATGGCCCGGGGGGTTTTGATCCCCAATCAGGAAGTCACGGTGATGGACGCCATCACAGCGCACTGTAAAAAACCGATTTATGTCGCCGCCCTGACTCCGGAAGGCATTGATCACGCCCATGAAATTCATTGCAAAAGAGGCGGGATTACGGTTCAGTTTTCGATCCTGAACAGTCCGCTGAACTTAATTGAAAGCATGGCTGATCCGTTTATTGAATGTGTCCGGAAAAAAACACCCGTTTATGTTTCCTCCATGCCCATGGCCGGTCTTTCCGGGCCATACAGCATGTCCGGCCTCCTCACATTGACCCATGCCGAAGCCTTATTCGGCATTGCCTTGACACAACTGATCAGTCCCGGGAACTGGGTGGTGCACGCCGGGCTGCCATCCATCGCCAATATCCAAAAAAACTATGCCGTTGATTTGGGGCTGGTCTCCCACAATATCGCCAATTTATTGCTGGAAAAAGTAAACAAGGGATTGAATATTCCATCTATTCAAACGGCGTGCGCGACGAGTCAGGACAAGCCGAACAAAAAATCTGAACAAGAGGCCATTGCCGGGTACGCATTGATGAAAAAATACGGATTTCATCAAATGCGCCATGCATTCGGTTTTTTAAAAGAGCTGGTCTCTTTTTCTATTGAAAAACTTGAAAAACATATTGATCTATGCGAAATAACCGGAGCGGAAAGCGCTCCGGAAATCGAAAAAATTTCTTATGATGAAAAAGGCTATGAGGCGATTGTGAGAAACGGCGCGCAGGCCAATTATATGCGAGATCAACATACGCTTGAAAATATTGACAAAGCGTTTGTCTTTTAGCTCAGGCAGGGGGGAAATCTATGAGAATTGCCGTATTTCAAACTTCTCCGGCTTTTTTAGATATACCGGCGAATCTTGAGGCCATCATTGAAAAAATTCGTTATGGCGCGGAAAAAGGGACGCATCTCAATGTTTTTCCCGAATTGGCGCTGACCGGTTATTTTGTGGGGGAAAAATACCCTGACGCCGCGTTGATGTTGACATCCAGTGAAATCAAACGACTGGCAAAAGCGACGAAAAACACAGCGGCGGTCGTCGGTTTTATCGAAGAGTCCCCTTCCATGAATTTCTATAACGCGGCGCTTGTCGCCATTGACGGCGAGATTCGTTTCGCATATCGGAAGTTAAACCTGCCCAATTATGGCGTGTTTGAAGAAGGCAAATACTTTTCAACCGGCAAGCAGGTCAAAGTATTCCGCCACAGGGGTCTGAACATCGCGCTTTTTATCTGCAACGATACCTGGCATCCCTCACTGCCGTACCTGGCCGTTTGTCAGAAAGCGGACATTTTTATCAGTATGACCAATTCCTCGAAAGAGGCCATGGGCTCGGAATTCAGCAATATCGAAAACTGGCATATCATTAATACTTTTTATTCCAGAGTGTTCGGGATATATAATGTGTTTGTGAATCGTTGCGGAAAAGAATCGGTTCAAAAAACAGATCAACAAACACAAACCTATCAATTTTGGGGAGGAAGCGAAATCGTCAATCCCTTCGGCAAAACCGTATACAAAGCGGCTTATGACGCGCCGGACACAATAATCGGAGAAATAGATAAAACTGTTTTGCGCCAAAAAAAGATTGTTCTTCCATATCTTAAAAATGACAATCCGTATTTTACCTATCGAGAGCTTAAACGCATACTTCATAAGCGTTAATGTTTTTCACCCCGAGCCATTCGCTCAAAAATAACCCATTTTTGAGCGAACCCACAGGACTGCCCGGTAAAACTTTTCCGGCGGCGCCTGGACCGCGGGCCATACAAAGACCTTCTTATGATCTGTAAGAGGGAGACGAGAAAATGAAAACAGACCAAATATTGTCCAATGATGTTTTAATCGCGTTAAGAAAAATAATCCAGGCCATTGACCTGCATTCCCGGGAGCTTGTTCGTCGATATGGACTGACCGGTCCTCAACTCGTAGTGCTGCAGGAAATTTTTAACAATCACACATTATCGGTGGGGAATCTGTCACGCGCGGTGAGTTTGAAGCATGCGACGGTCACAGGAATTTTGAAGCGATTAGAGAAACAAGGCTATATTCTCAGGAAAAAAGATATCACGGATAAGCGTTGTGTAAATGTTTATATTACCGAAAAAGGGAAAAAAATCATTGAATCCGCCCCCACCCCTTTGCAGGAGCATTTTGTGGAGAACTACAACAAATTAAAATCCTGGGAAAAACATATGGTTTTGTCTTCACTGCAGCGCATCGTGGAAATGATGGAAGCGCGATCTATTGACGCCTCTCCCTTTCTGGCCACCGGTCCTATCAAAATTTCAAAATAGCGCCTCGGTAAAAAATCCATGACATAATCAGAATAGAAGAACATCCTGGTGGTTGAGCCCACAACATTCAATGCGAAGCCCCCACGCTGTCCGCGGGAATGGAAAATGAAAAAACCGATCCCCGGCCCGGCTCGCTTTCCACCCGGACCTCGCCGCCGTGGGATTCGATGATCCGTTTGGTAATGGCCAGACCCAGGCCGCTTCCGGTGGGACGGCCCAGGGAAGAGTCCTTGACCTGGTGAAATTTTCTGAACACTTTCTCATGGTTTGAGGCGTCAATGCCGATCCCGTTGTCCTTGACAAACACGTTCCATTCATTCCCCGCCGCCTTCAGATGGATGTCGATCCTGCCTTCCTCGGCGGGACAGAATTTGACGGCGTTTGAAATGAAATTGATCATCGCCTGGATGAGCTTGTCCCGGTCTCCAAACGCCGGGGCCGGGGCGTCGGGAAGCCTCGCGGACATGCGGACATTTTTGCTCTCCACCAGACTGGAGGTGGCGCAAACCGCCTCTTTGACAATCTCTTTCATGTCCAGCCGGGACTTTTCCCACAGCATGACGCCGGACTCGATTTTCTGGAAATCCAGGACCTGGACGATCAGGCGGCTTAATCGTTTGCTTTCGTTAATGATAATGGATATGAAATTCTCATGCTTTTCCGAGTCCAGATCGGGGTTATCGTAAAGGATCTCCGCCACGGATCGGATGGATGTGAGCGGCGTTCTCAGCTCATGGGTCACGGTGGAGATGAAGTCGTCTTTGAGCCGGTCCAGCTCTTTGAGACGCTCATTGGCGGCTTTCAGGTCATTGCTGACCCGTTCCAGCTCCTGGCTGTGGGCGATGGCATGACGGGTCTCATCCAGAATGTCCATGACTTCGCCAAGCCCCAGGGGCTCTTCCTTGACCACCGAGGATACGACAATGCGGGCGGAGGCCGAGCCGATGGCCCCGGCCAGGAGTTTCTCCGCGTAAATCACCAGGCCCGCGTCCGTGGTCAGCGCCTGTCCCCGCGTGATTCGGCCTTTTCCGGTGTATTCGGCCATGGCCTCCTCGGCCCGCCTTTTGCCTAAAAACCGTCTCAGGAGGGATTCGATATCCCGAATGGAGGCCGTGCCGCGCCAGAATGTGGACTCGCTGGTTTCTCTGGAGTTTTTAAATATATCGGTGAACAAGGTGGCCTGGGCATGCTCCATGGCGCTGGGTTTGCTGAAAAGAGACACGCCGATATACACCCCCACGTTGGCCAGCATGGTCCAGAAAACCGAATGCTCGATTCGATTCAAGTCCTGAAGCCCGAAAAGTTGAAACGGTTTCAAAATTTCGATTCCAAAGGGACCGCTGGTGATAAAATCCTGGGAGATCAGGCCCGCCTGGGCCAGGGAAGGAAGAAAAAGGGTGTATGTCCATAACGCGAAACCCGCCATCAGGCCGCATATGGCGCCGGATTTGGAGGCCCTTTTCCAGAAAATGCCGCCCAGGATCGCCGGGGCGAACTGGGCCACCGCGGCAAAGGACACCAGGCCGATGGACACCAGGGCGTAAAATTCCCCGATGATTCGGAAGTAGCCGTAGGCCAGAAGAAGAATCACCAAAATGATGGCCCGTCGGATGAGCAGAAGCGGGGCGGTTAAATCCTTGCCCTGGGTAAACCGGGAAGACCATCCCCTGATCAGCGCCGGCATGACGATTTCATTGCTGAGCATGGTGGACAGGGCCACCGTTTCCACGATCACCATGCTGGTGGAGGCCGAAAGCCCGCCGATGAAGACAAACAGGGCCAGCCCCTCTTTGTTTTTGAGCATGGGAAGGGTCAGCACAAAGGTGTCGGCGTCCACTTCGCCGCCGGGAAAAGCGATGACGCCTCCAAAGGCCACCGGCAGCACAAAAAGATTGATGACAAACAGGTAAAGGGGAAAGAGCCATATGGCTTTTTTCAAATGCTTTTCATCCACATTTTCCACCACAGCGGCCTGGAACTGCCGGGGAAGAAACAAAACGGCCATCATGGAAAGAAAAATGGAGATGGCCCAGCCGGAATACACCCCGGCGCTTTGCCCCGCTGTGTGTCTTTCAATGGTGAAAAGCCTGCTCACCTCATAAAGGGAGCTGAATCCCTGGGAAAAACCCCCTGGGGTCTGATAGATCATGTGGGTGACAAACACCCCCACCGACAGAAAGGCCACAAGTTTGACGATGGATTCAAAGGCGATGGCCACCACCAGGCCCTCGTGCCGCTCCGTGGTCTCCAGGCTCCGGGTCCCGAATAAAATGGCGAAGGCGGCCAGGATCAGGGCCACATAAAAGGTGGTGTCCTGGAAGATAGGGGCTTTTGAGAAATGAAGCAGGGTGATGTCCGGATAATGGCTGATAAGAAGAAAACTGGTGGAAATGGCTTTGAGCTGGAGGGAAATATAGGGCGCCACGCCGATAAGCGCGATGATGGTGACAATGCCGCCCAAAGCCGAGCTTTTCCCATAGCGCGACGCGATGAAATCGGCGATGGAGGTGATTCGGTAGGTTTTGCTGATCCGTATGATCTTTAAAATCACCGGATAGGCCAGGGCAAACATCAGGGTGGGGCCGATATAAACCGTCAGGAATTCAGGTCCGGTTCTCACCGCGTGCCCCACGCTGCCGTAGAATGTCCACGCGGTGCAGTAAATGGCCAGGGAAAGGGTGTAAATATAGGGGTTGCCCACCATGCTTCTTCCCTGGTCGCAGCGTTTGTCTCCGTAATAGGCCAGGCCGAAAAGAACCGCCATATAAATGGTGGAGACAAAAATAATGTTGCCGGTTTGAAGCATGACGTCCTTATCGGGTCGGGGGGAAAACCTTTGTTTAACCCATCTACATGATGGCGATGGCCATCAAAGCGATGATCAGGGCCCACACAAAAAAAAGATACAGATATAAAAGAGGCATGCCGGATATGATCAGGCTCAGGTTGAACAGCGATAAAATGGGGTAGTTGAACAGGACGAACCCCAGAAGGAAAATGGAGATGAGCAGTCTTTTTCTTTGGTTGTCGGGAGTCAAAACGCCGTTTTCCTCGCCCCAGGGAATGAATAATGGTATATCCGGGTCAAAAAAACCTCAAGCTTGCCATGTGAATTTTTAAAGAAAACAGCCCCCCATGTCAACAATAAAATGACGGGCGCAAGGCCGCCCCGGGATATCGCGACATGCGAAATATGATAAACCCGTAAAAAATTGATTAGACGACATCGTAAAAATTCGATATACAAGGCGTGGCGTTTTTTTGAGAGTAAGGCCATACATATAGTATGCCGAACGAACAAAAAAACGCCGCAACGCAGTAGATCGGACTTTTTACGATGTCGTCTAATATGATGAAAAACAGTTGCCTTTTCCCTTAAACTTGATTAAGTTAGACAAGCTTGGTTCAAAATAGCGGGAGAATATGCCGAAAAAACGCGGCGGATGGGGGTAAAAAAAACATGCAAACCAAGATGGTCTTTCAAAAAACCCAGGCGGTGGCCTTTTTATCCGATATGGCGCCTTTTTCTTTTATTCCCGAAAACGTCCTGGAGGACATGGCGGGAAAAATCAAACCGGCGCATTTCCCGGCGGGCGCCTTTATTTTGCGACAGGGAAAATCCAGTGTCCGCCACCTGTATATTATCTTAAAAGGGTCCATTGAAATTTATTATGAAAAGGACAACGAAAAGACCCTGAGGGGGTTTCTGGGCGAAAAAGACACCTATGGCGGAATCTCCATGCTGCTGAACAACGAGATTTCCGTGCGCACCCTGGAGGCCCGGGAAGATTCTTTTTTCTACCTGCTTCCCCGGGATGTCTTTTTAAAAACCTGCGGGGATCATAAAGAATTTTCAGAATATTTCACCAGCGCCTTCGGAAGAAGAATGCTGGACCGCTCCTACTCGAACATGATGATCAAATCCGCCGGGACCCTGGATGACTCGCTTCAGTTTTTCAACCGTCCCGTCTCGGATTTTTTCACGCCCCATGTGGTGTCCTGCGACATGGGCCGCTCCATACGCGAGACCGCCGTTGAGATGACCCGCCAAAAGAGCGGGGTGGTCCTGGTGAAAAACGCCGGGGGGGAATACGTGGGCATTGTCACGGACAATGACCTCCGCTCCAGGGTCATCGCCAAAGGGCACGACATCGACCGCCCCATTCATGAGATCATGTCCCCATCCGTGCGCGCCGTGCCGGCCACCGCGCTGGTGTTTGAGGCCCTGATCAAAATGATGAAGCGAAACATCAAGCGCCTGGCGGTGACGGATCACAAAGACCGGGTCTGCGGCGTGGTCACCAACCAGAATCTTCTGGCGGCCCAGACCGAATCGCCCCTTATGCTCATGCGGCAGATCAATGAGGCCGATGACATCCGCCTCATATTCGATAAGCACGCCCGTCTTCCCGGGATGATCAGCAGCCTGATTAAAAGCGGCGCCGAGCCTGAAAACATCAACCGGCTCATCACCACCCTGTCCGACGCCATTTTGGAAAAATGCATCCAGTTCGCCATAGACGAGCTGGGAGAGCCCCCCGCGAGATTCGTTTTTATGATCATGGGCAGCGAGGGGAGAAAAGAGCAGACCCTTAAAACCGACCAGGACAACGCCATTATTTACGAAGATGTGCCCAGGGAGTCCGAAGAAAGGGTCCGGGACTACTTTTTAACACTGGGGGAAAAGGTGTGCGGATGGCTGGATCAGGCCGGCTATGACTTCTGCCCCGGGGGCATCATGGCCCAAAACCCCAAATGGAACGCCCCCATGTCCACGTGGAAAGAGTATTTTTCCAAATGGATATACACCGCCAAGCCCGAGGCGCTTCTTCTGGCCAGCATTTTCTTCGATTTCCGTTCGGGATACGGAGACGCGGATTTAATCGCCGAGTTGAGAAAGTTCCTTTTTCATTCTCTCAAGGGATGGGCGGGTTTTTTCAGGCACCTGACCGAAAACGCCCTTCATTTCAAACCCCCGCTGGGATTTTTCAGAAATTTTGTGGTGGAATCCAAAGGCGAGCATCGAAACAAGTTCGACATCAAAGGCGCCATGATGCCCATTGTGGATTTTGCCCGGGTGTACGCGCTGAAAAACGGGATTGAGGAGACCAACACCCTGGGGCGTCTGGAGGAGCTGTTTAAAAAAAAGGTCCTGTCCCGGCATGATTACAACGAGATATCCAAGTCATACCGCTTTTTGATGCGGCTTCGTTTTGTCACCCAGATTAAAACCATCATGGACGAGGGAAAAAAACCCCATAATTATATCAACCCCAAAGAGATTTCCCGCATTGAGCAGACCATGCTCAAGGAAATATTCAAGCGCATTGTCCAGTGCCAGTCCACCCTTGGAATGGATTTTATGGGAACCAACATGATATGAAAAAAGGAAGGGGACTGTGGGCGTAATCAAGCGCGCGCGCGTGGAAGAAAGCGCGGCCGTCGAGCCGGAGACGGCGTCGATTCTTTCAAAAATCGGCGCCCCCCATCAAACCATCGGCGACGCGGGGCGGTTTTTTGATGAATTGTCCCGATTCCCGGGGGACCGCGTTCTGGAGGGAAAAAGGCGTCTTCTGCTTTCGAAAAACAAAGGCGCCTTTATCAAAGAATGCCCCGGCACAAGCCATTACACCTGCTGCGGATACCAAATCCTGCACATCGGCTCCTATTGTGTGATGGATTGCGCCTACTGCATCCTTCAGGCCTATTTTCACCCCCCGGCCCTGACTTATTTTGTCAACCATCGCGACCTCTTTGACGAGCTGGACCGTTTTTTCGCCCAAAAAAAAAGCCGCCGCCTGGGAACCGGGGAGTTCACCGACAGCCTGATATGGGACAAATGGACGAATATCTCCGCCCGGCTTTCAAAGGCCTTTTCCAGCCAGTCCCACGCGGTTTTGGAGCTGAAAACCAAGACCGCCTCGGTGGAGGGGCTCAAAGACGTCCGCCACAACCAAAAAACCATCATGGCGTGGTCCTTGAACGCCGAGCCGGTCATCCGGTCCGAGGAAAGGGGGACCGCCCCTTTGGACGCGAGGCTTGAGGCGGCGGCGAAATGCCGCTCCTGGGGATATCCCGTCGCCTTTCATTTTGACCCCATGATCATTTACGACGGATGGGAAAAGGACTACCGGGACGTGGTGAAAAAAATGTTTGACCGCGTTCCGCCGGACAGCGTGGTGTGGATCAGCGTGGGCGCCTTTCGATTCATGCCGTCTTTGAAAAAAATCATTCAAACACGGTTTCCGGAATCCAAAATAGTCTATGGGGAATTTGTGACGGGAATGGACGGCAAGATGCGGTATTTCAAACCGCTCCGGATGGAAATGTATCGAAAGATGGTCGGATGGATCAAAGAAAGGGCCCCCGGCGTTCAGGTGTATTTCTGCATGGAGGACGACGAGGTGTGGGAAAACGCGCTGGGGTTTGTTCCGGGGGAGAGGGGAGGGCTTTCAAAAATGCTGGATGACAGCGCCGTTTTTCACTGCGGGCTGGATTGATGACGGCGCCGCAAAATTTCGATCCGCCCGTGTCGGGCTTTTGCGACGCCGTCCAAAGATTTTTCACACGCGGGTTATGACGATTCTTTTTCCTTTTGAATCTCTTCCACGATTTTTTCAGCGATCTGGGCCGGGGTTTCGTCATAACGGGCGAATTCCATGGTGAACGAGCCCCGTCCGCCTGTCATGGAGTTGAGGTCCGGCGCGTATGTGAGAAACTCCGACATGGGCACATGGGCGTTGATCACCTGTTTTTTTCCCTTGGTGTCCATTCCCAGCACCCGGCCCCGCCGGCTGTTGAGATCTCCCATGATGTCGCCCATGAACTCATCCGGGGTGGTGATGGCCACTTTCATGATGGGCTCCAGAAGAACCGGCGAGGCATCCAGGGCCGCCTTTTTAAAGGCCAGGGACCCTGCGATTTTAAAAGCCATTTCAGATGAGTCCACCGCGTGAAAGGTGCCGTCGTCCAGGGTGACTTTGAAGTCGATGCATTTGAAACCCGCCAGCACGCCCTTGCTTGACGCTTCCAGGATGCCTTTTTCCACGGCCGGTATATAGGTCCGGGGTATGGCGCCGCCCACAATGGCGTCCACGAATTCAAACCCTTTTCCCCGGGCCATGGGTTCCATCTGGATCCAGCAGTCCCCATACTGTCCATGTCCGCCGGACTGTTTTTTATGTTTTCCCTGGACCCGGACCTTTTTCTTAATGGTTTCCCGGTAGGGAATCTTCGGGGTGTTGAGATTCACATCCACATTGTATTTTCGTCTCAGCTTTTCAATGGTGGCCTCAATGTGAACCTGCCCCAGCCCGGAAAGAAGGATTTCCTTGGTTTCGGAGTTCCGGGTGAGTTTCAAAGAGGCGTCCTCTTCCAGAAGCTTGGTGAGGGAGATAAAAATCTTGTCCTCGTCCCCCGAAGCCTTGGACTCCAGGGAGAAGGAAATGAGACTCGGAAGAGGCTCGGGGCTTTGGTAAATGATTTTGGCGCCCTCATCGCACAGGGTGTCCCCGGTGGCGGTTTTTTTCAGTTTCGCCACCGCCACAATGGCCCCCGGCCCGGCGCCCTGGGCGGGCTTCTGCTCTTTTCCTGCGATGGTCAGAAGCTGGTTGAAACGCTCCCTGGCTTCCTTGTTTGGGTTGTAAAAACCGCCGTCGCTGTTTAAGCTTCCGGAAACGACCCTGAATATGGACAGACGCCCCGCGTAAGGGTCGGCCACTGTTTTGAACACAAAGGCCGAAAACGGCTCGTCGGGGTCCGGGCTTCGCTCAAGCGCGTCTTCGGAATCCGGATCGGCGCCCTTCATGCCCCCTCTTTCGATGGGGGAGGGCATGCAGGCCGCGATGAAATCGGCGAACACATCCACGCCGATGTTTTTCGTGGCCGAGCCGCACAGCACAGGGGCGAAAACCCGGGACAAAATGCCGTTTTTCAGGGCCGAGTGAATCTCCTCATCGGAAAGAGACTCGCCCTCGAGATATTTTTCCATCAAATCATCGTCGGCCTCGGTGACGTTCTCAATGAAATTTTCCCGCTCTGTTTCCGCCGTTTCCATCATGTCGGCGGGGATGTCGCCGGCGGAGGCGTTTCCATCGGCGTCATACACATAGGCCTTCATGGAGATAAGATCCACAATGCCCTTGAAATCCTGCTCGGCGCCGATGGGAAGCTGGACGATGATGGGTTTGGGCTTGAATAATTCCACCGCCTCATTAAGCGCGCGCGTGAAATCGGCCCGCTCCCGGTCAAGCTTGTTGATGAAGATCAGGCGCGGCAGCCCGAATTCGTCGGCGAATTCCCATGCCTGCTCCGTCTGCACCTTGATTCCATCAACCGCGTCGATGACCACCACGACGCTGTCGGCCGCCTGGAGGCAATTTTTGGTGTCTGAAAAAAAATTCTGGTCTCCCGGGGTGTCGATGACGCTGATGGAGCGGTTTTTCCATTCATATTGAAAAAATCCGCTGCTCAAACTGGAAAGCCGTTTCAGCTCCTCCGGCTCAAAATCCATCACGGTGTTGCCATCCTCAACGCGTCCCAGCCGATTGGTGGCCCCGGCCTTGTAGAACATGGCCTCAGCCAATGATGTTTTTCCCGATCCCCCATGTCCAACCAGAGCAATGTTTCTTAATTCTTTAGTTTTTTCAGTCATTTAAAATTCCTTGCGCCATTCCTTTTCCCCGAGGCCGGGGAAACGTCTGTTGTTTGGTTAATGGAAAAATCACTGTGGCCAAATTGATAATCATTACAATGATTAAAGACAAAAATCAAGAAAAAAAGAAAATCATCCGGGCTTTTTCATGAGCGCCAAAAATTCTTTGTTCCCCTTGGGGCCGAGTATCGGGGAATCCGTCACGGGCAGGCATGAAAGGTTTTTTTCTTTAAAAAAATCAAGAAGATCTTGTATCACTTGGTCATGGACGGCCGGGTCTCTCACCACCCCGCCTTTGCCCACATTTTTCCTTCCCGCCTCAAACTGGGGTTTGATCAAAGCGATGATCCGGCCTTCATCCTTCAGGAATTTCAGCGCCGCCGGAACCACGATTTTAAGGGAAATAAAAGACACGTCAATCACAGCCAGGTCCGCGGGGGAGGGGAGGGCGTCCGGGGCCATGTGGCGGATATTGGTCCGCTCAATCACCACGACCCGGGGATCCTGTCTCAGTTTCCAGGCGAGCTGTCCATAGCCCACATCCACCGCGAACACCCGCGACGCGCCGTTTTGAAGCAGACAGTCGGTGAACCCCCCGGTGGAGGCGCCCACATCCAGGCACACGGCCTCCGAAACGTCCATTTTGAAATGTTTCAGGGCCTTTTCGAGTTTGACGCCCCCGCGGCCCACGTATGGAAAATCCTTCTCTTTGACGACAATAGACGCGCCGGCGTCCACAGACGCCCCGGGTTTATCCGCCGGGCGGTCGTTGACCCGAACTTTCCCGGCCATGATCAGGGACTGGGCCCGCCGCCGGGTCCCGGCCAGACCTTTTTCCAGGATGAGCAGGTCCAGGCGTTTTTTCATTTTTTCATCAGACGCATGGCCGCGTTCGCGATCCCGTCCGTGTCAAGCCCGTATTTGGCCCTTAAAACGGATTGGGAGCCGTGCTCCACAAACACGTCCCGGATGCCTAATGCCGTAAAGGCGCGGGGCCGGATTCCCTCATGGGCCAGGAACTCCAGAACGGCGCTTCCGAAGCCCCCATGAATCATGTGTTCTTCCACGGTCATGACCCGGGGAATTTTTTCGGCCAGGGCCCCGATGAGTCGGGAATCCAGGGGTTTGACAAAGCGGCAGTTGACCACGGTCACGGAAACCCCCTGTTTTAAAAGGACTTCCCACGCCGCGACAGCGGCGGGAACCATGTGTCCAATGGCCAGAATCAGAAGGTCGTCTCCTTCTTTTAGAATTTCCCCTTTTCCCATGGGAACCGGGGAAGGGCTCTCATCCAGGGGGACGCCGATCCCGGGCCCCCGGGGGTATCGAATGGCGACGGGGCCGTCATGGGCCAGGGCGGCGGCCATCATGCGCCGCAGCTCGTTTTCATCCTTGGGCGCCATCAGAACCATATTCGGAAGGGTTCTTAAATACGAGATATCGAACAGACCGTGATGGGTGGGGCCGTCTTCCCCCACAATTCCCCCCCGGTCCAGGGCGAACACAACGCCAAGGCCCTCCAGGCAGACGTCATGAAGAATCTGGTCATAGGAACGCTGGAGAAAGGTGGAATAAATGGCCACCACCGGCTTAAGGCCCCGGGCGGCCATGCCGGCGGCAAAGGTCACGCAGTGCTGCTCGGCGATGCCCACATCGAAAAAGCGGTCCGGATGGGTTTCGGCGAATTCGGACAAACCGGTTCCCTCGGGCATGGCCGCCGTGAGGGCCACAATGCGCCGGTCCTTTTCCGCCATTTCCGAAAGGGTCTTTCCAAACACATCCGTGTAAGAGGGGGGCTCATCCTTTGGACACAATGAGTTCCCCGTTTCCACATCAAAGCATCCCACCCCATGGTAATAGACGGGGTTTTTTTCAGACGGCGGGTACCCTTTTCCTTTTTTGGTCAGCACATGCAGCAGAACGGGCCGGTCCAGGTCCTTGATGTTTTTTAAAATCTCAATGAGACGCTTCAGGTTGTGGCCTTTGACAGGGCCGAAATAATCAAAATTAAACGCCTGGAAAATCATGCCCGGCGTGACAAAGGTTTTAAAGGCGTCCTCGCTTCTTTTGACCATCTGGTAAATATCGTCCCCGATTTTGGGAACGGATTTTAAAAGATCCCCCATGTTTTTTTTCAACGACTGAAGGCTTTTTTTGGAAAAAGCGCGGCTCAGGATGGAGGACAGCGCCCCGACATTGTGGGCGATGGACATCTCATTGTCGTTTAAAATCACGGTGAAGGGTTTGTCCTGATGGATGTCGCCGGCCTGGTTCAGGGCCTCGTAGGCCATGCCGGCGGTCATGGATCCGTCGCCGATCACCGCCACCGTCCTGGAGTCGCTTCCATTCAGGCTGTCGGCCACCGCCATCCCTAACCCCGCCGATATGGATGTGCTGCTGTGTCCCGTGGAAAAGGCGTCGTAGGGGCTTTCGCTCATCCGGGTGAAACCGCTCAAACCTCCAAAGGTCCGGATGGTGTCGAATCGGTCTTTTCGTCCGGTCAAAATTTTATGGGCATAGGTCTGATGCCCCACGTCCCAGACAATCCGGTCGTTCGGGGTGTCAAACACATAATGAATGGCGATGGCAAGCTCCACGGCGCCCAGGCTGGAGGCCAGGTGGCCGCCGTTTTTGGACACCACATGGATGATGACATCGCGAATCTCTTCGGCCAGGAGGGGAAGCTCCTTTTCCGAAAGGGCCTTCAAATCTTTCGGAGAATGGATGGTTTTAAGCAGGCTCAATTTTTGTTTTATCCGTTTTTGTTTTATGCGTGTTAAAATGCAGGGTTCAGGGGACTTTAAACAGGGGGCGCCCTCATTTGTTTCGTTCAATGACGCGCCGGGCCACCGCCCTCAAAGGGTCTGATCGGGCGTCAAAATCGCGAATCGCCCCAAGCGCGTCGTCCACCAGACGGCGGGAGAGGTCTTTGGCTTTTTCAATTCCCATCAAAGACGGGTAGGCGCTTTTGTTCCGTTTTTCATCGGATCCGGCAGGTTTGCCCATTTCACAGGGGTCCCCCGTCACATTCAGTATATCATCCGTCACCTGAAAGGCAAGCCCGATTTTTGACGCGTAACGTCTCAAACGCGCCCGCTCACCGGCGCTCCCCCCCCCAAGCAGGGCGCCGCAGCCCACCGCCGCCTCGATCATGGCGCCGGTTTTCAGGCGGTGAACGCGCTCTGTCTCATCCAGGGAAAGGGTTCGGCTCTCCCCCTGGATGTCCAGAATCTGGCCCTGGATCATCCCCCTTGAGCCGGCGGCCCGGGCCATGAGGCGAATGATCTCCAGGCGAATCTCCCCCGGGGCGCCGTTCGCCGAAGACAGGACCTCGAAGGCATGGGTCAAAAGCGCGTCCCCGGCCAGGATGGCCGCGGCCTCGCCGAATGCCGCGTGGCACGACGGCTTTCCCCTTCTCAAATCATCATCGTCCATGGCCGGGAGGTCGTCATGAACCAGGGAATAGGTGTGGATCATTTCAATGGCGCACGCCGTGTCCAGAAGGGCCGGATGACGCCCAAGGAGGTCCGGAACGTTTTCTTCGGCCACCGCCTCAAAGGCGGCGACGCATAAAATGGGCCGGAGTCGCTTTCCCCCGGCCGTCACAGAGTGCTCCATGGCCGAGCGCGCCAGCCCCGGTCCGGAAATTTCCTTAAGGATCAAAATGAGTCTTTTATCGATAACTTTTTTATTTTTATCGATATAAGCGTCTAAATCAAAGGCCAAATCAATCCTGGGAGTCATGGCGCTCCGAAGGCGTTTGAAAAATGTCCCGGTCAGTCCCCGGGCCAAAGGGTTTTTCAGACACGCCGCCCGCCTCATCTTTTAAAAGGGCCGTCACTTTTTGTTCCGTTTCATCCAGTTTCTGTGAGCAGAACTTGGACAGTTTGACGCCTTCCTCAAATTTTTTCAAGGCCTTTTCAAGGGGAATGTCCCCATTTTCCAGTTCGGCGACGATTTGCTCCAGCCGCTCCATGGATTTCTCAAAGGTTTTCTGGGCCATTTCAATCGATCCTTTCTGATTTTGAGGTTTTGAGAACCCGGGACACAAGAACGCCTTTTTCCACAATCACCTCAATGTCCCGGCCGGGCGCCGTCCGGGACGGGTCTTTGATAATCTCCCCATCGGGGACGGTTCGCGCGATGCTGTATCCCCGCCGCAAAATCCCCAAAGGGTCCAGCGCCCCCAGCCGGGCCGACATTTCCCCGAAACCGGATTTTTTTCGCGCCTGGATGGTTTCAAAAGCGTGGGAGAGGCCGGCTGTCAATCGCTCAATTTCGAGTCGAAGTTTTTCCACATAACCCAATGGATTTTTTGCGTATAAAATTTTTTTCAAAAATAAAAAACGCTCTTTTTTTCCATGGATCGACAGCCGGGCGCCCCGGATCAGACGCCGGGTCGTCTCGTCTGTTCTCAAACGCCGGTCCTGAACCTTTTTTTCAGGGCTTGACAGCCGTTTGCCCAGCTCCCCCAATCGCCGGGCGTCCCGGTCGAGCCGGTCGAGCATGACGGATTTCAAATCAAAATAAGATTGATCCAGCGCCTGTTTTAAATGGTCTTTGACCGGGACGATCATCTCGGCGGCGGCCGACGGGGTGGGGGCCCTCAGATCGGCGGCCATATCCGCGATGGTGAAATCGGTCTCATGCCCGACGGCGGACGCCACCGGAATGTCAGAGGCGTGAATGGCCCGGGCCAGCTCCTCGGAATTGAAGGGAAACAGATCCTCCAAAGAGCCGCCCCCCCGGGCGATGATGATGACATCCGAATCCCCCCTTTGATTGACCATGGAAATGGCCGAGACCATATCCCCCGCGGCCCCGTGGCCCTGGACCCGGACCGGGACGATTTCCACGTGGAGATTGGGAAAGCGCCTGAATGCGACTTTCAAAATATCATGGACCACGGCGCCGGAAGGCGAGGTGATGACGCTGACTTTGCGGGGCAGGAAGGGAAGGTTTTTTTTGCGCGCTTCGTCAAACAGGCCCTCTTTGAACAATTTTTCCTTAAGCTGCTCAAAGGCTTTCTGCAAGGCCCCGAAACCCTCGGGCTCCAGGTATTCAAAAATGATCTGGTAAACGCCGCGGGGCTCATACACGCTGACTCGCCCCATGCCCACCACGCTCATGCCGTCTTCCGGCATGAATTTCAGGCCCCGGCCCCGGCCTTTGAACATCACGGCGCCGATGCGGGCGGCGGAGTCTTTCAGGGTGAAATAAAAATGCCCTGAGGGCGGCCGGGCGAAATTGGAGATTTCGCCGGTCACCCAGACCACGTCAAACTCCCGCTCCAAAATTCCCTTGATCCCGGAGGTGAGCTGGGAAACCGTTAAAATCCCGGCCGGCGTCGATGTCGCGGAACTCATTTCGCCGCCCTTGCTTTTTTATTATTCTTTGTCCGATAAGACATATTATGTAAACTTTATAAAATCTCAGCCGCCGGAGCGATGTTTATTTAAAAACTCCCGGACTGCGGGGCGCGCATACACCGAGTCGCAGTCCTTCTCAGACAGAAGCCGGGCCATGACGGCGTTTTTTTTGCTCAGCGTCAAAAACTTGTCAATGATGATATGCTCCCGGCCCTTGATGACGCACAGCCCGCTTTTGACCCGGACCCCGGCTTTCCCGAGGTTGCGCTCGGCGACCGTGACGCCCAGCTTTTCGGCGAGTTCCTTCAAACTTTCAAACAGTGGCTCCGCTTTCATTTGTTTTTTATTTTTTTATTTCGCTTGAAATTCCGTCCGGCGGCGTTATATTATTGAATAACAATCCATTTAAATCACAAGGAGGTTTTCCATGCAGCGCATGCCGGCCCAACTGTCTCAAACCCAGGCGTCCCTTTTGGTGAACGGATTTATCCGAAGCGTCTACAACTGGATGGCTGTGGGACTGGCCCTCACAGGTTTGGTCGCTCTTTATGTGGCGCAAAGCGAATATCTTATGCGTTTGATCCACGGCAACTCGATTCTTTTTTTCGGGCTTGTCATCGGCGAGCTTATTCTTGTCTTCAGCCTTGCGTCAAAGGCCCACAGAATGAGCCCTTCCGCGGCCACGGGCCTTTTTGTTCTTTACGCGGGTTTAAACGGCTTGACGTTGTCATTTATATTTTTGATTTACACGGCTTCTTCAATCGCCTCCACCTTTTTTATATGCGCCGCCACATTCGCTGTTTCCAGCGTCTTCGGGATGTCCACGAAGCGGGATCTCACCAGCATGGGCCATTTCATGATGATGGGGCTGATCGGAATCATTATCGCGTCGGTGGTGAACATGTTTGTCCGAAGCTCCGGAATGGGGATCATCATCAGCTATGTGGGCGTGTTGGTCTTTGTGGGGCTGACGGCTTACGACACCCAGAAAATCAAGGAAATGGCCCTTTCACAGCCCCATGGCCTGGAGGCCGGGGTGGTTCGGAAAGGCGCCATCGTCGGGGCGCTGACCCTGTACCTGGATTTTATAAACCTGTTTTTGATGCTTCTTCACATTTTTGGAGACAGGGATTAGAGACATTATTTCCCAATCTCTTTTTTAACGATATCCGCTATTTCCCGGCAGCGCATGTCGGTTTCTTCTTTGGAAGGCCCCTGGGCCATAATTCGCATGCATGGCTCGGTTCCGGAATAACGAACCAGGATTCGTCCCTCCGGGCCGAGCTTTTTTTTAATTTTCTCAATGATATCGGCGATGGCGGGAACGTTTTCAACAGGAATTTTTTCCCTCACCTCCACATTGACCATGGACTGGGGGTAGATCCTCATGCCCCCGGCCAGCTCGGACAGGGGACGTCCGGCGTTTGACATGGCCTTCAAAAGCCGCGCCCCCGCCAGGATGCCGTCGCCGGTGGTGTGTCGGTCCAAAAAAATGATATGCCCCGAATCCTCGCCTCCCAGAACCGCCCCCTGTCTTCGCATTTCCTCAAGCACATGGCGGTCTCCGACTTTCGACGCCACATGCCGGACGCCCATGCCTTCCAGGGCCCTGCCAAGGCCCGCGTTGCTCATGACGGTGGTGACCACGACTTTATTTTTTTGAAGGGCGCTTTTTTTTGAGGGGTCCTTTTTTGAAACCGCCTGTTTAAAAAGGTCCCGGGCGCATATCCAGATGACCTGATCCCCGCTGAGGACATTCCCCTTTTCATCCACGGCCACCACCCGGTCCCCGTCTCCGTCAAAGGCGAGGCCCGCGTCGGCTTTTTTTTCCACCACGGCGCGCGCCAGACGCCCGGGGCTCTGGGACCCGCATCCCTCATTGATATTTTTCCCGTCCGGATGAACGCCCAGGATATCGACCACCTCGGCCCCCAGTCTGGAAAAAACCCGCCCGGCGCTTTGAAAGGCGGCCCCGTTGGCGCAATCCAGAACGATTCGGGTTTGTTTCAAAGACAGTTTTGGGTCGCCGCAAATAAAGTCCGCGTATTTTTCAACCGCGTCGTCCATATAAAAGACCCGGCCCGGGTCCGTTTTTTCTTCTAAAGACCGGCCCGCGTGTTTATCCAGAATCTTTTTTTCAATTTCAAACTCGACTTCATCCGTGAGCTTGAATCCATCCTGATCAAAAAATTTAAATCCATTGTCCGAATAAACGTTGTGGGAGGCGGAAATCACGATTCCGGCCCCCGCCTCTTTCATGGACGCGGTCATGAGCGCCACCCCCGGGGTGGGCAGCGCCCCGACAAGCCCGGCGTGGACCCCCATGGCGCAAATGCCCGCCGCCAGAGCGTGTTCCAGCATCCGGCCCGAGAGCCGGGTGTCCCGCCCCACCACAATCATGGGGGGCTCTTCCGGGTTTTCGCGCTCCAGAACCCACAAGGCCGCCGCCATGCCGATTTTCACCCCCATTTCAGCGGTGACGGGATATCGGCCGGAGGGGCCCCGAATGCCGTCGGTTCCAAACAGGCGTCTCATATGAGCCCCGGAAGCGTCTCAGACATTTTGTTTTGAATCATGTCGATAATGCCTTGAAGCCAGCCCGTTCCCTGCCGCGAGACATGGACGGGCAGGTTTTGGATGACCCGGATGTAGTCTTTGCCCCATTGGCCGATCAAAGGCGCCACTCTTTCAAGGAAAGGGTCCCGCTGACGCCTCGTCTCCCCGGGGGTTTTAAAATGTATAAAAAAACCCTCAATCTCTTCCCATTCGGGGAGGTGTTTTTTGAGCGGGGGCGCCTTTTCAAACAGTTCCCGCAACCGTTTCAATCTCTCCTCAACGGCCATATGAAGGATCAGCGCGGCCCCGGAAAAAAGCGGCCGGGGGAAAGCGTCGTCTGAGACAAACAAAGACCGGACATGCCTGTGCCATTGCGTCAAAGCGATGAGATTGGCCAAGTAGATAAAATTGTTTTCGACCACACCCCCTATGCCGGGATAAAGGCCGGGGCGTCTTTTGATTCGCCTCCCCTTCCCTTTTTCCCCTGTGAATAAAAAATGGGGCTCAAGCGCGTCCACCCGATGCACACAGCCCGCCGCGACCACGGTTCCAAAGGCGACGCGGCGCGGCCCCACAAGCCCGCCCTGCCCTCCCAGGAAAATCGGGGGCTGATTCAGCATGACCCCCCGGGGCGCGTCCCCCAGAAGCGACGGGGTGGCCTTGTCCTGGTTGGGGGTGTAATTGAAATGAATATAGGCGCTGCCCACCTCGCTGTGGTCACGGGGGCCGGTTCCCCCGGACATCAGGCAGTCGCAGAAATTGATCAGACTCCCCAGGGTGACAAACGGGAAAAGGATGGTCTGCTTCAAGCCCACGGCATGCGCGGTTTTGACGCCTTCCTCCAGGAGGCATCCCTTTCGGACATGGGACCCCCATCCCATGGACACATCTTTGAAAAAAACGGATTTTTCATAAAACCCGCTTTTCAGCTCGACATTGGCGCCCAATTGGCAGTCTTGAATCATGGCCGGGCCCTCGGTCCCGATCCCGGCTCCTTTGTCGATGAAAGTCTTCTCGCCACAGATCCGTGTCCCGGGCCACAAAACCACCCCTTGACCGGATATGCGCGTCACATCCACCTCATCGGAAATAAAAACGCTTTCAGGATGGGGAATCAAAACCCCCCGGTCAAGCAGCGCCTCGATTTTTGAAACGCCCCCCCGGGCGCCTCTCCTGGATTTTTTTTCAGGGTCCATGCGTTTCAAACCCGAGGTCTCCGTTTCCATTCGCCGCTTTCAAGGCCGCAGCCGATCATCGCCACAAGATAGGCGAACAGCGCCTGATACCAGCTGTGATAAATATTGAAACCGGTGAGGCCGATCAGAAAAAACACCCCGGGCCACACCACAAACCCGACCCGATGCCCGGCCGTGTTTTTTAAAACACCCCGGATGATATTGACAAAAAGAAACGCAAAGGCGGCCACCCCCAAAATTCCCGTGCCGGCGGCCAGCATCAGGAAAAGATTGTGGGCGTGGGTCTGCTCGGTCATTCCGGCGGCCATGCCCTCCGGGATATTCAGCCCGGACAGAACCATGGACGCCGTTTCGCGATACACGTCCTGAAACGAGGATATCCCCACCCCGAAGACGGGATTTTCCAGCCACATGGCCAGCGTGACCTGCCAGATATAAGAACGGATGCGCAGCGAAGATAGATTCGTGGATAAAACCGGGTGTCCGGGATCTTGCATATGGGCCAAATAAGAAAAAAAGCTCCCTGCGAAAAAAAAGCAGATGGTCACAAACAAAACGAGTGAAACGCCCCAGAAAACGGAAGACGGGGTAAAACGCTTCCGGCCGATATAGGCCATGGCGAACATCATGCCGAAGCCCGCCGCGAGAATGGAGGTTCGGATATGGGTCTGAAGCAGAAGCAAAAGCGCCGCGCATCCCACGATCGCCGCGATTTTTCTGGTTTTAGATCCCGTCTCCCGGTCAAAGACCGTCCATGACAGAAAAAAGGTGGAGGCGTAGGCCGAAAAGGCCGAAATCCTGGAGGCCTCCTTAAGCTTGAGCGAGTACCGAACCAAATCCCGTCCCAGGAAGTCGAATCCCAGGGCATAGGCCAGAAGGGTGTTTAAGGCGCCCCAGATCACCCCGGCCCCAAGCCCGTAGATCAGATATTTCGCGACCGGACGCCTTCCGGACACATCGAGGACGGCGATTAGAAAGAGCGGATAGCGAATCAAAGCGATATCGTGCATATATCCCTTATGTCCCGGGCCGTTGATCCCCAGACTGATGAAAATCGCCCCCAGCCACAGCAGCCACGGAAGAACCAGGGGATGTCCGGCCATCCGGGAAACAGGATTTTCCCGGGCCGTCACAGAACGGGCGATCCAAAACAAACCGGTGAGCGCCACCATGGCCTCAAAGGCGATGTTTCCCGTGACAATGCCCAAAGGGACCAGCGCCCCTGACACCAGGCACGCGGCGTCCAGGCGCTCCGGCCATTTTTGATGAACAGCGGCGGCCGCTGTCTGGATATCCTCGCTCATCGTTTCTCTCTCTCGTCTAAAAGGTTGGACATAAAAAAACGGCACGCGCTTGACGTATGCCATTTTAAAAACCGCGGATGGCGGTGGCTGTCATACCGGGCGTCATGAACCGCTGAAACCTGCGGGAGGAAAAGGACCCGAAATCCCATACGCCAAAGACGGCGGCATAAATCCACATCCTCATAGTACAGGAAGTATCTTTCATCAAACCCGCCGGCGCGCCGATAAACGCTTCGCGGGAACAGCATGAACGCCCCGGACACCCAGTCCGGGCGGATCGTTTTTGAGCGAAGAGAGTAATCGGCTTTGGGGTCCCCCGCCATCATTTTTTTCAAAAGCGTCCACGGGGTGGGAAATTTCCGGGCGTTTTGATCCCATTCCCCTTTCCTGTTTTTTAAAAGCGGCGCCGCGACGCCGTCCCCCGGGTCGTTAAGCGCGTCCATGAGATCCGGAAAGGGATTTTGGTCAAGCCGGATGTCCGGATTCAGCGCGCAGAAAAAGAAGCCCCGGGCATGGCAAAACGCCTGGTTGTGATTGGCGCCGAATCCTTTGGGCCTTTCATTGGCGATCAGAGTCACGGGGAAGCTGAAATCCTTCGGGGAAAAGGACAGGGTTTCCTGGACGTTAAGGGTTAAAATTACCTCAATGGATGGGGGGGCGCATGCTTCCAGATCGCCCAAAAGCGCCGCGACCATGACGCCATGTCCGTGACTGACAATGGATATGGATATGACGGGATCGGAGTCCATCAACGCGAATCCCGGCCGTTTGGAATATATTCCGGAACCACTTCCCGGAGCTTTCGCCGGATCTCATCCGATTCATGGCTCTTCGCCAGATCGGACAATTCTTTGATATGGCCGGCGATCTCCTCCATATCCGGGGCCTTTCCCTTTAAGACCATGATTTTATCGTGGTAGGTGGGCAGGACCCCCTCTCCATCGGTGATCAGCTCCTCGTAGAGCTTCTCCCCTGGCCTTAACCCCGTGTATTCGATTTTGATGTCCACATCAGGTTCGAATCCCGAGAGTGAAATCAGGTCCCTGGCCATGTCGGCGATTTTAATGGGGCGTCCCATTTCCAGAAGGAATATCTCCCCCTCCCTTCCCATGGCGCCGGCTTGAAGAATTAACTGCGCGGCCTCAGGGATGGTCATGAAAAAACGGGTGACGTCGGGATGGGTCACCGTGACCGGACCGCCATTTTGGATCTGTTTTTTAAAAAGAGGAATGACGCTGCCCACACTTCCCGCCACATTGCCGAATCGAACCGTGATAAACTGGGCGCTCATGCCCTTTTGGGCGCCCAGGGACTCCACATACATCTCCGCGATCCGTTTGGAGGCCCCCATGATATTGGCGGGGCGAACGGCCTTGTCGGTGGACACCAGGACAAAACGCTCGATTTTATGCCGGGCCGCCGCCTCAGACACATTCCGGGTGCCCATGATATTGTTTTCAACCGCTTTGAAGGGATGGCGCTCCAGCATGGGGACGTGTTTGTAGGCGGCGGCGTGAAAAACCGCCCGGGGTCTCATCAGTGAAAACACCCTGTCCAGGTGATCCGGATCCCGGACATCCCCCAGCTCCGGGATAATTTGAATGTCATTATGTCCCAGGAAATGGGTCAGCTCCATCTCGATTTCATACAAAGGGGTTTCGGCTCTTTCATACAGGATGATCCTGGCGGGTTTGAAACGGCAGATCTGGCGGCACAGCTCAGATCCGATGGAGCCCCCGGCGCCCGTGACCAGAATGGTCTTGTTTTTGAGATACGCCCCGATTTTATCGGTTTCCATCTCAATGATATCCCGTCCCAGAAGGTCCCGGTATTCCACTTCCCGGATGGCGTCCACGGTCACCCGGCCATTGATCAGCTCGCCGTAGCCGGGCACGGTTTTAAACTCAATGCCGCTTTCTTTGCACAATTTCACCGTTTTCCTGATCTGGGCGGCGTCGGCCGACGACAGGGCGATGAGCGCTTCCTCGGCCCGGGTTTTCCGGATGACGGAGAGGATGTCGTCTGTTTTTCCGATAACCGGGATGCCATGGATGGTCATGCCGATTTTGCCCGGGTCGTCATCCAGAAAACCCGCCACATTGTAATTCAAAGACGGGTTGTTGCGTATTTCCCGGCATATCTTCTCCCCGTAATCGCCGGCCCCGATGATAATAAGGTTTTTCCCTTCCCGCTTTTTCCTTCTTTGAAGCCATCCAAACCCGGACAGGGAATTTTTTCGTGAATCGGAATCCGCGTTTTCATAATAAAACCGAATGGACAGGCGAAAGGCGGAAATGAGAAAAATGGTGAAAAAAAGGTCAATGATGAAAACGGAGCGGGAGAACCCTTCGAAACGGGCGCTGAACAAAATAAAAGCGATGACAATCAAAGAACTGACGCCGGAGGCTTTGATAATGTTGAGCATGTCCGAGATGCTGGTGTAGCGCCACATGCCCCGGTAGAGATTAAAAAAATAAAAGCAGAGCGTTTTGATGGCGATGACCGGGGGCAGTATTTGAAAAAACAGGGTGCGGTACGGCTCCGGGACATGGAAATCAAAACGAACCATGTGGGCGATGAACAGCGAGGCCGACACCAGAAAGATATCCATGGCCAGCACCACCCAAAAATTATGGCGGAAAATTTTTTTTCTCATCTTATCGCTCTAAAACCTCCCCATAGGATCGCTTTTCCGGACGTCAGTGGGAAACGTCCTGCCTGTTCGCCACCTTTTTAAAAGTCTCCAAAAAAATTTTCACATCAAACCCGAAGGACCGCCGCCTGAGGTAATCGTTGTCCAACTCCACCTTTTCCGGAATGGGAAGATCATCCCGGCCGTTGATCTGGGCCCAGCCGGTGATCCCTGGAAGCAGTCGATGGATCCCTTTTCGGGTTCTGAGCCCGATGAGATCATACTGGTTGAAAAGAGCCGGCCTTGGCCCCACCATGCTCATATCGCCCTTTAACACGCTGTAGAGTTGGGGCAGCTCGTCCAGGCTGGTTCTTCGCAAAAAAGATCCGGCGGGCGTGAAGTATCGGTCCGGGTCCGTCATAAGATGGGTGGCCACCACCGGGGCGTCCACCCTCATGGTCCTGAATTTGGGCATCCTGAAAATCCGATTGTCTTTTCCCACCCGATCCGACCAGTACAGAACGGGGCCCCGGGAGGAGGCCTTCACCACCATGGCGATGACCAGGATGGGAAAGGAGCCCAAAATCCAAAACGCCCCGGACACCGCGACGTCAAAGGCTTTTTTCATCTCATCCACCCATTCAAAAGAGCGTGGAATTTTCCGCCCGGACGTTTTTTTCCCCCCGAGCTCAGATGCCAGATAGCGGTTTGCCGGATTCCCTCTTCCATATCATGCGGCGGGCGCCATCCCAGCTCTTTTCGTATTTTGGAACTGTCGACGGAAAGGGATCCGCAGAGCTTTTCAATGGCTTCGGACTTTCCCAAAATTCCCGCCACCCATCGGATGAAAGAGACCGGGAACGGAAACAAACGGGCCGGCTTCCCCAGGGCCGAAGCCATCATTTTCATCAGACCGGGCGTTGAGACATCGCGGCCGTCGCATATCAAAAACGTTTTTCCGGCGGCTTTGGGGCTTTTCAGACATGTTAGAAGACCATCCACCAGGTTGCCCACATAGATCAGGCTTCGCCTGTTTTGAACATTTTTAAACGGTATGGGAATCTTTGAGTCCAGCGCCTTTAAAAGATTTAGAAAATTGGCTTTGACCCCGGGCCCATACACCAAAGGAGTGCGGAGAATCACCGTTTCCATGCCGCTTCGACGCCCGATTTTTTTCAGCTCACGCTCCGCCTCCCATTTGCTGACGCCGTAAGGGTCCAGTGGGTTCGCCGGGTCTTTTTCCGTATAGGGGGCCGACCGGCCCTCCCCATTGACTTTGATGGAGCTGAGAAACACGATTCGTCTGACTCCGGCGGAGGCCGCGTCTTCCGCCATTTTCCTGGCGCCCGCGACATTTGTTTTCCGGAATTCCATGAGAGAATCTTTATCCTGATCGTCCATGACATGGACCCTGGCGGCCAGATGGAACACTGCGTCTATGCCATCCATAACCTCGGACCAATCAGTGGTGTGGTCAATTGATCCGACATCAAAAATATCCACATCCCCTGATTCGTTTTTTAATTTTTTTACAGATCTTGTGGTTCCCCTGACCCGAAATCCTTTTTCCAGGAGCTTTTCGCAAAGAGGCCGGCCAATAAAACCAGTGGCGCCTGTCACAAGAATATGACGCATATGGGTCAAAGGGCGATCTTTCTTTTCAAGGTCATCAAGCGGTTTAAAAGAAGTCCCCAAAGGAAAAAAATCAAAATTCCGGGATAAGGCTGCCTGAATGTGGCTTTGAAATTGTTGTCCACCAATATCAAAAAAAAGACCACCATGCATAGGCCGAGAAGTCTTTGCGATTTAAAAATATGCCCCCTGAGCTTAAATGCCAGGAGCAATGAATACCCGACCAGGAAAAATATCGGGAGAATAGCTAAAAAACCGAAATTATAAATAAAATCAAGAAAAAAATTGTGAGCGCTGGTGGCCAGGGCGCGATCAAACGGTTTGTTATTCCCCAGTAAAAAAGTTTTGCCATCAGTCATGATTGAATCGCTGTATAATTCCCAGTCTCTAAAACGGTCATTGAGGTTGGTTGGCAAAATTTTTTTATTTAAAGATATTTTATTGCCGGAAAAAAAATTTTCTTTTACTTCCTTTAAAAAGCCATATTTTTGAGTAAAGTGGAAGTCGCTTCTAGCGGAATAAAAATAACCGGCTACGGGGATAAGAAAACACAATAGCGCCACAATTATTTTTTTGTCTCCATATCTTATAAAACGAAACAAGATAAATGTGGTCAAACCGGCGGTTGCAATAAAAAATGCCAACATGGAACAACTTGCGGCGGCATATATTTCAACCAAAGGAATCATGATAAAAAACCCTTTGCGATAACCCGGATATTCCCAAAGGGAGAACAATGAGACTAAAAAACAACTAACCAATATCACGGGAACAAACTCCCAGTGCTGGTAAATGCTGAAAAAAAATACCGAGTGATCCAGTCTGATTGTTCCTGAAATCCAGGTTGACAAAAGCTGCAAAGGGACAATGATCAAAATAGTGAAAAAAAAAGCCTTTTCCACAATCAGTTTTCCGTTTTTTTCGCTTTCGAAGAGCTGCCCAAGAGGCAAAGCAAAACAAGGGAGCATATATTGAAAAAGCAAAAGAAACTTATAACGCTCCACAGCTATTTGCCCGTTGGACGCAATGATGGTTGTCAAAACAGTTAAGACAAACAACAGAAAAATAACCGTCATAGACATGTATGCTTTTTTGTACCGCCCCAGCGCCAAAAGCCCTGCATAGCAAGCAATGATTGAAATAGGCAATGGCACCTGGGTAATGATCGCATCGGAATTCAGCACAAGTTCGGAAGTGTGAAAAATACGCCCGGATAACTGGAAAAAAAGAGGAAAAATCAACAAAAACGAGATTCCAAATTTTATATGAGCGTCGGAAACCCCCAGAAGCATGGCGCTTTCATTGTCTTTAATAAAACGTTTTGCGCTCATATAAAAAAGCAGAGATAAAACGGAGTTGATCAAATACAATAAGGAAAAAGACTTGACCCCGCCTGTAAAATAGAGACATGGGATGGATGCCACAAGAAGGATATGGATCAGCATATCCGGCCCGAAAATATCCGCATTTTCGTAATGCTTTAATAACGCCAGTTTTATGCTTTGCGCCTTTATCATGATCACGCCCCCGACCAGAGAAAAACCGGCTGTCGTCCAGAAAAAATATTTTTTCCCCGTCAATTCAAGAAAAGAGAGCTGGAAAAATGAGGCGGTCACAAGAAAAAGGCCGATGAAAAGAATAAAGCAGATGGCGGTTTTAATAAATGGCGGAAAATATCTGGCGCCGGTGCGTTCTTCATGCAATGCGATGCTTGGGCCCAAAACATTGGCAAAGGATGACCCCATAAAACTTCCCACAGCGATGGCGCCAAAAATATCCCCGGCCATTGTTTTGTCCGTAAGCAAAAAAATAATAAGACGAAACATGAACAGTGAAAATCCGATAATCGCGGTGGACCCGAAATGCGGAAGCGTCGTGGATAATGCCTTTCCGATTTCTTTCAACGGAGGCATCTTTTCAAAAACAATAAAACGAAGGCTGAATAAGAGAGGGAGAAACGCCCAGACACTCAACGCGGCTATGGCGTATTTTTCATCTATTAATATTAATCCAAAAGCGGTTAACAGTGAAACCGCCTGAAGCGTTAAAAATATCAAGGCGAACTTTTCATCTTTTTGAACTTCAACGCGGCATAAATGGACTTCATTGATCCATTCAACGCATCTTCTGACAACCAAAACCAGCGCCAGGGCATGATCAATGCCTGCCAGAAACATGCACATGAAATAAGCCAGGGCCGCCAGAGGAATCAGAATGATCAATCTGGAAAACAGCATCATCGGCAAGGAGACTTGTCCTTTTCCATAAAGGATGATATTTCTGAAATTCCCTGAAAAAGCGTAAAAAGTCGCGAGAGTCGCGCCGTGCACAACCGCGATTTCAGCGGCCAGCTCTGATTTTCCGAATATGCTT
Organism: Candidatus Desulfarcum epimagneticum; assembly: GCA_900659855.1. Taxonomy (NCBI): domain Bacteria; kingdom Pseudomonadati; phylum Thermodesulfobacteriota; class Desulfobacteria; order Desulfobacterales; family Desulfobacteraceae; genus Candidatus Desulfarcum; species Candidatus Desulfarcum epimagneticum. The sequence goes on from CAACVI010000034.1 coordinate 46,504, forward strand.
AAGCCTATCACCATGGCGATCATGGATTGGGTGATGGACATATATGAAATTGGGAAGATATAATTTATTGATTTCTGGTTGCTCATGAATCCTTTTGGTTAAATTTGGTTCTTATCAATTTGAGAATTTGAGGCGAATGGTGTAAATGTCATCTTTTTAATTCACTCATCCAAGTTTCCAATCGTTTTAACAGATTGTTTGGCTCAAAATGTTCATTAAAATATTTTCTTCCCTTTCGCCCCATTTTTTTTCGCTCAACATCACTCAAATTAGACATTTTTAAAACCGCCATGGCCAAGGATTTCGGATTCTCGGGAGGACATGCAAAACCGGCCCCGGATTCTGTTACTATCCGCGCGCCCTCTCCTTCCATGGCGACTATCACTGGTTTCGCGCAGGCAAGATAGGACTGAATTTTTCCAGGAATGGTAAAAGCAAAAATAGGCTCCTTTTTGAGTATCGCCAAAAGAGCGTCTGACAGCGCAAAAAATTCGGGCATTGTCTCCATAGGGCGTCTTCCCAGAAGACGCACATTTTTTTCCAGCCCCCGCTTTTCCACCTGGGACTCAACCCATGAAAACATCCGGCCCATCCCGAGAATCACCCAGTTGATTTGATCGTTGTTTTTCAAAATCTCCGCCGCGCCTAAAATGGTTTCAAAATCCTGGGCCGCGCCGATATTCCCCGCGAATGTGACGCAAAATCCCCCGGGCATTAGTTTTCGTTTTTCAGAATCTTTCTTCACGACAACCGGCTGATAAAGTTTTTCAGCGCTGTTGGGAAAATAGGACACAATATCCGGTTCGGCTCCCTGGTTGATTATCTCTTTAATAAAAGCGTGAGACTGGGCCAATATGAGATCACACCGGCTATATATAAGCCTGATGAACATATCGATAATTTTTAAAACTTTCTTTGAACGGATATTGCCGGTGGCGGAAAGGGTTCGGGGCCACAGATCCTGAGCCCAGTAAATCAACTTGGCTTTTGTGAATATTTTTAAAAAAATCGCGGGCATCCCTTCTGAGAAAGGAGATTGGTTGAAAAAAATGATATCAATTTTTTTCCGGGAAAAAAGCAGAACGGAAAAACAGGCGAAAAACATAAAAGAAAGATAATTAATAATAAGCTCCCACCATCTCCCTTTTCTCCTGGGGAAAAGAGGCGCCCGAAAAATTTTTATGCCGTTAAAATCCTCCCGTCTCTTTTTCCAGAGACCATATCCTTCATAATAATGTCCATAGGGATAGTTGGGTATCCCCGTTAAGACGGTGACCTCGTGTCCCCTTTTTTTCAAAGAGATGGCAATATCGTTGATTCGAAAATCTTCAGGCCAGAAAAATTGAGAAAGAAATAAAATTTTCATATGGAATCTTAAGGCTTGCGCCAGACCGTTCTGTTTATGTAATCCGTATAGCTCAAAATGATTCTCAAAACTTTTTTCGACACATTGTCCACGTCATAATCCCCGACCAGCTTAAAGGAGCGCTTTCCTTTGGAATGATGGGCCGCGACCACATCAATCGAGTCCATGACCCGGCCGGGCTTTAAACCGCACATAATAAGCGTCCCCTCGTCCATGCCCTCCGGGCGCTCATGGGCGTTTCGGATCGTGACTGCGGGAAAATTAAGTATGGACGATTCCTCGGTGATGGTTCCGCTGTCTGAAATCACGCAAAACGCCTTCATCTGAAGTCTCACATAATCGAAAAATCCCAGCGGCTTTAAAAAACGGACGCGCTCATCGGAATGAAAATCGCCATGTCCTTCTATTTTTTTTCGGGTCCTGGGATGGGTGGACACGATGACGGGCAGGCCGTATTTTTCGGCCATGGCGTTTAATGTGTCCAGGAAATCCAGAAAATTGACCTCGCTGTCCACATTTTCTTCCCGATGGGCGCTGACCACAAGATACTTTTCAGGCTCAAGGCCCAGACGGTCATGAACATCGGACGCCGATATCTTCGGCATGTAATAGTCCAGAACCTCTTTCATGGGCGAGCCGGTCTTGATCACGGTCTCGGGTTTGAGCCCCTCGGCCAGTAGATAATGCCGGGCATGCTCAGTCAGGGGCATATTGATATCGCTTAAATGATCCAGTATTTTCCGGTTGATCTCCTCGGGAACCCGCTGGTCGAAACAGCGGTTTCCGGCCTCCATATGAAACACCGGGATTTTTCTTCGTTTGGCCGAAATCACCGAAAGACAGCTATTGGTGTCCCCATAAAGCAAAACGGCGTCCGGCCGGACCTTTTCCATGAGGTCGTCCGAGCGCGAGATCACCTCGCCGATGGTCCCGGCGGCGGTCTCTTTGGCGGCGTTCAAAAAGAAATCCGGCTTTCGGATTTCAAGATCCTTGAAAAAAATTTCATTTAACTCGTAATCATAATTCTGACCCGAATGAGCCAGGGTATGATCGGTGTGGGCGTCGAGTTCATGGATCACCCGGGACAGTTTGATGATTTCAGGCCGGGTGCCCACGATGGTCATGACTTTGAGGGTCAAAGCGCTCTCCTTTTGCCTGTGAAAATGGCTTGTTTATCTTAACAACTCGCCGTTTGGCCTCTTTTCCAGATCATCGGCCATGAGTTGATTTTTTTTAAGCAAATCGATGGTTTCATCGAAGTTCAAAGGATGATCGCTTGAGCTGAATTCCTTTTTGAACGCCCGGGGGCTTGGGTCCGATTCATCCTGAAGCTCCGGAAGCATGGATTGAATGGCGTAATAATCCCCGGCGCTCACGCATCGATGGGCCTCCTCTTCCGAAACCATGATCTCATGCATTTTCTCGCCGGGCCGGATCCCCGTGATTTGAATCTCGATGTCACGCTCTTGGATCAATGCCTTCGCGATGTTCAGGGCCGTGGCCGAGGGGGCGTCGGGAACATAGATTTCCCCGGGCCTCGCGCTTTTGATCGCCGCGAACACCGTGTTTACCGCCTGGTCCAGACTTAATAAAAACCGGGTCATCTCCGGAACCGTCACCGTCACCGGACCGCCATTTTGAATCTGGTCATGAAACAGCGGAATCACAGAGCCCCTTGAAGCCAGCACATTTCCATACCTCACACAAATAAACCTCACGTCGGGATTCAATATATTGGCGGCTAAAAAAATGCGCTCCTGAATCGCCTTGGTCATGCCCATCACATTGACCGGTTTGCATGCCTTGTCCGTGCTGACGCCCACCACGGTCTGGACGGGCAAATGATTCTCTCCAATGGCGCGCACAATGTTCGCGGCGCCCATGCAATTTGTCAGCATGGCCTGCTCCGGAAAATACTCGCAGGACGGCACCTGTTTCAACGCTGCGGCGTTCACCACTATGTCCGCGTCTCCAAGGACAGAGCAGACATCGGCGAAATTTCGGACATCTCCTATTCTGAATTCCAGAACATCCATAAAATTGCGATAAATCACCTCGTCCGTGGCCACCAGTCGGCGCTGATAACTCATTCGCATCTCATGCTGCTTGGCCTCGTCCCGTGAAAACACGATCACTTTTTTCGGAACGCCCAAGTCCCCGGTCAAAATGCGCCTCACCAATGTTTTTCCCAGGGACCCGGTTCCCCCGGTCACCACAACGGATTTATCCTCAAAAATCATTTTTTCTCTCTTTGTTTTATCAGGCAAGTTCTTCTATCATGGCTTCCCATGCGGGAGGCGTATAGTTGAATGTTTGCCTGAATCGAGTTGAATCCAGGCTCCGGTCACACGCAAATCTATAATCCGGAACAATTTCAATATCTAAATTTAATTTTTCTTTAATCAATGACAGCAAATCGTATTTGGTGATGGGTTCGCTCGAGACATTGTAGATTCCAGAACATCTTGGTCTCTCAGTTATGATTTTTTCAACAATACGGTTCAGCTCCATGGTTGTGAAGCCGGTGTAAATCGCCTTTGCAAATCCATTTATTCTACCGGTCTGCGAAAGGAACCATTCCAGAAGCTCCGTCCCATGTTCCAGCTCGTGACCTATGAATGAAGATCTTAAGGTAAGGGCATATTTCCCGGAAACCTCTCCAAGGCCCTTTGTCCGTCCATATAAATCTTCGGCGTTCGGCGGGCTGTCATCGGCATATTGGCCGTCTATTCCGTCAAACACACAATCAGTGCTGAAATGGATAATTCCGGCCTTATTTTTTTCTCCCCACAGGGCCAGTTCATGGGGGAGCAGTGAATTAAGCTTTATAATCTCTATCATGCTGCTGTCATGCTCTTTTCTTTTGGTTATTCCGACACAGTTCAAGACGAACTCGGGCTGGATACGATCCAGTATATTTTTGATACTATTGAAATCAACGGCGTCAATGGAATCAATTACATTAGAGACTGCAAACAGATCAGTATGGTATTCATCCTTTTTCTTTCTGAGCGTGGCGTAGATGTGTGTATGCCTGGATGACAGATAACGCCATAACTCATGGCCAAGCATTCCGCTTCCGCCTAGTATTAAAACGCGCATTATGTCATTCCCGCAAATTATCTTGATTTGTAAAAAAATAACAAAAATTTATTGGCATAATAAATTAATAACATATTTAAAAAAAGCGCCCCAAAAAGCAAATAGCTTTGTCCGGGAACATAACCGAAATGAGCATACCGATATGCCACCACCTGGGCGAAAAGAGAGCATAAGATAAGATTTGATTCTCCCAGCTTATGTACAAATATCTCTATTCCGGCGCCGATCAAACCGATTAAAAACATTGAGAAAAACAAAAAAAAGAGCGATCCTGGGTAATAGAAAAAAGCTAAGATTCCAGGTGTTGAAATATGATGAAGTTTTGATGTGTCAATTTCAGCATAAGAAGATGTGGCTATTATATCCAAATCATATAAAGAAGTTCCATAATCAAAATATTTTTCATTCCAGGCTTTTTTCCATAAATCCCATCCTAATTTGTCTGAACTGGAAACCGCCATTACACCTTCAATCCCCACCCATCGATCAAGGACAAGAACTCTTGTGGTTCCCGGAATATATTTTAAGCTGAAATCAGAATGGCTATAATTGCCTTTGCTAAAATAGAAACCCCGCAAATGGGTGGCTATTATAATTGAACAGGAAAATAATATAAAAAACATAACCAAAGAAAACGCCATTAATCGGAATTTTGAAGCCAAAATACTATTTTTAAACCCTTCATAGGCTCCAAGGGCTAAGGAACTGACATTTATTACCATTCCACGGCTTAACATGGACACGCTTGAAAAAAAACTTTCCAATAAGCTGAAAAACACCACAAGATACGAACTTTTTTTCAGATTGAAATCAAAATTTAACAATATCGCCGAGATTGAAGTGGCGCCAAATAATAAAAGCCAGGAGTAAATTCCTCTAAGCCCAAATGGCAATATCGTGCGTGACACCATGCCTTTTTGATAGATTCCGAAATACATATTTGTCAGTGAAATTGCAAGAAACAAGCCGACAAATCCGATCAGAATTAATTTCCGATGCGTTTTGTAAAATATAAACAGCCCTTCCAGGCCAATATTCTCTTTATTCTCTTTGCGATCCGGGTATCTGAAAATCCACTTTTCACGAATGATTGACGCCGCTAAAAGAGCCGCCACGCCGCAAGTGGTTACGACCAAGGCATGATCATAAGATGTTCCCGAAAAATCAAAAGAACCAAACCGTTCACAAAACTTGCCCTCCAAAAAACCAACTCGTACAGAAAGTTTCAACCAGAATCCAAGCCAAAACAAAATTCCTATAAAAGTGTCGAAAAACAGTCTGTTTTTTCTGAATCCGAAAAACAAAAGCGCGTTTAACGCTATTGTAAATAAAATATAAACATACCATTTCCCCGGGTAATTTTTAAACGCCGCGCATGATATAAAGAGCACAATAACACAAAACATATAACAAAAATATTTTTGAACTTTATTTTCCATTATTTTTATCTTTCAATAGGATATAAAATCATACCACAGTGTTTCTATTTATTAAAGTACCTGATAAATGGAACAATTCCCAAAAAATTAAAAATATAAGAAAATGCAAAAAACAATAAAAACACATCAGCGCCGTTTGTAATGCCATATATCCCGAGGAGTTGTGAAAACGCCATATTTCCAACACCCAACCCGCCAAAGGAAATGGGGAGCATCATAGTTAAAATTCCGATTGGAATAACAGATGCGATTTTAAAAATATCAATATCCACCATGGGATTTATGGATACAATAATGTAAAGAAAGGAAATGGTGTTTAAAATCTGAATGCAAAGGCTCAAAAGAATAATATAAAACAAATTTTTCTTGTCACCAAACAATTCTAAGCAATAGACTTTTAAATTTTCAACCCTTCTATGAAGAAACCCGGGGTGAATTTTTTTTAAAACCATATTTAAAATTGCATTTAAAACACGGGTAAAAAAATCTATATAGAAATATAGAAGGGCAACAAAAGCCAAAACGCCGTATAGGGCATAGAAAAGCCAATTAATTTCAGGGGGATGGTTCCGTGAAATAGCGCTTACAAAAACCGTTATTAGAATAAGACCCAATATGGAAAAAAATTTAGGGCTAACAGACGCATAAAACGCGTTATCCTTCCTTACATTTGAATCTATCCCCATCATTTTTTTTATCCTGAATATATCTGAAAAAAGCGATATGGGGGCAATACAAGTCACAAAGCTGGAGGCCCACGATATTGAAAGAACTTTTTTAAAATTATCCGCGCTGTCCACTTTAAATTGCATTAAAATATGGGTTCGGATAGACGCTAAAATGAGTTTAATAAAAGTCAATAACAAAAATACAATGACCAAATTAAAATTGGAAATGCCTATTGTGAAATTCTGATAACTAAGTTCTCCATTCATCACCAGCCATACAATTAAAATGATGCTTATCGATAATTTGACCAGGAAAACAATTTTTGGTTTTAAGTTCATGCCGTTGTTCTACTCTGTTTTAAATTGGTTATAAGAAACCGGATGAAACGTCATTTCAATATCAGTAAAGATTTTTAATGCCGTTAACGTATTTAGAATTTCTTGTGACCCTAAAAGGAAAGGAATTGATTATTCTGTCAGCATTATTGTCGTGCCTGCTTTCATATTTTAATTCAATAACAATTTTTGATTTGCTCTGAATACTTGATAAAAAAGAATTGTTATGGCGCTTTATCTTGTAAAATGAAAGGTTGGTGTCAAGAGTTATTCGGTACTTTTTATTCGCTGACAGAAAATATTTTCGGCTGTAACGGTTTAAAAGAACCGGATTAAAGAAGTGAAGGTCCTGTTTTAAAAAATCCGGTATTCCGGATTCCAGGGCGGCGCTTAAAAATGTTCCGATATTAAAGTCCGAATCCAAAACAAAACCGTGGATGGGATAAGATTTTTTCTTTCCCACGAAACCTTTTTTTATTTTGATCTCCAGCGTAGGTTTGTCAATTTTTCCAAAAAGACTCCCATACCAGCGGAGGCGAATTTTCTTTCTGTCAGCAAACCCATATACATTGTCGAAATAGTTTCCCATACTGTTTGTGTCTAAGTAAATGCTATTAACAAACCTAGAATAAAATATTTCAGAAAATATGGCGGGATGAATTTTTATTATGGATTCAGCTTCTCCGGGGGCAAGCCCGTCTGAAATGTCAAATTTTCTTTCATAGCGGTATTCGTCTTGTATGTTAATCACCGCTTTTTCTGCCGAACTTGGCCCCATATAGCAAATCCTTGATCTTTCCTTTGTAGGGTTCAACTTCTTTCCCATCTATCTCCAACTTGGAACCTTTTTCAAGCAAATAAGGAAGCGCGACCTTATTCATGGATAAATTAAACGCCTTCATGGTCGAAGGGCCGAATTCGGATTTTTTTTGATACACACTAAAACCCACTTTGCTGTTTTGCAACCTGATATGATCAATGTCAATCTCAGAAAGATCTTTCCCGGCCACAGCAATCTCAGTGTTCAGGATGTTTGCCTGAGAAATCACAGCTTTGGTTTTTTCTCCAAAGCTCATTCCCTTATCCCCAGCTCTGTTAATAAAAACATTTCTCACTTTGACAACGCTTCCGGAAAAATCCAGAGCATCGTTGCCAGAGCTAACGAAGAGCGAATCCAAAATTTCTCCCTTTACAAAATCCCCGTCAAAGGCGTCAGACTTATTTTCCTGAAAATGGGAATCGGATATCGTAAAATCTGACCGGATAATATTTAACGCGTCTTCCGCGCGACTGGCGGAGAAAGCGCAACGATTTATTGAAACAGGAGATTCATAAAAAGTAACAGCCCCGGTCAGCGCCCATCCCTTTTGGGAAGGGGGGCCAAGGTTTTGAAAGTTAACGTATTTCAAAATGGATTTCTTCCTGGCCTTTAAAATCAGAACCCCCTGTCCAGAGGAATTTTCGGAGTAAAATCTGATTGGCTTTTTTTCTGATCCCAAAAAATTAAGCGCGGAATAAGAAAGAATTTTTGCTGAATTGATCAGATTAATTTCAAGTCCCTCATTTGCCAGGACCATGTAGCCCTTCGGCAATATCAAGTCCCTCGCAAGCGTCCATTCTCCCGATTTAAAAGTAATGGTTTTCTTTTCTTCATTAACATTAAGGAAATCAAAACTCAGGGCATTGGGCGGTTTTCTTATGAAATCATTGTTTATAAAACCCGGGTCAAAATGAGGGCCGGGTATAATTTTGTCATCCTTTGCCATAGAGGAGCCGAGTAGCCGGGAACGCACTCTAAGCTCTTCCGGCATGTCGTCCAACCAGCCGATTTTCTCAGGAATAAAAAAATCCACTTTCATGTATATCGCCGGTTTCCCAGGTATTTTCCCGGGAAACACAACCTTTTCAACGGGCTTGAAAATATAAGAGTTTCCGTATACAACTTCAACGACTTCAGCAGGCAATCGCTGGACGTTGCCGAGGAAAAGCGTAATCTTATCTTTAGATTTTTTGGAAAAATAGGCGCCCATAATTTTTTTAGGGGTTAAAAAATTTCGAATGTATTCACGGTTTTCAAAGAACACATCCATGGAGGATTTGCTCCACGGAAAATCGCGGTAAATAATCGCCATGTTTTTTTTAAAGTCTTCTTTTAAATCCGACAGCAGGGATTCAAGATATAAGTCTTCAGTGATTCTTTCCAGCTGGCGTATGTACTCGCCAAAAACTATTTCATCACTTAATATTGAGTTAATAAGACCGGGCACAGGTCTCTCAAATCCGGCGCTTAATAAACTCCCGGACGAAACCCCGATGAGTTTCTTTGTCACCTGTCCAGTGTCTCCGTCAAATCCGATTGGCTCAAATAAAGACGTGACGGGGTTGTAGTAAAACCTCAAATTGTTTGTTCTTAAAGCGTGTTCCGCCCCAAGAATATCCGCAAGAGCCAGGAAAGTGGCAAGCCTCTTTATATCAAATATTTCGCTGGGCTTTAGAAAACCGAGTCTGAACCCTTCAAACAGGTTATATGCCATCTGATAGGTTGAATATTTTTTTGGATCTGTTAAATTATTTTTATTAAACGATGATATGGCACTTGAAAAATAAGATCCATAGCCGCTTCTAGTTTTTGATGGGAACACTCTTCCCTCATGCCAGCTTAAATCTTCTTCAAGCCGCAAAATAGGACCCTCTCTTCTCCTCCGGTATTCGACGAGTCTTTTTTCGAAATGTTCTTCAAGGGCGTAAATCCCGAGATCCCTGCCATTGATTATGACGTTTACGAATTTATATCTTAAGTTGAGTATGTCTTCCCGTCTAAGCGCCTGGTGAAATATCCATTCAAAAATATAGTTTCTTGTTTTAGGATGCTGGATTGAAAAAATTTTCATCCCGAAAATGGTTTGATCGCCTTTTACCTTGATTCTATATGACCATTTGGCGCCGTGAAGATGGTCGATGTTGTCTCCCTTCAGGCGCATTTTGACTCGGATTTTTTTATTTCCATGTCGAATTGTGGCGGAAACATATTCACCTTTATTTAAAAACCTCTGCGCAAGCGCCACTTCCCTCTCATACGCCAGCTTTTGAAAATTCTTGTGCTTGATATCAATAATTAATTTTTCAGGACTGGACCAAAGTCCCTTAAAGTAATTGAAGGGGGTTGTGTAATTTTTATAAATAACCCCTAATCCAATATCTTTTATAATAGATGTGAAACCATATTTATACATGATGCCGCTGACGCCGATCAGGGCCACGGAATATATTAGAAACAACGACAAAAAAACTATAACCTTAAACTTAATGGCTACGGATAAAAATCTGGCGAAGCGTCGGCGCCCTATAACAGAATCCTTTAATATCATCTAATATACTCCGGCGTTATCCAGAAAACTTATTTTTATTGTATCGTCTAAACTTTGCAAACCCCGCTTAATCGCATAGAGCTGGTCAATGTCTTCGCATTCAATATAAAAAAAAGATTCCAAACTTTCCTTGTTTTCATCAAACCGTTTCATATTGACGGCGTTGCAATTCTCCTTAAGAATTTCCGTTATCTTTTTTAAATCCACTTTGCCGGGGAATGCGCTGTAAACAGTCAGATGAAGATTTTTATTCTCATCTTTTCGCGCGTTCCATCTTATTGCGATAATAATCATAACGATAACGAAAAACGCCACTGTCGTAATCACCCTCTGATCCGCCCCAAAGCCCAAGCCAAGGGCGATTGAAATAAACATGTACGCAAGTTCTTCAGGCTCTTTAATCGCGGTTCTGAATCTTACAATGGACAATGCTCCCACAAGGCCCAGAGAAAGAGCGAGGGAGGATTTAACCACTGAAATAATCAGCATCGTCGTTACGGTCATCAATATAAAATTTCTGGAAAAAGATTTTCTGTTTGAAAGGGCTTTGGCATATCTGATGTAAACAATACCTAAAATATAGGCAAGGATTGCGGCGATGATCATATTCAGCAGGAAGGACATCAGAGGAACATGGGCGCTTGAAGTTGCCATAAACTTCTCAAATGTCTCGATTTTATTCATTTTTATATTTTTCCTTTAGGGTTCGCTCAAAAATTAGTTTACAATTTTGGGAGTTAAGTCGCCTCTCTGGCAAGGTATAAAAACTTGAGACATATCAGGATACGTCGGGTTTTTATAACGTAGCCAGACAGGATGAATGGGCCCCCAATTTTTCAGCGAACATTTAGCAGCTATTTGACTGATTTTAATTATTTCTTATAGTTTTCGATTCTAAATATTCCTTAACTTCATTTACAATTCCTTTCTCAAAGGCCATTGGAAAATAGGCAAAATCACGACTTGCATCATCATGAGAAAAAGTACGCGGTTCAACCAGTCTCTGTACCCTTTCTCGATAATCAATTTTTTTAAACGAGATTAAGTAAAGAAGATATGAGCCAAGGTATGCAATAGGAAATGGAATTGAAACATATAAATTTCTTTTCTCTAGAAGTTTGGCAATTGTTTTAAATATGTCTATCAACATTATCGGGGATTTGCCTGATAAAATATATTTCTTTCCCTTGGTCGTTTTTTCATTTAACAACACTTGATAATAGGCATTACCAAGGTCTTTTTCATGTACAGGTTGTAAGGGGAATTTTGCATGGCTTACAACTGGGAATATCCTTAATTTGTCTACCATTCTTATAAAGATGGCAACATTTCTATCATTAATACTGCCATAAATCATGGTTGGTCTTAAAATAGTTACAGGAATATTTGAATCTTTCGTTATTTGTTCTATTTCTTTTTCAATGCTTATATATTCTTCACTGGCCGATTTATATTTTGAATATATACCCGTTGTGTGAACAAGAACAATCCAATCGACGCTGTTTTTTATGGCGGCATTAACCACTTTCATTGAAGTGTGTATTCCAGCGATATGAAAAACTATACTTATATCTTTCAAAGCATCCTCTAAGAATGTTTCATCATTCAAATCACCATAAGCTTTCTCAATACATAATCTACTTTGGTCTATCAATTCAACATTTGATGTTGTTCTTATAATTGCCCGGTAACTTTTTTTATTTAGGGGGCTGTTATCATCGTTTAAATTTTTCAAGAACCACTTCCCGCTTTTTCCCGCTATTCCTGTAAGTAATATCATTGTTTTTCTTTATATTTTTAATGTGTTTAAATTTTGGAAAAATACAATCATGCCTTTTTGTGTCAGACCTTTATCATGGGTGTTTCATTTACCCAAATTTTTTTGAGAAGTTACGAAAGGATGAATTGGACTCCAAAATGTAAAGTTATTTTTCGACGAACCCTTACTGTGATTCCAAGCGTTTCACATATGGTCTGACACCAAATGTCATTGGCTGTCAAAAATAACTTGTCTGTGTGACTCGCTTTGTTAAATTTTCACACAACGCGTTTAAACAGAGATGCATAAATATCTATAAAATATGTTGAATTTTTCCTTGGATTGTGGTTTACATTTAAAGAACCACAATCCAAGGGGGAATAATGATAAAGATCAATTTAACGCGACGTGACCGGATTGAGCTGGAAAGTTTCCGACGTCTGGCATCATCCAAAGATTCAGAAAAAGCATTAATGGTTCTCATGAGCGCTGATAGGCGCAGTGTATCTGAAATTTCACGTTTGCTGAGGCGCCATCCCCATACGGTCAGGGATTGGCTTAAACGCTATAAAAATAAAGGTCTTCCGGGTTTGTCCAGAAAGTTTTCACCCGGAAGACCTGATGAAAAGAGGCAAAAAGTCAAAGAGCGCATCAAAGAGATACTTGCTGATCCTCCTTTGTCATATGGATATGTGGATAATGTCTGGACCGTGGCCCTTATCGCCTTTGAAATCAAAAAAAGCCTAAAACTTAAAGTAAGCGGGGACACTGTAAAAAGAGCGTTAAAAAATTTGGGTTACAGTTATAAGCGGCCATCAAAAAGTCCGCCCGCCAAAGCCCCGTCGCGTGAGGAAAAAGTGGCCCGGATCAACAAAATGGTTGAAAAAATCAAAAGTATTGCGATCCAGAAAGACTGCGAAATATTTGCTCTCGATGAATCACATTTTTCAACGGAGCCTTATCTCGTTCAAGGGTGGTTTTTAAAAAGGTGGCCGCCACAAGATATGCTCGAGTTCCAAAAGAGAAAGTCTCACATACTTTGGATGCTTGAATTTAAAAACACAAAAATTTTACTGGAAGAAGTCAGCCAAGGCCAACAGCCTTGAATTTAATATTTTTTTAACGCAACTGCGCCAACGGATTCCAGATAAAACGATAGCGATTATTTTGGATAACGCCAGCATTCATAAATCAAAAAAAGTCAAGGAGTATCTCAAACGGCACAGAAATATTCATTTGTTTTATTTGCCGCCATATTCGCCGGAATACAATCCGGTTGAACTTTTCTGGAAATGGATCAAACCCAAAGTGTATGGATTTTCTTCCACATTGGGAGGAACCATGGAATTAATCAAAAAATTTCGGAGATATGTCTGGCATTATAACCGCAATCGTTTGATTAATCCGATCCGCTTTACCTTTAAGGCTTACGAAAGTTTGTTATGAATATTTATGCGCTTATGTTTAAGATATTTTTAAAATTTCTTTTATAAATGAATGGGGTTCTTTTATATCCAGCTTTTCCATTGGCGCCCCCAAAAATCTTTTAACAGCCCGCCCCATTGAAATCTCGGACACAGGATCAAAAGATTGCTCCGGTTCCACCACATCGCGCACATAGTCCAATTCGGAAGCAAGAATGGGCAGTCCCTCAGATCGGGCTTCTATAAGAGGAAGGCCGATTGTTTCACAAAGAGATGGATATATCAATGCCCCTGCGTTCCTGTACAATTCAATGACACTTTTATACGGTTTTTTTCCTGAATTATAAATATTTAATCCATATGCTTTTTTAATGTTTTCTATCCATGCGCACAATTTATGATATTTTTTTTTATCAATAGTTAAGCAAAGGGTTGGGGTTATGCCCTCTTCTGCCAAGTATATCCAGGCTTTGATAAGGCGATGGTGGTTTTTATGGGGATCCCCTGATGCGACATAAATAAAATCCCATTTTTTATTTTCCAGCTGGTTACTTTTTTTGAAAAATCTTTGATAATTCGTCACATCAGTATGAAAAGGGATTATTTTTGATTCATTACCAAAATTATTTTTCATTATGCGTTGCATCGACGGGGTTTGCACAAGAAATATATCGACATTTTTTTCTCTCCATGACAACCATCTCCTTTCCAAGGTAATTTTGAGACGAGTTGACGGGCTGAATCCTTTCAGCATACCACTTTCCAGAAGATGTCTGTTCTGAAGATATACACAAGTTTTTCCTTTTAACCTGAACAATGGAGGGAGATTTCCGAAACAAAAAACCAAATCTTTTTTATTAACCAGACTTTTTAGCTTTAATTCACCGGATAATCTGCCCCTTAATGTAGGGGCCACCCTATGCACTGTAAAGCTTCGAGGTATACTGAAATCTAAATAAAAACGCTTATCCAGAAAGATAAAACCTGTTATACTATTATCTAAAGCCTTTAAAAGTCCACGAAGAAGCGTGTACCCACCACCACTGTGAACATTTGGCGCATTGATAATCAACATTTAATATCCTTGGGAACAATTATATTTTTATTCTTTTGTTTTGCAGGGCTCCATCAGTCAAGAATGGTCTTCAAGCATATTTTTTATGTCTATTGCCCCAAAAACATAGAATAAAGATTCGAAGAATCCGTAAAAAAGCCCGACAGACTCATCAATGCCGTTTTTCTGGCCCGTTATACAGGCTTTAACACATTTTCCCATCGCAAGGAAAAATAGCATCCAGTAACAGGCAAAAACAGAAAGCTCTTTATGGCTCAAAACGAAATAAACAAAAGCCATCGCCACCTTGCGCCCTCTGTATCTATACAATTTTGCGGGGGTGGCCTGATCATAAACATGATGATGGCGAACTTTTGCCTTACCGGAAACATATAAAGGATATTTTTTGCCTATAGGATAGCTGAATCTGATATCCTCTCCAACCGCCCATTTTGTATTCAAGGCTTTTTGGGGGAACTCTTTTAAAACTTCATGGCGCCACACCGTATATCCCCCTCCCAGCCATTGGGTTTTCATATCAGTTGATATGTTGTTGATGCTTGTGTTCATTCCTGATGACAGGACCCTGCCCATATCGATATGATCCATGCAAAAAAAAGATTTTAATTTCGAATGACGATGAACCGGCGCATTCACAATATTAAAACCGATGCCCGCAATTTGAATATCGAGAGAATTCCATAAAAAAATCATCTCCTCAATTGCATTTTCCTCCAACACAAGATCATCATCAAGAAAACCGACGAGTCTGTTTTCAGCTTTTAATTTGTCGATTCCAATATTTCTTTGACGGATTTGCCCTGGCATCAAGCTTTTAAAGTATTCAACCGGCAATTTTTTATGAAAGTTGTCGATCACAGGTTTTGCGCTTTCCGCCCCATCTATCACAATAATTCGTCCGCAGGAAACGGTTTGGCGGGTGATGCTAAAAAGAAGTTCCTGTAATTTGGATGGCCTGTTCATAGTCGGAATGATCAGCGCCAAGTGTTCAGGCTCGTATTTCACTTTTTAAAATTGATGCCGAAATGTTCAGATGGAAGAATCGCCGAATCCAATCCCGCTATCGCAGACCGCCCCATGGCAAGAATAGCCTCCTCGGAACTTCCTCCTATATGAGGTGTGACAATGACGTTCGGCAGATTTATAAGTTCGTTGTCATCCGGCGGCTCTTGTGCAAAAACATCAAAAGCGGCGCCGCCAAGCCTTTTTTCTTTAAGCATTCCTGTTATTTTTATTTCGTCCAGAAGTCCCCCTCGAGCCAGGTTCATAACGATTGCGCTTGGCTTTAAAAGTTCTAAACGATCGGCGTTGAGAATATTTTTTGTCGTAGGGTCCAAAGGCAGATGCAAGGTCACGATGTCAGATCGTTTCAGCAGCTCCTCCAGGCCAACAGCCTCCACGCCGTATTCCGAATAAAATTCCGGAAAATCCAGAATATCATGGGCAAGAATCTTGCAATGGAAAGCGCGGGACAAGCGGGCCACATCTTTTCCTATATGGCCGCATCCGACTATCCCCAACGTTTTTTCGGTAAATAAATTTCCCTTTATCTGTCGCCATTTTCCCGCTTTTACTTCTGCGGACGCAACAGGAGCCCGATGCAGCAATGCGATGGCGGACGAAATGACAAGTTCGGAAACCGAGCGCTTATTTACTCCTCCCGTCCATCCCAGCGATACCCCATGACGCTCCATTGCCTCAAGGTCTATCATGTCCATGCCCACGCCGTATTTGCCTATGACTCTTAACTCCGGCAAACTTGAAAACAGCGTTTCATCCAAACTCTCAAGAGCGGTGATCGCTTTGGTGTGCCCGCGTAAAAATTCTATTAGCTCCTTGCCATGCAGGGATTCCCCCTTTTCATTAAAAGTGACGTTCTCATATTTTTTAAGAAGCTCCTCGCGAAGAACAGGGTGTTTGGAGAATGATCTCGAAGCGACTGCCACCGGCGTGTTATTTTTCATTTATAACGGTCCTTTTCCAAATAGTTCGCACAAATTTCAACAAATTTTTGATTATTCTCAAACAAACCCACCGATATTCGCCCTTGAGAGTCAGGAAGAGCCAGACGAAGTCGCGTGTCAATATTTTTCTTGTCTTTGGATATGGCGTTCAGGAAAGCCGCGGTGTCTATTTCCGTATTGATGAAATCGGAAAAATTGGAAGCCAATGCGGTATGCATACGATTATAATGATCAGAATGGGTTAAACCCAAAGCAACGGCGGTGTAATTCGCCATATCCATTCCGATAGTCACCGCCACGCCGTGTGGAATTCCAAAAGAGGTCGCCGACTCTATGGCATGCCCAAAACTATGTCCATAGTTCATCACATTGCGCGCTCCTTTATCAAATTCGTCTTCCTCAATGATTCTTTTTTTTATTTCCAGAGAGCGAAAGATATAATCCGTCATAATTTCAGACCCTGTTGAGAGTCTCTCATAATCTTTTGAAATCCGGTCGAAAGAGTCAGGGCCTTCAATCGCGTGGACTTTCAGCATCTCACCGATTCCGGATTGAATATCCCGTTCTTCCAAGGTGGATAGAAAATCCGTGTCAATCGTTATCAGTTCCGGAGGATTAAAAGTGCCAAGAATATTTTTGACTTTTCCAACATTAACAGAACTTTTTGATCCGATACAGGAGTCGGCCTGGGCTAGAAGGGTTGTGGGATAAAAACTCCACTTAATCCCGCGAAGCAATGTGGAAGCTAAAAAACAGGTGATATCCTGAATAATTCCACCGCCTATGGCGACAAGAGTATCTTCCCTCCTTATGCCATGCGACACTAAATGTTCAACATATTCGGTGAATTCTTTTAAAGTTTTGTTGTTTTCCGTGGCCTCAATCCGCAAAGTTGAGGGGGCATCCAGAATATCTCTCAACTTTCGAGAATAAATATCCGCCACTTTTTTATCAATGATGAAACGTTTTTTTTCGAGCGTCTTTTCATTTAAAGAGTCAAAGGCCCCTTTTCGAAAAGTCGCTTTATAGAACCCTTTATGGCACTGAATGCTCAATTCCCTATACACGAGAGAAACCCCCGTCAATAATAATATTTTGCCCGCTGATGTAAGTGTTTTCAGGTCCGACCAGCCACGCAACCAAAGCGGCTACTTCTTCGGCTTTCCCGAGACGTCCCGCAGGAATTCTCGAAACAAGATCAGCAATGCCTTCCTTTCCCAAAATAGACCGGGTCAACTCTGTGTTAATAAAGCCGGGCGCAACGCAGTTAGCAAGGATTCCATCACCTGCGACTTCTGCGGACAAGGCCGCCGTCATGCCATCAACGGCGAACTTACTCGCAGAGTATGACGCCCTGAACTCTTTGCTGATATGACCAAAAATCGAACTTATTGTAACGATCCTGCCCCACTTTTTCCGTTTCATTCCAGGCAATACCGAACGGCACAGCAAAAAAGGGGCCCTCACATTGATCCGTTGAATGAAATCAAAATCCTCCGGGTTGATTTTTTCAAAGGAATCTATTTTATTAATGCCGGCGTTATTTATCAGAATATCCGGCTCAATTTCGGATAACTCTTTGGCAAAGATGGAGGCATGATCCAAATCAGAAAAATCAACACAGCGAAACTCACAACCAGTCGGGATTGAACCCTCTGGCCGTGTCCCAGTGCCGATTACATGGGCCCCCTCTTCCAACAGCCGGCTGGCGATGGCGTATCCTATCCCTCTTGTCGCGCCGGTCACAACCGCAAGTTTTTTCGACAGATTCAAATGAGACATGACTCATTTAACCTCTTGGAATATATAAAATCAATACTATTCATGCCATTAGTATTTTTCTAAAAACGGATCATTCTTCATATGTTCCTCGACTTTTTCCATATCCTCCGGTGTGTCAACCGAAAACGATTCTATATAAGGATAAGGGGCGATTCGCTGTTTGAGTCCATTATCACAAATGCGATTGCTGTCACAAGACTCGGCAAGTTCCAGAGGGGATTCCGGCATGCTGTTAAAAAACCGCAAAAAATGCCAGCGAAACCCGAGTATTCCATATATTCGCCGGGCATCCAGATTTGAAGTTAATTTTTCACAATGTGGAACAGGGCTTCGGCTTGTGTAAAGCACATCACCATTCATGTCTTTAATGATTTTGACTGTATTGGGATCGCGAAATTGTTCATCATCAACAATCTGCATGGCCAGCACAGCGCAGTCAACCGATGCGTCATCCATAAGAGGCTGTATCACCTTTTCTATCATATCAGGACGAAGCATGGGCTCATCTCCCTGCACGCAAACCACTATATCGTTGGGCCCTGCATCTGAGCCTGACTTTTCAACCGCCTCAGCCACCCGGTCCAGACACCGGGTGTGTGAATCGGATGTCATAATGACAGGGAAACCTTTGGCTTCACCAAATTCCTTGATTTCCTCATCACAAGTAGCCAGAAAAAGACCATCCCAACGCTCAAAAAATTGAGCGCGTCTGAAAACATGCTCCACCATTGGCCTGCCGCAGATATGATACAGGGGTTTTCCGGGGAAACGGCTTGAGCCCATTCGAGCGGGAACAATGCCTATTATCTTTTCCAATCTTTTTTATCCTTTAAACAGGTCCATATCTGGAAGTTTATCGGTCAAATCCCATTTTTTCCGCCATTCATCATCCGCGCAATAAATCCGATAAACCAGCTTCATTGTCTCCAAAGCTTCCGAAGATGAGCCATTTACAATTTTTTTATCATGAATAATAGCCGCGGTGAATTCGTCAATCTCGTTCTCCCAGGATGGATCTTCAACGTATCTGGTCATCTGCTCTTTGGGATCGCCATGCTCATTTTGACCCGCCCATATAACCGTCATGGTTTCAGCCCCGTAACTTTTTGAGCCTGAAAGAATTCCGCTCAATATGATAGCTCCTTGAGTCAGCATGATGTCAAGTTGAAATCGATGTCTCCATTGAGTGGCTGATGAATGCAGCATCGCCACTTTCCCATCATGAGTCCTCATCAAAGCGTAGGCATTGTCTTCAACATCGTGGTTCCAGAAATCATTGGACACAAAACTGTAAACAGCGGGGAAGTCTCCGGCGAAAAGTCTCATTAAGTCAACCATATGAATCCCCTGATCAAGCAATATGCCTCCGCCTGCGATTGCCCTGTCTGTTCTCCAGTCTGAGTCCTGCCCAAAGGCGATAAATTTAGACTTGCCGTACACGCCCCTCAAATTAATCACATCCCCCAGCTCTCCTGATTTAACAATGGACAGCGCATCTTGTATGGATTCATGATAGCGATGATTAAACCCATATTTTAATTTTAAATGCGGACATCTCCTTTCGCAGTCAATTACGCGGGCAATGTCTGAAAGATCGCGGCCCGGCGGTTTTTCACAAAAAACATGCATCCCCTTTTCAAGCCCCGCCATGGTGACTTCCGCCGCGACATCATTAGAAAGGCATACAAACAATACATCCAGTTCCTGTGAGAGCAGTTCCTGATAGTTTGGGAAAAAAAGCGTTCCATCATCCAAAACGCCCTTTCCCGTAAATATTTTGTCACATGTCGCCACAGTATCCAAGAAAGGATGCGAATCAATATAAAATCGTCTCCGTTTTCCGACCACTCCATAACCGGCTATTCCAACGCGAAGCTTTTCCGTCATCAAGTTGATCCTTCATAGGCGGGGGTTCTGTATAATTTTGACATTTCATCATCAGCTCTGCCAAGACGGGTGGATTCTCCCGTGCTTGATGGTTTAACCCAGTCTCCACATTCATCGGATTGATAAAAGCTGTGAAGCAGCTTGATGGTATTAAGACAATCGTTACGATTCACAGGATATGGCCTGTTTTCATTAAAAAACGCCTCTATGTCTCTATACATGGCCATATGGCCATTGCCGTAGACACAACTCGAAAAATCTTCGCTTTCTTTTTTGCAGGCTTGCGGGTCCGGCGTAAATATCTGAAGCTCATTCACCGCTATGCCTCCTATTTGGGCCAGCCCTTTTGATCCGACAATTGAGAGCGAAGCTTCAAAATCATCAGGCCGGGCGGCGGTTGTCACTTCCAAACTGCCAACCGCGCCCGATTTATACTTGAATGTGGCCACCACTGTGTCTTCCACCTCGATATTCGCGCCCAAAGTGCGCATAGTCGCATTAACCGAAGAGACTTCGCCGCCGAGATAGCGCAACAGGTCGACATGATGTATTCCCTGGTTGGTCAGGGCGCCGCCATCATGTGAAAAAGTTCCCCTCCATGGAGCGAGATTGTAATACCTGTCGGACCGGCTCCAGCGAACCCTGACGCTCATGATCCTGATCTCGCCCAACTCATGGCATTCTATAGCCTCCCGGACTCGTTGCACCGCCGAGTTATATCGATTCTGAAAAACCGGAAAAATTTCCAGCCCGAACCGCTCTGCCGTGTCAAAAGCCTCCTCCAGCTGACCCGGTTTTAAAAAGGTGGGTTTTTCTATGATCACATGTTTCCGGTAACGGCCCAATATGTCCATTCCGTGCTCCCAGTGCATGCCGGATGGCGTGATTACCGCGACTATATCTATCTCCGACACTGACGCAAGCATCTCATGATAATTGGTAAACCACGGCGCTTTAAACTCCCGACTCCACTCTTTGGCCTTTTCTTTTTCCAGGTCGCATACCGCGACTATGTTCATTGATTTAACCGAGGATACGGACCGGCAGTGATGGCCGGCAATCCGTCCACATCCGATAATGGCCACATTATAAACATTTTTTGACATTCAATTCTCCTTATCACCCTCCCACCGCTTTTCGGATGCGATCTATTACCGGTTTAAATTTTTCAGGGGTTGTTGAAGAAAAACGGCTAAATCCCTTAAGGCAGACATCCCGGAAGTCTCTCCGATAATAGACCAAATCGGAAAGCGCGTGATGAATCTTTTCAGCATAATCCCCAAAAGCAACGTGGAAAAAATTTCCATGTCCCTCAAGAACCTGAAATCCGAGATTCCGCATGGCCTGAAGAAATTCTTTTTTTCCCGCTTCCAACCTTTCGACAGACGCAAGCATCTCCTCATGGCAGTCCAGAAACTGTTCCATCATAGAAACCGCGACCGCGCTGATTTCATACATGGATCGGACTTTATGCAAAATTGTCGCCACATCCCGGTTGGCCGCGGCATATCCCAAACGGAATCCGGCAAGCCCCCATGCTTTGCCTGTGCTTCGAGTCACCATCAAATGCGGATATTTTTTTATCCATGGCAAAACCGTCTCCTGATGGAAAGGATAGTAAGCTTCATCAATAAGGGTCAGGGTTCCGGATTTGCCTGCCTCCTCAATAATATCTTTCAGCTCTTTTTGTGAAAAAACAGTGCCCGTCGGACTTCCGGGATTGGGCAGACATAACATTTTCGGACGTATTTGTTTTACAGCGTTAAGTATTGCTGTGACTGGAAGCTCAGGACCCCTTTCTGACGGACGATATTCCAACGGTCTGGCATCAGCGGCATACATCCGGGAATACACCGCATACATAGCAAAAGTCGGTTTAGGGAAAATGACCTTATCGCCAGGAGAAATATATGCCTCAAAAGCAGACCGAATAGCGCCGTCAGACCCGTAAGACAACAAAAGATTGGAGGGCTCAACGTCGAGGTGAAGCGCCAGCTTTCGATAAAGGGGAGCGCTTTCAGGATAACTCCACAAGGATTTTTCCGGTATTTCAGAAAGAATCCGTCGCGTCGTCTTCAACAGCTCAGGATCGCTGTTTTCGTTTTTATCAAGCCAAAGAAGATTTGGATCCCGATTGTTGTCTATAGTCCAATCAGGCCGAACCAAATTTTGATCCGCGACCTCGCGCCGGGGCGCAGGAGCCTGAAAACAATTTGCGCTCATGGTGTTATCCTTTAATTTTAAAAGTCAATACATCATAAAATGACGCAAAGAATCTTGGGTCACCGGATTGTGATATGACATCACATAACGACGGGCCCGAGACCTCAAATTTTGAAATTCTTTATCCGGAATCATATGAATTTGATTCATTACATCTGTAATGTCTTCGTTGTCCTTGATCGTCCACTTAAATTCTTTCAACTCAAACAATGGGTCATAACTAAGAAAATCATCCTGATTAAAATGGATTGCCGGTTTGCCAAGCCTAATCCCCTCAAGAGCCACGCTGCTTCCCCAGTATAAAATGGCGTCACATTCTAAAATGTCTTCCTTCAATGTGGAAGAAAACGATATTTCCATATTTTCCGGGACAGCGCCGTTCTTTTCGATAAAAGGTTTAAGCCTGTCAAAAGGCAAAGCGGGATGGGCGCGCGCAAGGATTTTCAGGGCCGGGTTCGCGAGGGCCTGTTTGATTGCATATCTTGCCAGCGGCAAAGTGTCCATCACACCGCACAGGGCGACCAGAATTCGTTCGTTTCCATTGACAGCGCGTTTTTTTTCTCCTGGCTCTATCGCATCCAGATAACTGTATCGGAGGGCGCTTGAAATATATATCCGCTTTCCAGGGAATGCGCTGTGTTTCCGTAAAATATCAGCGGGCGTCTTGCCTGTTGTCAGGATAGCATCCGGCAAAGGATTTCTTTTCAGCTCTCTTGAGCTTTGAAACATATTTGCGGCGGCTTGCGGGATAACGGAATGTTGATATCCTATGATTCGCGCCTCAGGATTAACACTTCGAATCCCTGAGATGAATGCCCGTTCCCATGGATTTCCCTCGCAGGTCATGGCGCACACAGTCATGGAGTATAAGGCGGCCAACCGTTTGCCGGCCGCATAATATATATATTGATCAAATGGCACTCTCCATCCCCCTGAGGAGAGGGACTCTCGCAAAAGCGTCGCGATGTCATACCCCAAAAAAACAACCGGGCCTTTAACTTTAAAAGGTTTGGCAATCAAAAAAAAAGACAGCAGACATACATGCTTAATCACATCCGAATACCGAAGCATGCTTTCAAAAGGAAACGCCACTTGTTTACGCAAATGTTTCATCTTGCCATATAAGCGCTTTTTGTCTCCAATCCCTGATCCTATGGTGGCCACATTATTTTTTGGACCCAAATGTTCTGAAATATATTCAGACAAATTTCCAAAAAATGGGTCCTGATAACTTCCGTCATTTCTAAAAGAGTCTCGATACACAAAACTTTTTATCAGGTAAACGGTTTTATTGTCTTTAGATGAAGGAACTTTTCCGCCAAAACTTTTGATTGTCCTGCCAATATCAAGAAAAATAACCACGATGGATTTAAGAATCCCAACCCATGCCTTCGCTTTTCCAAGCAGTTTCCGGAAAATTTTTGACCATGGCCATGAAAGGATTTTAAAGTTTAGCCCGTGAAGGCAAGCCACATGCCTCAGACCCATCACAGTCGGCCATGACGGATTAAGAAGAAATAGAAAGCCATCTGTGTTTTTCATTCTCAAAATGGCATCAATTCCGCGCGTAAATTCACGCAACGGAAGCAACAGGGGACTGCAATAAGCATTTTTTGAGGCTATGTCCGTCATCCACCAATGGGGAATATGACCATTCCACTCTCCCAGTTTTCCCACAGCGTCAATATAATCGCGCAATATCTCTTCCTGGCGTTCCCGTGTTAAAGGAGCGCTGCCAAGCGATTTTATTCCGCAGGTTTTAAGCAGGGATTTTGTGGAAGGACAAAAAACAAAAAAATCAAGATAATTTCCTGTCCTGCGTTGATTGATCTTTAAAAATCGTTTTAAAAAAAACAGGCTCTTAACCACAATGATTGAAGGCAAAGCGCTCATTTTGATTAGAGTTGACGCTCTGTTCTTTTTATTATGCAAAAAGAAGTCATTTCAACTTCGGAATAAGGCGATGTGACCGTTTCTGACACCGGACGCGTGTAACTGTATCGCAATAACCTATCGCGTTTTTTATATATTTTGCTTAAACGGTTTTCTACATCCTGATTATTGAGAATAATGTAGGGGACGTTTAAACATTCTATTTCTTCTCCAGAGGTCGCCTTATTAAAAGACAAAGTTTGAAATGACTGGTCGATATTCTCTATTGTTGTTTCGCCGGTTATTATCCGGAGATCAAAAATCAAATATTTTGAAGCAAGATGATAGAGATTGTGAAGAATTTTTTCCCAGTTAAAGGTCATATGAAGAACCCCGAAGCTGAAAACCAGGTCAAACTTCATTTTTTTTTTAAATATTTCATTCAGGTCTGTTTCAAAATTTGCCCGAGGATATAATTGTCTTGCTGTTTCAATCATTTGAAAAGATTGATCGACTCCCCAATAATTCGAATAAGGCAAATGATAGCCGTTTTTCAGGATATTGCAAAAGCCGCCCGCAGCGCATCCATAATCGAGCGCTCTCATTCCAGGTTGTAAATATTCATCCAAAAAATATTTCTCTGACGGATATACATCTTCAATATATTTTCTGTTTGAAATAAAAAAATTAACGACCTGCTCATCATTCCAGCATTTTAAATATTTTTTGTCCATAACTAATTTTTTATGTCGGAATTTATTCCCGGATATGTACACAGCTCTTGATTTTTCTGTTTTTATTCACGCACAAATATATGGTTATATATAGAAGCAAAATCTCCATAATCATATGTTCTGTCGTGTCTGTCCAAAGTCAACTTCAAGCCCGCTTCCTCCAGAGATGTAATCACCCTTTCACAATACTCTTCCTCTTTGGTGTCCAGCTCTATTAAAACTGATTTTAGTTGATGATCCTTTATTGTGTTCGCCGCCCCGGCAATGATTTTATCTTCAATGCTGTCAACATCAATCTTTAAATAATTGGGAAACGGGGGCGAAAATTTATCAATAAACTCATCAATGGTAAATCCCGTCATAGCCTGCTTAAAAGGGACATCAAACGTTTTCCCACAAATATGATACGTTTCCTGGGCTTTCCCAAAACAGGAGAGGGCTCCCCCCGGGGTTGTGTTCGACATGTTCAAAAAGCCTAATTCCGACGTGTCGCTGAATGCGATGCAAAACCCCGATATCAAGGAGTCCATCTCGTTTATTTCAATATTTTTAGATAGAATATAATAATTCGCGGCTGATGGCTCAAACGCCATCACCTGGAGCCTATGTCTTTGCGCCGCGTACAGGGAGTAAACCCCCACATTGGCTCCGACATCCCAAAACACTGAATTCGGCTCAAAACCATCGATCCACTCAATGGTTTCAGGTTCCTTGGTTAAAAGGGTTTCCGCCCGCCAATGGGGTATTCTTCCCGGGCAGAAGAATTTAATCTCTCCAAAAGGCGTGGCTGAATGCACAATTGGCGTGAGTTCCTCCACAAGCTCCGACATGATGAGGTTTTTTCTTGATTCACCCAAAAGACTTGCAATGGACTGAACAGCTTTCACCCCGATACGAAACGCGGCGCGTTTTACAGACATTTTTTTTGACTCCTGTCTTTATTCCTTAAATGCCAGACACTCTGGCTATAAACTCCTGATTTTATTTTAATCACTCATTTGATTGGACTGAAGTGGACTATAGACAGTGCGTTTTTTTCAAGGGATTGAAACAATTTTATCCTGCCCCCACTCATTGCAATAACGCTCCGCCGCATCGGCCATAACAGTGTCACGATCAAGCCCCGCCTTAAACCCATCCAGAAGCCATTTCAAATAAGTCCCAATCCGTTCCGACGCCCTTCCATCTCTAAACGGGTCCAGATCATTGATAATGGGCGACCAGTCGCCAAAACCCTCGATATTATTTTTTCCAAAAAAATAATCCCGGCAGGCATCCCAGACCGACTCCCAGTCTTTAAAGACCACACGCCCGACTCCCAATTCATATAATTTACTTCCAGGGAACCCCTCAAAGTCCATCAATAACGTGGGAGCGCCAGATAAAGCAGATTCAAAGCCGGCGGTCCCGGCAGCCAAATTCTCATGAATCGCGATGTCTGCCGCAAGAGCGGCAGCTGCGGGAGGATAACTGCCTTGAACGGCGCCTCCTTCAAACAAATAACATCTTCCGGTGTCCATCGTTTCTTCCAACAAGTCGGTCACAGGCCCCAATCGTTGACGCAGGGTCGCGGGAGCTTTAGGTTTCAACACAAGTCCAATATTTTCATTTCGCAAAACCCTTTCCAGCAAAAAAAAATAATTTTTTCTGGCAAAATCATGGCCATGATACCACCGAGGATCATCCACAGTGTTTTCGTCAAAATAAGCGAGTATATGTTCAGCCCCGTTCTCAAATAAAGATTCTCGAATCTCCATCGCCTGCTCTCTTAAAAGAGGGAAACGGTGATCGCCAATATATCCGGTTGTCACATGATATAAAATTTTGGATTTGTTTTGTTTTTCAAAATCTGCCACCAATCCGGAAAATCCGAATACTATATCAGCCGCGACAGTTAACGCCAGTGTCCCCATGGATTCATGCGATCTCTGATAAATAGTCGCGACCCCGCCTAATTCCTTAATCGCATCGGCTATTGCCATGTGGCTTGAATCATTTTTATACCAATGCGTGTATACTTTGATATTGAATCGCGAAAACAGTTTGAACCAATATAAACGGGTCCAGTGATAATCTTTCTTTTTTTCATTTAACCATTTAATTTCTGGTCCGCTCCCATCTAACTCATTGATTTTGGGAACTGGAAAAAATTTACAATTATATATAGATGAAAAATCCAATAGAGTCGCATGGGGAGAAAGCGCTATTGATTCAATCTTATGTTTTTTAAGCTCAACCTGTTTCTTCCCATTAAGCGGATCCATAGGCAAGTTAAACATTAAAAATATGTCCTGCCCATGAAGCGCGGATTCCTGCAAAAAAAAAAGATCAGAATAGCATTCCGGTTGATCAAGGTTTAAGTGTCCATAATATTCCGTCGCTATGCGTGGATGGGATTTTGCGCAAGGTATTGAATAGTTAACTGAATTATTATCTTCTCGCTTATATCGTATAAAATATCGAAGGGCATTCAAAATATAGGAGGGGACAATCCGGAGAATTTTTTTTTTATAATTAATATTTCTTTTGGACTTCAAATGAATTAGCTCAACCCCGTGTCTCGCGGCTTCTTCTTCAATAATCCAGGACCATATTCGCTTTCTCATAAAAAGCACAATTTCCCCGTCAAAATTTCCGTTATGGTTAAACGATTTCCAACGCGCTATTTTTATCAATAAAATCGAATTCACCAAATGGTCGCAAGTTTTTGTGTCCACGATGCTATAAGTAAAAAGCGATTTTGAAAGATAAGATGGAAGTCTTGTTGTCAATGAAATTTCTTCCACAAAATCTTTAAAAATTGAATGGTTTGTTATTTTAGTATGAATCGTTGAAAAATCCTTATAAAAAGTTTTCAAACGAACAGATACTCCCTCTTCATCACGCACATCTTCCATTTTATATGTCAGTTTCTTCACTGACACGCCAATTGCATAGGCAGTGAATTTCGCAATCATGAGAGAAAGGATTGCCGCATCCCAATAATAACAAATTTGTTCCTGAATATCACTGTCTCTTTTCTTTTTTATTAAAACAGGCAAGATAAAAAAAAACCAGGAGCGCAAGGTCAAATGTTCTATAAAGTATACTGGTCGAATCATTTTTTTATTTTTCCATGCGCCAGGTTTGATAAACTCGTAAAAACGCTTGGGATGGCTAAGTTAAAAATTCCATATGCTAAAATTTAAGCCACAAGGCGTGGTGGTTATTTTTAATTGAGGCAATACATGTAGTATGCCTCAATTAAAAATAAGCGCTGCAATGCAGTAGATCGGATTTTTTACGACGCCATCAGGTTTAAAACCTTCGCCTTTAGGCGAAAAGCGTTAGCATTATTTTTTTAGAAGGAATTTTCATAGATACCTGAATCGGTGGCACGGAAATTGCTAAGCCGAAAATTGCGCCAATTCTTCACCCGGTTTTTCTTAAGCAATTGGAGGAAATTCAGTCATACCGCAAAAGCGCGGAAAGAGTTGAAAAAAAAGTTCTTTGAAAACAATATATTATGGAGACGCCGGCGAACCACTGAGATCATTGTAAGTCCGGGCCAGAAAATCAGCGAGTGGATTGAGTCTCCCAAATGAGATAAAGCATCTAAAAATCCTGTGATGTTTTTGCTCTAAGTCATATTCAAAATATGCTATCATAGATGCGTAACCGCTAAGCAGACATTATAAAGTCCACCCATCATCGACAACAATATTTTGCCCATTTAAATATTTTGATTGGTCCGACAATAAATAAATCAAAGTTCCGGTTAAATCCGAAGCATCCAGCATCCCTTTGCTTGTGCAAGAAGATTTATACTTCTTTAGAAAGCTTTCAGGTTGATTATCCAGAATGCCACCCGGACTTATACAATTAACTCGAATATTCTCACCTTTGGTATATTTAGCAAGATATTTCGAAATGGCGATAATCCCTGATTTTATTGCGCTATATTCAATTGGAGAACACATTTTGGTTCCATCGTAGTGTTCAAATTTTGGGGCCGCGACTCCCTGAATTGATGATACATGAACGAGATTCCCATGGCCTTGTTCACAAAAAAGCCTGATAGCTTGCTGGGAAAATAATATGGATCCTCCCAACTGTATTTTTAAGTCTTCAGCCAACAGATCATCCTCTATCTCTTCAAAACGCGTTCCCCATTGTTTCGATCTCGGATAAGAACAATGCACTGCGGCGTCAATTCGACCGAATCGCGCAACACCATTATCAAAAAAAGCTTTAATTTCATTTTTTTTTGAAAGATTTGCCAAAAGAAAAACAGACTTTTCCGTCCCCAACACCAATTCAAGCTTTTTGCCTTCTTTTTCCAGCACATCTCCCAATACTACGCGACCGCTATTCTGAACAACAGCTTCGGCAAAAGCTGAGCCGATTCTACCCGCAGCTCCTGAAATCGCCACTACCATACCTTTAAGCATCTGCCCCCCCAACATATTGTTCCCTTTTTTCAAAGAGGCATTCAGCAATTACAAAGTCCAATTCGGTGTCAATATCCAAAGCTCGTTCTTTTGGAATTTTTACAGCTTTCACTCTCCCCTCGAAGATTCCATTTGCCTTCATGATAAAGCCAGGCCATGCCACATAGGCCACTGTGGTCATATCGTAAGTTTTCGGGGCATCCTGTCTTCTTGTGAATTTCGATTTGCCACTAAAAAGCAGACTTGCCATGCCGGAGTTATTTAATTTCAACATATTAAACCATGGACTGCGCGAACTCTCAGTCACTGTGACGACAACATCGTTATTTTCAGATAAAGCATCCAGGCAATTCTCTATATCTTCTTCATTTCTTAAAGGCGCCGTAGTCGGAATGCTGATAAACTTATCAAAAGTTCTTTCAGCCTTCCTTACATATTCAATGGCATGTTGCCAGGCAAGCCATTCAGGAGTGTCATCCATAGCAAGTTCCACAGGGCGAGAAATGACTTTTGCGCCAAGTTGGTGAGCGACATTTTGGATTTGCGCATCATCAGTCGAAATAAATACGTCATCAATAGACTTTATTCTTTTTGCTATTTCTATGGAATAAGCCAGCAAAGGTTTCCCTGCCATTGGACGAATATTTTTTCCAGGCAACCCTTTTGATCCGCCTCTTGCAAAAACAAACGCATAAGTTTTCATAACAGATCCACCCGTTTTCCTGTCGTATGCGATATTCTCGCCGCCTCTATCCATTTTAAAACTGTTTTGCCATCTTCCAATTCAATACATGGTTGAACATTATTTTCAATGCAATCAAAAAAATGAAGGAGCTGCGACTGATAAGCGGCGTCAGATTCCATGGAAAAAGACCGCTCTTCCACATCTTGATGCGCTGGAGCCCATTTAACCTTCCGTGTTATTACATTCCAGGATAATTGCCCTTCGCTCCCTTCTGCGACACATCTGCGCTCAGGGTGTCTTCTGTTAAAATCCATATGCAACGATATTGGAACGTCATCCGGCCTTACGAAAAGCAAGTCAGCGCTTTCTTCAACATCAATGCCTAAAAAACCGCTGTTGTGCAAATAGGCAAATACGGATTGCATCGGTCCAAAAAACCAGTGAATGTAATCCAATTCATGGCTCAATTCAAGGAGAACCCCGCCCCCCAAATCCGCCGAAGAGGACACACTTTTTAAATAATCACAATTCGGACGCCAGTCTGGCAGAAAAGAGCCGCATTCTACTCGGACCTGCAATAATTTTCCTGTCAAACCTTCTTTAAGATTTTTTTTGAATTCTTTCGCTGCGGAATCATAACGAAGCGTGTAACCTAAAAGCCCTATGATGCCTGATTTTTGAACTGTGCTTATCAGTTCCGCCACATTTTTCATATTATGCGAAAGAGGCTTCTCTATAAGCAAATGCACGCCTTTTTTTGATAGTATTGTCGCCTGTCTTAAATGCTCCGGGGCCGGGCTTGAAATAATTGCCGCCTGGATCCCCTCTTCCACAGCCTGTTCCAAATTATTAAAAACATATGAGGCGAGATTCTGTTCTATGCATTCAGGTCCATAACCTGATCTGACAACCGATATTTCTATTTCGGGTCTGACTAATTTTAAATTACGGAGATGGCGTCTGCCTATGCTACCAAGCCCTACTATTCCGACTTTTTGTATCTTCATAAAAATTAGGTGGTTGATGGGCAGATTTATACTATTGTCGTGTCAAGCGTAAGCTGTTATTCGATTGCATTGCCAAGACTTTAAGAGACAGGCAATACATAAACACTTAATACGACGGTTCAAGCTTGACGCGACACCATGATCCGCTTGAGTATGTTTATTGACAAAGCAACTCGTCTTTATCATAGCTTATCCTGGCTTTGGAGCCGACTATTTCATCCCATCGCATGGGGCTAATTCCACCCCCGGGCCTTTTAACAACAATATTGCCCTCTGTAAAATGCTCCCCTTTTTTAATTTCTCTATTTGCCACAATGCTTTTTCTCACGATATCAATATTTTTCAATTCGGATTTTGATGGTGTTTTGATTCCGTTACCCAAAGCGATCTCGATATTTCTTATGGCGGCAATCATCGTCTTTAATTCATCTGGTTCCAGGCTGGCCTCATGATCAGGACCCTCCATATTTTTATCCAAGGTAAAATGTTTTTCAATCACACTGGCCCCCATTGCCACAGCAGCTATTGGGGCTTCAATTCCAGGAGTATGATCCGAATACCCCACCGGCAATTTAAACGCGTTTCCCATGGTCCGCATCGCGTTCAAATTCACGTCTTCAAAGGGCGTCGGGTATTCGGTGTTGCAGTGCAGTAACGTGATTTTATCCCTGTCTGTTCCCGAGTCGGTCAAGATGTTCATGGCCGATTCAATCTCTCCCAGGCACGACATGCCAGTTGAAAGAATAATCTTTTTGTTAAATCTCCCGATCTTTCTTAAATATGGTAGATTCGTGATTTCACCCGAAGGTATTTTAAAAATATTTAATCCCAAAGCATTCAAAAAATCTATGCTCTCCGGATCAAAAGGACTTGATAAAAAAAGAATCTCTTTTTTCAGGCAATATTGTATCAAATTTTCATGATCGCCAGGCCTCAACTCTAATTTTTGGATCATCTCAAGCTGAGATTCGCTGGTCGCTGTTTTTTTTTTTTGATAGTCGGCTTTTTCAGCATGCGCGGACACGATGTTTTCAGCTTTAAAAGTCTGAAACTTCACAGCGTCGGCCCCCGCGTCTTTAGCCGCGTCAATCAGCTGATACGCTTGACCCAAAACGCCGTTATGATTCACTCCGGCTTCGGCTATTATAAAAACTTTTTTCATATTTTACGAAAAATCCAATGTCTTTCGCATCAATTTTTCATTTACTTCAATCTCTTTGATAATCGCGACCATTTTTTCCGAAGCGGATCCATCTCCGAATTTATATTCCATATCCGCAAGCTTTTTTTTAAATTCACAGGAAAGGGCTTTTCTTATTCCGGAGTGAATCGATTCGACCGTGTAATCCGTGTCAATGACACTGTCATGCCTTAATCGTCCCTTCTGGCGATCCCCGATATTCACTGTGGGTATCTTAAAAAAAGGGACTTCCAGGATGCCGCTGGAAGAGTTCCCGATCACACATTCGCAATGGGGAATCAGGCTGTGATAGCGCAAAACGCCCAAGGAATCAAAATAATGAAAGTCACTGTTTGTTTTGGCCTCTTTCTGAAACATCCCGCAGATCATCTCCCGATCCACTTCAATATTGGGGGCTGTAAACACAACTTGCAATTTGGCTTTTTTTAACGCAGAAATAAGATTTTTGACCTGCTGTTCTATTCCAATTTTATATTCAAGGGTGACCGGATGATACGTGCACAAAGCTGTTTTTTGATCCTGAAGTTTTAACTCGCCAAACAGGCTTTCCCTTGGAATTTTTGGGTTGTTTATCATATTATCCACCGCGAGGGCGCCGGTGTTAAAAATTCTCCATTCAGACTCCCCTAAAAGGCGTATATTTTTTTTATATTCATCACATGCGGCAAAATGTATATGAGAGGCCTTTGTGGCTATATGACGGATCTGCTCGTCTATCGCCCCTTCTGTTATTTCTCCGCCATGAATATGGATGATCGGTTTCTTAAAAAGAATGGAATTGATCATGATGGATAGCAACTCATGCCTATCCCCAAGAAGACAGACCGAATCAAAATCATGGGTTAGAAAAATATGGCTCAATTCGATGACCGCAATGCCCGCCGATTTGGCCAAAGCGCTTTTTTTATCATCATTTAACAGGTAATCGAAAGTCGCCGCGGGCTCAAAACCATACTCTCGGATTTCATTAATTGTTCGGCCATGCTCCCAGGCCAAATGACTCCCTCCGACAAAAAGCAAAAACTCCAGATCCGGGGTGGACTCTATTTTTTTTAACAGCGGCAAAAAAATGCCAAATTCAGCCCTTGTGGTGGTGAAAACCGCTATTTTTTTCATTATATTACTTTATTATCGAATGCGCCTTTACAAAAGTCTTGCCTGGAATACTGATATATTCCTTGCTCACCGATCCGCTGCCGCAAAATGCCTTGTCGCCTATTTGCGTCCCACCGTTTACAATGGCCCCTGTTGAAATATGGCAATGATCGCCCACAACTGCGTCATGCTCTATTAAGCAACATGAATTGATAATATTATTGACTCCTATTTTGGCCCCGGCGTTGACAACCGCATTGTGAAACACCATGGTCCCTTCCCCGATTTGAGAATGTCTTGAAACATACGCATGGGGAGAAATTATGACAGGAAGACTTGCATTTAACTCTTTGACTCTTTGATAAAGATTAAACCTTAAATCCGGAGAACGTATATACCCCACAGTGACCGCAAAATGGTTGTATCTTTTTCTGAGACTGGCCAATTCATCATCGCAGGCGATCACAGGATAGCCCAATACTTTTTTTTCAATATTTTCAGGAAGATCAACAATTCCGGCTATTGAAAATCCACCATCCTGCTCAATCACATCAATGCATGATTTACAATGGCCGCCTCCGCCGATTAAAATAATTTCAATCTTTTTTATCATTTAAAATGACGCTGCTTGGCAGGTTAACCATTCTGTCTTCCAGGAATTTTGAATTCGCCAAATTATCTGTCTGGCATTCTTTATACATTTCCAGTCTGTTTAAAAGCCGCCAGGCAGGGCGTGTCATAATTTTTTTTTCATTTGTCGCTTCAAGGAATCTGTCTCTTTCCGCTATATTTTCCAAAACAATGGCATTCAGCCAGTAATTGGATTTTGCATCCTCCGGTTCTTTTATAAACTCTATTTTCTTATCAGAAAAAAAGTTTTCATATTTCTTTGCCAATCGTCTTTTATTTTCAAGAAAACCAGGCAAACGTTCCATCTGGGCGCACCCGAGCGCGGCGTTTAAATTGGGGAGTCTGTAATTATAGGCGATTTGATCATGAACATATTCCCATTTATGGGGGCGTTTTGCGGTTGTGGTGATATGTTTTGCTTTTTGGGCCAGAGATTTGTCATCTGTCACAATCATCCCGCCCCCGCCTGTGGTGACAATCTTATTCCCATTAAAACTAAAAACCCCAAAAGTTCCAAAAGTCCCAGTGTGTCTGTCTTTATAAAAAGAGCCCAGGGATTCGCTGGCGTCTTCAATCAAAACAATGTGATATGCGTCGCAAATATCTTTAATTTCATCAATTCTGCAGGGGTGGCCAAACGTATGCGTTGGAACACACGCTTTTATTCTTTTGCCGGTCGATTTATTAACGCAGCAATTATTTTTTTGTCTGGTTTTTTCAGAAAGAAATCTGCTCAAACTTTCAGGGGACAGCCCGAGGGCGCCTTGATCCACATCAATAAATACAGGTTTTGCCCCGGTGTAGGATATTGCGTTGGCAGTCGCCACAAAAGTCAACGCCTGCGTGATGACTTCATCGTCTTTTTGAACGCCTGAAAGCAGAAGAGAGACATGTAAAGCGGCGGTTCCATTGACGGTCGCTATGGCATATTTTGCTTTTGAATACTCTGCGGTCATATCTTCGAAACGATCCACATATCTGCCCACCGATGAGACAAATGTTGAATCTATGCAATCCAAAAGATACTTTTTTTCATTTTCAGAAAATATGGGCTCATGCAACGGCACAGGGCCGGCCTCTTGGTCCATCACCTTCCTGATATAGACAATAAGTTCATCAAACATTATATAAACCGGCTTTATATTTTTTTAAATTCAGAGGATCGGCAAACCATTCACAGGTTTTTTTCAATCCCTCCTCAAGAGAAAACTCAGGTTTAAAATCGGTCAGAGATTTAATGAGAGAATTGTCGCCGAAAAGCCTGAAAACCTCGGATTTTTCAGGTCTGATCCTTTGTTTGTCTTCAACAAAGTCAACATTTGAATTCATCATACTTTTGATTAATTCTAAAACATCCCGCATGGAAATTTCGCTGTTGGAAGAAATATTGACTTCTTTGCCAATGGCGTCATCCGATTTTGCCAAAGCGATGAATCCATTGCAGGTGTCTTTAACAAAGTTAAAATCCCGGGTCGGGCGAAGATCGCCCAATTTTATTTTTTCAACTCCGCTTGCAATCTGGGTGATGATGGTTGGAATGACCGCGCGCGCGGATTGACGCGGGCCGTATGTGTTAAACGGACGCGCGATAACCAGGGGCAGGTTAAAAGATTGGCAGAAACTCATTGCCATGGCGTCCGCGCCGATTTTAGAGGCTGAATATGGCGATTGCGGCTGTTTGGGATGTTTTTCATCAATGGGAACATATTGCGCTGTGCCATAAACTTCCGATGTTGAGGTATGAATCACAAGCTCACACCCATTTTCTTTTGCCGCCTGACAAATATGCAGGGTTCCCTTTATATTGGTGTCCACATAGCTATCCGGCGCAATGTAAGAATAAGGAATGGCAATCAACGAGGCAAGATGAAAAACAACATCCATCCCCTTTGCAATTTCTTTGCAAAAATGAGGATCACGAACATCGCCGGACACAACTTCAATGTCATCCAAACAGTCGATATCTTCCAGCCAACCCCAATAATTAAATGAATTATATTGAGAAAGCGCTTTTACCTTGAAACCTTCCGACACAAGCGCTTCCACAAGGTGGGATCCTATAAATCCGTCCGCGCCTGTGACCAGAATTTTTTTATTTTTCCCCAACATCTTCATAACAAATTCATTTTTTCTATCGCCGCATGGTATTCTTTCCATTGCCCGATATCAATCCAGGATTTGTCATCCACCGGAAAAACGCCCACTCTTAAGCCTTTTTTTTGAGCGGTTTTTATCAATTCGGGAATATCACAATTCAAATCGTCCGGTATTAAATCCAAAACTTTTCTCCCTATTATATACATGCCCGTGTTAACCAGGAAATCATAGGTTGGCTTTTCAGTTATATTTTTCAGGACACCGCCGTTTAAAATGGTGCAGACGCCATATGGTATTTGATAGTTCATATGGGAAACGACAAGGGTTAAATCATACCTGTTTTCATCATGATGAGCGACAATCTCAGCGTGGTCGGTTTCAATGATGATGTCGCAGTTGGTGACAAAAAACTGTTTATGAGGCGTTTTTAGAAGAAATTTCAAGCTTCCTGCTGTGCCTAAAGGTTTATCCTCTTCAATATATTGAATATTATAACGATCAGTCATCTCTTCCAGGTACGCTTTGATTAAATTTGCCTTGTGATATACGGACAGATAAAAAGCGCTGACCTGATATTCATAAAAAGAATCCATTATAATTTCCAGAATCGTTCTTTCCCCTATGGGTATCAAAGGTTTTGGAAGAATCCTGGTAAAGGGATCCAGGCGAATCCCTTTGCCGCCCGCCATAATCACAACCGGTATGGATATTTTTTTTTTGGGCTTGACGATTCCATCTCTAAAAACCTTATCCCACACAAGAACATCTATGATCACGTTCTCAAAATTTAATACAGGAACACTCTCAATTCTCAAATCAAGCATCAAATTTTTGACAGTTTTAAGCTCATAATCTTCGTGCACATACTTTGGGTTTTTATTGCAAATCCTGTCAACAGGGTCATTGAGACTCTGATCAGAGAGTATCCATTTGCGGATATCCCCATCGCTTATGGCCCCGATTAAGGTATTCTTATCGTCAATGACAAAAAGAACTTTTTCGCCGATTTTTTTCATTTTCCGGATTGCCTGTTTCACGCTGGCATCCAAGGTAAGGAAATATTTTTCGATGTTTTTATTGTAAGAATTTTTCATTATGATTTGATTTGGACAAGTAAAAATAGACGTTTTATTTGAGTAATTCCCTATTGTTTAACCGAAAAACTCCCGATAATAGTATCGCATTTTCCAATGGAGCATAGCATTTTTTCATACTGACTGTGGAGCTGAGGGGAATCCAAAAAATGCCATTTTTGATGTCCGCCCGGTTTTTTATTTGAAAGCCAAAACACATGATTCGCAAGAGAGTATCTTTGTGTTTGTTTTATATAATTAATTTTAAAACCGGAATGTTTTAGCAGTTTTCCAAGAGTAGAAGTAGTAAATAAAAAAAGATGGCAACTCCAGTATGTAAAATCAGAAAATGCTTTACTGTTATACAAAGTGAGCAAAGCATCATTTGCATTCGGAACTTCAACAACGATTTGCCCGTTTTTAGACAAAAGCGGCTTAAGCTGTGTTAAAATATTTTTTGGGTCTGGAATATGTTCCAATGTGTGAAACATAGTAATAAGATCATATGATTCATCCTTAGGCAATTCTGATAAATTGTGAACAACATAAAGACGATTTTTATCATAATGATTTCGCAATCTTTTCTCTAATTCCACCCCTCGAATAAATTTAGTCAGCTTTCTCGCTTTGAGCATAAAGCCTGCTGGACCACATCCAAAATCAAGAACTTTTTTGTTCGGTAATAAAGATTTTAAAAACTGAAAGCGACGCTCATCATCCCACTCCGTTTCCTTAAGCCATACGTCGATTTCAAGAAGATCGCCATCATGCATTTTGGAATTATCATAAAATTTTTCAGTTATATGATCAAAAGAGGAGAGAAAAACCAAGCCACAATCAGAACACTCCAGTACCTTTAATTTATCGTTATCTCGCACAGAGCCAGAACGCACGACAAATGTATTATTACCACACAAAAAACAAATTTTGTTTAACGCCATAAGAGATTACCTTTAAAAACAGATACATTGATCAAGTTTTCTTCCACTCCCAAGATGAAGATGCATTCCATATTATCCCTACAGCGGTCAAGCTCAAAAATTTGCAACTCACGTTTCCGGGTTAAGTTTGCCTGAATCCTCTAAAAGAAACATCTTTTTTATCATAGAAATTTTCAAGTTGTTTCATAACCATTCGTTTTCTTTTATGGTAATAATTATTTATTAGAATACTATTAGCCGTTTTGAGAGCTAAATAGAATTCATCATCAGATAAATCAGTAAAATTTACTGATAGTAAATCAGAGTTTAAATGTTTGTTTTCATAGAAGTCGGCTACTCCTTCGAGCAGTCCATTATCAATAGCATAATAATATAAAGGAGAGCCTGGGTATGGAGTGACTGGTCTAATAGTTCGCATTTGAGAGCAGTCATCATATTTAAGCAAAAAATCTACACCTTTCATCAAAGTTTCTTTTGACTCCCCAATATTGCCCCATATTATATTAAAACCGGGGCTGATCCCTGATTCTAAAGTAGCAATGATTCCATTCTCAATTTGAGCAGTGGTCAATGCTTTATTCATGTTGCGCAAAACCTTATCATCAAAAGATTCAATACCATAATTTATAAAAACACACCCTGCTCTTTTCATCATCTTTAACTCTTCAGGCCGGGCATAATTTAGTCTGCCGTTACAATACCATTTAAATTTCAACCCCGATTTTAAAATGGCTTCGCAAATTTCTATTATTCTTTCCTTAGAAGACATCAACAGCTCATCCATAAATTCGATATGGTTAATCCCGTATTCCTCTTGAAGATATCGAATTTCTTGCATGATTAGTCCCGCTTTCCTCGGACGATATCCCTCATCCATGCGATAGCAAAAGTTACATTTAAATTTACATCCCCTAGCAGAAAGAATCGACATCGAAAAAGCATCATTTGTTGTATTGGGGGATCTCGTTAAACGATAATGGTTAATATCAAACATGTCATATGCCGGCCAAGGGATAGAATCAATATTCTCAATAAGTGGTTGTCTATGATTAATAACAGTCTTATGATCTTCCTTGAAAGCTATACCTAAGACATCATGGAAAGATTTTTTATTCTCAATAGCTTCGAATAGATTCAATATAACAACTTCCCCTTCACCCATTACAACAATATCGGCCCCTGTTTTATTAAGAAAATATTCCGGGTCAGGCGTTGGGCCATGACCTCCTAAAATATAATATTTGGGCCTGTTAGAAGAAGAGTTGATAGCTTCAGAAATTTTTAAAAGTTTTCCATACTGATAATATCCGGCAATGACACCTATCCCAATAGCATCAAAATTATTTTGATCTAGATAGCTCGTTAAATGTTCGTCTTTATAGTGGTGAATATCCTGACTATAAATGACTACATCATGATTATTTTCCCGAATAACGGAAGATAGGTACGCAATCCCAATAGGAAAACTATGGATATAAGATTCGTTGTCATATACAATTAATAAAACTTTCATGGTTCCTCGCTATTTCAACGGGTATCATGCTCGCTCCACGTCTTTTTTTCGTGTTATAGGCTATAACACTCCCCAAAAACTGGACAGTGTGTCAAGGCGAATTTACATCTAACTTAACCAGAAGAAGGGAGGTGAAAATGTGACTATCCGCAGATCTTACTCGTCTACATTTGAAGCAAAGGTCTAAAGGTCGCTCTTAAAGCCGAAAAACAGAAAAAAATAATCTCATAGCTATTTGGAGTTCATGCCAATACGAAATCTAAATGGAAAAGAGAAATTCTCCAGGGCGCCCGGATATCTTCTCAGGCAAGCATGAAAAAAAATCAGTATTCAATATGGCTTATCGAAGATATCTAGAAAAAAACGGACAACTGGGAGTAGCGCCGGGCTGACTTAAAATCTATCTTTGATAACCGTAGGCTTAGTCCAGTTCTACTTCAAGAACTTGTTGGAACGCCCCAAAAATCACATTTACTGCATAATGGTATTTCGTCCCTACGCCCCTGCCTGTGATATTCAATCCATTGTTTTCTTTTTTCTCCATTCCAAATATCCAGGAGAGACTCTTCATTAACATCTCCAATAACACCTAGTCGCTTAGGATCGAATCTCACACAAATTGAAACTCTTCCGAATCGATCAATGGCCATATGGTTCAAAATTTCCAAGCATATTCCTATCTCAGGAACAGTGGGAGTCTTTCTATACTCAAAGCTTCCCATTGGATTATGTAAGGTTCTTGTTGCAATAATACCACCTAATGCTTTCCATTTCTCTACATCTACATCCCCCAGACATCGAAAGACCAAGTTTGGCCCTCTCCTACCCTTGATTTTTATAAAATCTTTTACAAGCTCATACTGATTTTCTCCTTCAGGATCATTTTCAATAACTGATATAGTCAATGTATCCAAATTACCAATAATTTGATCTGCTTTTTCTATAATAAGCTTAGCGTTTGTATCCATACATCTAATTTGTTTTTCAAATAAATTGAGAGCCTTACCAAATTTTGAATACATCAAAGGCTCTCCATTATTATGCAACTGAACAACAATACCTTCGGGCATTTGATTGGCAATTTTTTTTACCAATTCAAAATCCATTTCACCATATTTCATAGCAATTTCAGGGTATTCTCTGTCTATTTTTCTTCGACCACACATCCAGCATATCTTATTACATCTACTGGTTAATTCCAGATGAACACAATATAGACCATTTAAACATTTCAATTTAAAGACTCCTCAACATTATTAATTTTAACAGCCGTTGAAAGCAACATTATTTCTTTCGAAAATTTTATTAACTTACTATACGGCTTAAGTGATCGCGGAGATATCAACGCTATTAAGGAACAAAGAGAATTCAAAAATGGCAATGACCATAAAAAAGGAAGCTGTCTAAACTTTTCTACTTTTATATTACCAAAATTATGAATGTAGAATATTTCTTTTAATGAGATTATTGTAAAAGGTGTTCTGTGTGTATAATCATCATAAAACATCTTATAAATGGACTCCCAATCGGGCACCATGGTTATGACTATCCCTCCTGGTTTTAAAATACGATACATCTCATGCACAATTTTTTCTGGATAATAAAAATGCTCAAGAACAGATTTTGAAAAAACAATATCAAAAAAATCATCCTCATACGGGAATGGCTCATTGGCTAAATCTACCTGTAAGACTTCCGTATCAGGACAAACACTTTTAGATACAATCGATTGATCA
Source organism: Candidatus Desulfarcum epimagneticum (assembly GCA_900659855.1). Lineage (NCBI taxonomy): Bacteria > Pseudomonadati > Thermodesulfobacteriota > Desulfobacteria > Desulfobacterales > Desulfobacteraceae > Candidatus Desulfarcum > Candidatus Desulfarcum epimagneticum. The sequence continues at coordinate 87,911 of CAACVI010000034.1, forward strand.
AGCCCATATCCATCAAGACCACAATCGATAAAACCCTTTAAGAACTCTCCTCTTCCACATCCTACATCCAAAATCTTATTTCCCTTTTTTAGATCATATCTCGAGAACAAATACCTTGTTAGTTGATCGGGATACTGTGTGAATGGTTTATCTTTTTCATTATACGTTACAGCCACATAATCCCTCTTTGCATTTTTTGATATCATTATAAAATTCCCACTCATTCTCAGTGGTGTCCGGTTAGGTTTTTGCATGTAATTTTTGTTTTTTTTTGTTCTTTGGAAAGTTTAAGATCTGTCGATGCATATGAAAAACGAAGTTCGTTTTGAATTTGTATCCGTAATTCTCTGACTCTTTTGATGCTGACAGATTCACCGAAATTTTTGTGACAGTAAATTGCAAGAAGCAGATATGACGTGGTCAAGTAAAAACAGACACTTTTTTTAGGCTGCTTTTTTCAAGGCCGTCATTTTTTCAAATTCTTTTGGGCTCAGATAGCCCAAGTAAGAATGACGACGTTTGCTGTTGTAAAACATCTCGATGTAATCAACAATATCTCGCCGGGCTTCTTCCCTTCGGAAATACCTGGAATCGAACACACGTTCTGTTTTCAGACTCCCAAAAAAACTTTCAGCCACACTGTTATCCCAGCAGTCGCCCTTTCGACTCATGCTGCTGATGATTCCATTTACTTTCAACATTTCCTGAAAATCTTTGCTGCAATACTGACTGCCGCGATCTGAATGAAAAATAAGACCGGGTCCTGACCTCCGACGCCAAATAGCCATACGCAGAGAATCCATTACCAATTTTCTGGTTATTCTATCACTCATTGACCACCCTACAACCCGGCGGGAATATAAATCCAGAACAACCGCCAGGTAAAGCCAGCCCTCATTTGTCCATATATACGTGATATCCGAACAATAGACTCGATCAGGCTCAGGCGAAGAAAACTTTCTTGCCAAAAGGTTCGGCGCCACCGGCAGATTGTGCTTGCTATTCGTGGTTGCTTTGAACTTTCTTCTCTGCTTTACCTCGACTCCGGCGAGCTTCATTAAAGTTCCCGCTTTTGCCCTGCCGCAAGACTCTCCCTGAGCCTCCAATTCCTTCGATATCCGTCGAGTTCCGTATGATGCTCTTGACAGTCGATGAATTTCTTTTACCTTGGGGATTAACCGCTCCCGCTCCCGATGCATCTGTGACTTTTTCCGGTTTTTCCAGGAATAAAAACCGCTTCGGCTTACGCACATCACATAGCACAGGATAGAAACAGAATAGGCCCTCCTTGCTGTATCAATAAACTGATACCTTACCCCAGTTCTTTCGCAAAGAAGGCCGCCGCTTTTTTTAATATTTCACGCTCCAGTCTCAGCCGTTTATTCTCTTTGCGCAACTGTTTTAATTCGTCCTTTATGGATACTGCGCTGTTATGGGGCGCCCCATCCTGTCCACCGCTCTGGATGTTTCTTTTCCACCGGCCAAGCACATTGGCGTGAACCCCAAGGTTTCGACCTGCCTCAGCAAGGGTATATCCTTGTTCGGTGACAAGTTTTACCGCTTCCTCTTTGAATTCCTTTGTGTAACTGCGTCTTTTCTTTGCCTTCATCAAACACCTCCTGTAAGATTCATACCGCAGCCTTCAGAAAGTGTCCATTAAAACCATACCACATCACTTTAGTCGGATGAACCAAAATTATGGGACAGATTCGATTTTGTGTATACTCCAAAACACGGCAGTTGGCTAAATATGGCTGAAATAGAATTTAACAACCACCTGCTTAAAGCAGGTGGATTGTGTTACGACTGAAAGTCGGTCGTTCCGGCTGAAGCCGGGTGGTTAATCCTCAGAAACCTTAAAATTCTTCATAGGAGGTTTTTCTTCCTGATTTTCTATAATGGTATATGAACCTTGTCGGTATTGCTCAGGCATGGCTCCCAGCTCCCCTCCAATGAGGTTCTATAACATAAAAAAACAATGCTAAAGCTTTTCGCCTAAAGGCGAAGGATTTAAACCCGGCGCATGGAAAATTAAATGTTCTCATTGGGCAGTGTTTAAACAGAAGAATTGACGATATTCAAACCGTGAAAAAGGAAGCGCATGCATGGCAGAAAGCCAGAAACAATAAAAACGCCAAAGTAAATTGGCAATTCACATCTGAAGACGCGCGAATAAAACTGCGTCGGCTTTATCCGACTTTTAACGCTTGACATGACACTACTGATATCTGCTTAAGATGATTAAAATACAAAGAATTTTCAAAGTAATTTTAATGCGCAGGTGTTTGCGACAACAGCCAGATTCTTAAGATACAAAATCTTACAAAAAAGCAATTACCAAATCGGATAAACATTCTGAATTGTTTGGTTTTTAACCAGACACTATCGCTTCACTATAAACAAGATATTTCCTCAACAAGCTCAATTATTATTCCATCATAGTCGCGAACATACATAACCTTTACCTTCCCGTCTGGCGAAACCAGTGGTTTGCTATTACAAAAAAGTCCACGATCAGTCAAAGCATGATAAACCTGATCAATAGATTCAACAGTTATAGCTATATGTGAACATCCATGCATATCCGCGTCGTATATAATATCAACTTTTTTTTGGTGCGGTTTTTTGTATTCCAACAACTCAAGAACACCAGAGCCACCGTCAGTCAGCTTCGCCCATTCGACAATAGCGCCACTAACACCTGTGAGTTTTTGAATATATCCACTACCATCAACCATTCGTTTCAACAATTTAAATCCAAACACATCCTCATAAAACTCAATTGATTGATCAATATCATTAACAACCAATCCTGTATGTCTAATTATGCACGCCATCTCAGCAGCTACAATCCATCTATAGTTTCTTTGATAGCTTCTTCAAGAACATTTAATCCTTCGATAAGAGCATCTTCTGTGATGCATAATGGCGGCCCCAATTTTATTGATTCCCTCCCGGTATGAACAACAAGCAACCCTTTCTGCATGGCCTTTTCGGCGACAGAATCGCATATATGAGAAAGAGGTTTTCTGTTTTTATCATAAAAAATCACTCCAGCGATGAGTCCTTTTCCCAGCACATATGCAATATACTCGGAATACTTGTTTTTAATATCATCAAGTTTTTTATGAAAAATATTTCCCAAATTTTCAGCATTGTCAATAAGACCATCTTCAAGAAGCGCTTCAAGGTTTGCTTTCCCGGCAGAACATACCATAGGATTTGCAGAATGCGTTGAACTCATTGAGCCAATTTCAGGCAGATCAAGAATATCCTTTCTACCTAATACTATAGAAAGTGGAAGACTGGAACTCGCGCCCTTGCCAAGCGCTATTATATCTGGCTCCACATCATAGTGCATATACCCAAAGAGTTTTCCGGTTCTACCAAAACCAGCCTGCATTTCATCAAAAGCAATCAATATATCATGATCTTTTGCAAACCTATGCACAGCTTTCACAAATTTATTCGGATAAAATACCGCCCCCCATCCTTGAAATGTTTCCAGGAAAAAGCCGCAGATATCTTTTCCGATATCGATATTTTGTTCATTAACCAATTTTTCAATATTGTCATAAAAATATTTTTCGGGATCACCGACCGCATCATTTCTCCATGGATATGGAAAAGGTGAATGGAATATATTTGGATCGTGATATCCTACCCATTCCTTCTGAGATGGATTATGACTCATCATTTGAGCCCCTAAAGTTCTGCCATGCCAATTCCCCTCAAAAGTGATAATACCTGGCTTTCTTTTCCCTTTTTTATTTCCATACAGCCTCATGAGCTTTAATACAGCCTCTGTGGCTTCCGTCCCGGCAGAAAGAAGGTACGCTTTTTCAAAATATGAAGGCGTATTATCTATAAGATACTTTAAATACTCCATCCTTTCTTCTGAAACATATGTATAGGTATGTATTAACGGTTTGTTCAACAACTTCTTTATTGAATCAATAATCCTACTGTTTGAATGCCCGGAATTGGCAACAAATATTGTGCTTGTAAAATCAATCCATTTATTACCCCATTTATCATAAACCTGAAAGCCTTCCGCCGTGTCCCAAAGAACAGGTAGTTGACCATGCATAGATATAGATTCATAAAAATCGAGCGCTTCAAAATATTGGATGCTTTCAGGAACAGGAATTTTTGTAACGATGCTTCGATATTTGCTTTTTACCAGCGGAACACTTTCAGGGGTTAAGTTGAAATTGAATCCTGACATAAAAAATTCCTCATACCCTATAGGTTTCGGTTAAATAGTCAAGAAGAGGAGAGCCTTTTTTCTTTATAAGAAACTCAAGTAAATCAAAGTCGTTTATGGTATCAACCTCGACACAATATGGGGATACAAACCCTGTCATATTGGGACCATGGATCGAACTGGACTGTTTTACATATGATGTTCGCAACACATCCACATATCCATCCGGTATATACACGTCTGGAAAATTTTGCCTTGGATCATTCAATTCCTCGTTGGAAAACCTGTTCGCCACACCTTCAAAGTTGCCATTCTCATTCATGATAAACCATTTAAAAGGGGATTCAGAAGCTTTATGGGCAGAACGAAGGCAATCCATATCACTCGAACCAATTGCCCTTTCTATTGCTTCGTCAACAATTAACGGATCCCTTAATGGTGTTGTTGGCCTTAAATGTGCCCAATAATCTGGAGCAGATCCTTCATTTTGCTCAAACCACTTTATTGCATGCAACATAAATTCAACATCTTTCGAGTCATCCAAAGATAATGATTCCGGCCTTAAAAAAGGAACTTCAGCTCCATAATATTTTGAGATATCCGCTATTTCTCCTGAATCCGTTGAAACCACAACCCTGTCTATCATTCTGGACATCTTTGCGGATGTAATAGAGTAGGCAATTAATGGGTGCCCTGAAAGCATCTTTATATTCTTTCCCGGAACACCTTTTGAACCACCACGCGCTGGAATAATGGCATAAATACTGTTCATTAGCCTCAAATCTCACATGAGCCCGCATTTTTTACTATTGGCATATCCCTTCTCTATCGATTCGCTTCAAATGGAATATGAGCCCTAAGTTTTTTTGCCACTCCTATTTCTTTTTCATTCATTTTTATACTGCCATCCCCCATAGCCTTTTCAATTTTACGAACAGCCCCTACTAATTGAAACAAGCCCACGGGCTCAACAGAAGCCGCTTGGTCAGATCCATACATCGCGCGATCAATCGTAATATGTCTCTCAAGAGATGTAACCCCAAGAGCCGCGGCCCCATAAGATACAGCAAGACCTGCTTCATGCCCACTGTAGCCTACATGACATTTATAACGCTCACGCAAAACTTTTATACGATTCAAATTGGCGTCTTCATCATTCATGGGATAAGTCGAAACACAATGCATAAGTTCATATGGACATTCGGCCTTTTTAAAAATTTCTACTGCTTTATCAATTTGATGTTCTTCTGTCATCCCCGTAGAAATAAATGTGTGTTTTCTTTCAGAAGCCACCTCTTCAAGGAAATCTCTATAAACAGTCATCGCTGAAGCAATCTTATTGTATTTACAATCAAACTTCCGTAAAAATTTCTGACTTTCCATATCCCATGCGGAAGCAAACCATTCTATTCCTTTTTCTCTGCAATAGTCATCAATTTCTTTATACTCCTCAAGACCAAACTCAAGCCCCTCTTTTTGTTCTCGTTGAGTGGTTCCCCATGGGCTTTCTCGAGGAGAATCTAACATCTCTTTTGTGTAAACCAAATCAATCGTTCTTTTTTGAAACTTAACAGCATCAACGCCTGCTATCTTAGCAATATCAATCAGCTGCTTTGCAATGCCCAAATCCCCATTGTGATTGATACCTATTTCTGCAATAATAAAAATAGTCATTTCACTTTCTCCTTTTATTAAATTAAGTCTCAAATCTTTTTTATCTCATTGAGAATCCAATTTTTCACACAGATAAATAGTCACAAATGGCTTCTCATTGCTATAAGCTGTTTTTTTAACTAAAACCCTTAAGCCAAAGCCTTTAAATAATTCAATTCTTTCCTTTTCTGATAAATTACTTTTATCAATAGGTTGATCCTCTGGTAAATTTTGTAAATTAAATCCGGAGTCTTCTTCTGAGACCGCGCTCAATTCCAATATCACATATTTACGAGAAACCCTGGAAAATTCTGATATCACTTTTTTCGCATCTTGGAATGTCACATGCCCGCCAAAAAACCGAAAACAGACTATTATGTCAAATGAGTTGTCTGGATAAGGTAAATTTCTGGCATCACCCATATCGATCTTACATTTTTTGAGTAAATCTCCCCGGAGCCTTTTTGCTTCGAGTATCATATCGCGTGAAATATCTAATCCGGTGACATCCATTTTATTTTCGTTATACAGGGAAAGAAACCTTCCCGTTCCAAATGGAATATCTAAAACACTAATCTTTTTCGGAAGACTTTTCAAAAACTCCCTTAAAATACGATTTTCTTCATGCCACCAATCCTGTTTTATCCGCGTCAACTCATATTCTTTCGCTGTTTTTCCATGGTACCAGTCACCGTTAAATTTAAAAAATTTGTTTTTGAATTTGTTCTTCAAATCTCCAGTTTTATCCATCAAAACAAGCCAAACTTTTTCCAGAAAATCACCCTGTTTTAATGCAGTTATAGTCTTACGTATCAAATTAACAGTCATAAATTTACTCTCTGAAATCTGGATAAGCAACAGGTTGACCGGCATCAAATAAACGATCAAATATCTTTGTCGCAGAATCCGCGTTGAATAAAAGATTAGTTACGTTTGGCCAGGAGAGGACATCCTCCCGACGTATTAACATCGGCCATCTTCTCAGGCAAACAGGAATAGTAGAGCGCCCTAATGCTTTGAGCGCTGCGAATCGATGCATTCCATCACAAATAAGGAATCTCCACTCTGTTCCACGCAGTAAAACTTGAGCGGCGATATCTCCATCTATACTATCAACATTCCTTTGATAACCATTTTTAATGATCGAATTCACAACCTTTTGATACCTATAGAACTCCATCCGTCCTTTATCCTGCGTTACCGGACCACAGTGCTGCCATCCTTCGTCCCCGACATGGTTTTGTCGCGCTCGCCTCTCGGGATCATCAAAATCCCATGGCCATACAGTTCCAGGCGGTGACGTTCTCAAGAGCGCCTCACTTGCTTCGTGCTCACTAAGCCCTAACAATTCCGCTGCGTTATTCGGTTGCCAAAAATGATAATATTTCTCTAAAATTGACCCCTCATAGGTGACACATACTCCATTACGGTAGTTATTAACTGTTTCGACAAAAGGGTCAGGATATTGACTCTTATCTCCAAATCCCATTGGGCTGCTTATCAACAAAGACATCGGAACGTTTATGATGACCCAACTGTTTTGAGCCGATGTCTGGGAGGAACCCGCCCGATAAACCGCATCGATAGGATCAGTGGTTATATCTCTCAAATCGAGTATTTGTTTTCTTCCATTTAAAGTTCTTTCATCTACTTTAGATATCCGATAACCGGTCGGTTCTATAATTCTTCTATTGATATATCTCAGTGATTTTTCTATAGTCTTAAATGTTTTGTTTATCATATTTTTAACAATTACTGACTTGATATTCCAGTCAGAAATTTAATTCTATTGAAATAGAACTCTCTCTATCTTTTGGATTAATTTTTCATGCCGGCTTAGCTGTCCCATATAGCCATGAATATTTATATTATCCAATTTTGACAGGTGATATCCATAAAAAAAGTTGATTAATGCGCATTCAAAGTGAAGTTTTGACCTGAATACATCTAATTTATATTTGTAAAGATTTGAAAAAAGTTTCCGGTAGCTCATAGCGTCAGGAGAAGATTCAAGGTAGAAATCAAACCCATATACATTAATTTTATCAGCAAAATAAGATAAAGCGCAAATGGAGTTCAACCCCGCTCCCGCCGGTCTCCAGGAAGATGGCAATGGAAGCTTAAACGGGCGACAAATATTTTCAGCTATTGCTATACGGGTCATATTTGGGTTATCAAACAGCTTTTCATACCAGCGTAATTTTGAGTAACTGTCAGGGGGAAACGTTTCCCCATTTTCTGCGACTCTATGCACTTCCACATGACATACTGATAAACCAAACTTTAGCATTGCATGTACATTTTCAATGCTTTGTTCCAGGTAGATCACATCTCTTTTGATTTCTATCGGATTACTGAAATTGATTAAATAAATCGGACCATTTAAATTCTCTATTTGGGATATGTCAAAGCTTGATCCTCTTAAAACGATATTTATCTCGTCAGATCTCGGAATGTCACTGGACCTTTCCTTGATTAATTCAAATGGAATAGAAGGTCTATTATGCCTATTATACCGCTCAAATTTATTTGGCAGTAATTTTCTTGTAGAAAACCGATATACTTGTTCCGGCCACAGCTCCAGAAAAAGCATCATCATCGAAACATCAAATAACCGCCCGATAGGTTTCAATCTCCCTAAGAATGGGACACGAGGATTCCTCAAAAAATCAGCAAGAAAGCGACCTAAATAAAAGCGCTTTAAAATACCCTTGTATAGCATACGATAAAATCGATTCTTTTCGTTAATTTCGAATGCAAAATGTTCCAAATAAAATAAGCATAAATCAAATATGCCTTTGATTTGAAATTCCGCGATGCGACACTCAAACCTTTCACTTTCTTCACTGAGTCGCGATTTATTTAACAACATTATATCATTATCAGGTCGAATTGGCCTCACTTGTTTATTATTACCAATAAGTATTGTCTTTCTCTTATTGGTTGTATCATTAATAATTGTTGTCATCTCCAAGCCTTGTCTCGCCCAACGAAAACATTTCGATGAAGGGCCGGCTTGCAGTTTAATAAATTCAAATTGATCTGTCGCTATTTTTTTGAAATATTTATCAAATGAGATGTGATAATCTGGATGACAACTCGTCATTTTTTTTATATCCACATCTTCCTTGGCATGCAAGCTTTCTCCATTATGACACATTATAAAAAACGATACCCAGACAAATTGCCGCACACCGCCTGTCTTTGCAATATCAATTATCGACATTAAAGGTTCATATGTAACTGAATCATCACGCTTTAAATTGATCCCAGAATATTCACTTACATTTGATGTAAGGTAAACAACAGAATAACAATCTGATATTAATTCCTTTAATTTCGTTTTATTCCCAGGATCATATTCAATTTCAGTAAAATTATTATTCTCTTCTATAACGGTAGCGCCGCTCCAAAAGTCCATTTGCGATAAAGGCCCTACCAAATTACCGTCTATTTTAGTAGTAAACTTTTCGGGCGCTTTTACACTGAATCCTGCATTTATAAATTTGCATACGATGTCAAATCCTATAGAATTTGCCACATCGCCGACAACAAGTATGGTTTTCCGCTTATCCATCATCTCCTCATATAACGTTTTTGGAAATATCTTGATTGTTTTGCATAAGCTTGACCATACTTTCGGATTGCATCAGTAATCATATCAAGTATAAGATCAGGAGATCACAAGCACAAGACTACACATTAAGCGCATCTTCATATTCACTAAGCGCTCTGTCTGGCGCATCAAACATTCTTATTCTTCCATCCTCGATCCAAACGATCAAATCACAGTCCACCACTGTGGTTAAACGATGGGCAATGATAACCAATGTCTGTTTACCCCTAAGACTATAAATTGTTTTCTGGATTCCTTTCTCACTTCTTGAATCAAGGGAACTGGTCGCCTCATCAAAAATAATCACTTCCGGCTTCGTATAAAGGGCTCTGGCAACAACCACTCTCTGTTTTTGTCCTCCTGATAGACGCACGCCCCTTTCTCCAACAGGCGTATCTATCCCTTGGGGCAGATCATCCAGAAAATCATTCATGGAAGCCGCTTTGCAACATTCAAGCGCCAAATCTCGGTCAACTTCCGAATCATGAAGGCCAAAGGCAACATTTCCCAATAATGTCCCATCATATATATATGGAGATTGTGGAACATAACCCACTCTTTTCATCCAGGCATGGCGCCTCTCTGCATTCAACTCATCATCATCAACCACTATTTTCCCACTACTTGGCTCCAAAAGACCTATAAAAATATCAATCAAAGTGCTTTTACCTGCCCCAGAGAAACCTATAATCCCAATTGTTTGACCCTTTTTTATATTGAAATTTATATCCTTTAAAACATATCTGCGACTGCCTTCATACAGATATGAAACATTTTCAAAACGAATTTCATTTTCAAACTTAAAGTTTGCCAATACTTTATCATCCACTATGTCATCGGTTTTCTCATTTAATTCAATTTGCTCAATATACTGGATCACCCATTGAATAAAGGGCAATGAATTGTTAAATGAACTAAGCGCCCCCATAACCTTTGTGATACTTCCCAAAACCTTCCATGCCGTTACTACAAGCAGACTAAGAACGCCGGTTATCTGCGCCACCGAAGAACCTGTCATAGCGGCCATAAAACAAACAGCGCCCGCAAGCATAGCAAGGCTTAATATTTCCATTAACACCACCGGATAATCCCGGTATAAGTTTCTTAACCCCACTGTTCTGGCATAAGAATATACATTGTTTCTGATATCCTCAGTAAAAGACTTTTGACCAGAAATTTTTACATCTTTGATTCCATGAATCCCTTTAGTAACATTTTTATTAATTAATAACTCTATGTCAAGACAACGTTTTGCATGCTTTCTTTGTAAATGAAGAGTCATTCTAAAAATAAGAAAAGCTCCCCCCATGCCCAATAGCAGTAGCGCAAATGATATGTATGGCTGGAAAAAGATCAAAGATCCCAACAAAAAAATAACAAGAGTGATATCACTCATTATTTTCAAAGAAGAATCTATAAAATTGAAGCCAATATGATTACGCCCCTGCATCGCTTTAACAAGATCAGCTGAATTTTGTAAAATATGCCATCTATAGGGCATATTAATAAAACCTTTGAAAAGCGCATCGCCAAAAAAAGCATCCACATCAGCGCAAAATCTGGTTGACTTGTACAGTTTTAAAGTATAAAGTCCGTTTTTCAGCGCTACCAATACAATCATCAGCACACTCATGGCTATAATAATTCCATGAGTGGTATATATGTAGTCAACCTGCAAAATTTCCCTTAGAAAAGGAATATACTTGGATTGCAAAAACTCTTCGGAAGATGCGATTACTGAAGCAAATAAAGCTATTGAGCCGACACTTACCATTTCGAAAAACGAAACCAATACTATCAGACCGAACATTACCCAGAACTTTCTCTGATATTTTTTGGAAAGACGCCGATAAATATCAAGGAAAACATTTAGAAAAGATGTTGATTTTGATGATTTTATATTCATGTTTTACGCGCTCTTATATGCATAATGAAAATCCATTCAACACTTTTTGGTAAGTTACAGCTACGCGCACTTTTCGCGACACAGAAACAGGATTGAGGTTAATACTACAAGAATATCTTTCGATGCTTTTTTAAAAAATTCAATCCGATTGGGGTTTCTACTTGAAATGACCAATGGTCTTCGGGAAAGGCTTGAAAGTATTTTTCTAAAAGTTTTTGATCTTCTATTGTAGGTTTCCATTTGCCCTCCAAACGGGCAAACATTTCTTGGGTTGCTTCTAAAATTTCTTGTTCTGTATTGTCTTCGTATTCATATCCGTTTTCATATAATAACTTCCCATCAAACAGTAAAGTATTCTCCCTCTTTTTTGTTTGATGAAGAAATTTTTTAAATGAAACAAATTGTTTGGAATTTCTATTTTTTAGTTTTTTTGGAATATATAGACTGTTTTTTCCTATGGGCGCGCACCCATACGGAACCCAATTTACACCTATTTTAGGACGATCAAAAATTACAGGAACATCTGTAATGCCGGAAGGTGACCCTATAACAAACCTGCACTTCGCCATTAAATATATATCCATAAAGTCATCACGCAAAGACACGGCATAATCAATAAATCTTTCATGTTGAAAATTTACTGGTTTATTGACCTTATATCCCATTCGAAAAACGTAGCCACCCTTATCAATTATATATTTTATAGCGGGTATAAAACTGTCTATATCAGCATTCCGATCATCATGATATTTCCAATCATATTCAGGGCGCAAAGTATCTAAATAAACGCTGTCGCGAGAGAATATACAAACAAACCAGTCTTTGTCCGGGGCAATTCTCATTTTATGCAAGAACTCTTCGCCTTTTTCTTCTTCTTCAAGTGTAAAATGCAAAGCAGGTCGTCCTTCCTGAAATATTTGGTATTCATTTGACAACACTTGAAGAGGTTCAAAAAATCTTGTTTTTTCCCAGAGCCACACACAATAAGGATAGTTAAGGCCCGCGTATAGGATGTTGCTTTCAACAATAAAAAGATATCTCCTCCACATTTTTAACAGTTGAACGTTTGCAGATTTTCCTGCAAAGAAAATATGTTTGATTCCTCTTGCATATCCTAATTGTCTTTTACGAAGAAATATTTCCGTATTTAGCGCAAGGTGGCCAATTCGATCTGTCTGGAGTTTGGCTATTTTAATGCGACAAACAGGAGATAATATATAGAATAATAAAATCGTTGGAAATGAAAATATTATCATGGGATAAAATACAAATATTCTTCGAAAAAAAGCCTTAATGATATCTAATGAAGATTTTCGATGAATTTTTTTAAAAAATTGCATAAAGCATAATTTTCAGCTCAATCTGAATTTAGGCGCTGTTTTTTTGAAACACGGAGAAATGTGTGGGCATACCCCACATATTGATAAAAATTTTATTGCTGTTGCAGAAATGTATAATTTTTTTTATATCGCCTTCATTTAGTAATTTTAGAATTTCTTTTATTATTTCTGTAATTTGAAACAGATATTTGACATTATCAGAGTCAGTTAACAAAAAGGATTTATCATTAACCGTGTTTTCAATCTTTTTCAATACATCTCGACACTCATTTATTGATTCTCTATCGAAACCATCTATAGACTTATCTATTAGTTTTATAAATTTATTAAGAAGAGTCTGGAATTTATCGGTTTTTTTTGAAAAAACGAAAAGCTTTTTCCCAAAAATAAAACTCAGTCTGCTGCGTTTTATAAAGTCAATCTGCTGCTTTAGCTTTTTCTTTAAATCCTGTTCTTTTTTATGCCAATATATATCCATGCATTCCTGATAACGAGGCCATGATGAATATAGCGTAAAATTATTTTCAAAACATTTTTTGCACAAATCAGTTGCATCAAGAAAATATTTATATCTTACAAATGGGTTTTCCAAAACATCCATGACCCATGAGTCAAAAGAACGAGTATGAGGAATAGACAACCATTTTTTTTTGAACAATTTCCACGCAATCTCTTTCGTCTTAGACTTTGTAATGTTCTTGGCGGAATTATAGATTAATTTTAAAATAAGCTCAAAAACGGCCCCGTATCTTTCATAATATGAAACAATAAAAAACCCATTTTTTTTTAACGCATTATTAAACAGCTTAATCCAAAGATCGTCCGGCTTTATTGTATAAATAAAACCTTCAGCATCAATAAAATCATATTTTTTTGTTGGCGTAAAATTCTCGAGCTCTATTTTTTCTAATGATCGTAATCTATCCTCTAATTCATATCTGGAAAAATATTCGGTTATATTGTGCCACGCATTCCGATTGGGTTCAACAAGAGTAATATCCGCTCCCCATTTTGCAAACACTAAAGAATTTTCACCGGAGTCGGGTCCAAATTCAATCAGATCGCGCGCTTTAAAAATTTGAGGTGGGATTGAAAGTTTATTAAGAAGAAAAGAATATCTATAAGCTTCATATTTTTCCAGGTCATCTTTTGAAGAAAATCCTGCGGCAGTGGGCAATAAATTTGTTTTTTGATAATATGAATATAATTTTTCATAAGTCATAATGAAAGTCTTTCCTTCAAATATCTGAGTTCTCTTGATATATCAGTTGGCGAAAGCAACGATACAAAATGAATTTTTTTATATTTCTTTATAAATTTCTTTTTAACTGTATTTTCGTTTTCCTGGTTAACAGCGAGTAGACATATCACCGGTGATGAAACTTTTTTGATCACATCCGACGATAAAATTTCTAATCTGCTCCCTGGCATAAATTTATGTTGACGCTCTTTCTGATCATCTATTGCGAAGTCAATATAATTTTCTAGTTTTAAAGAATTAACAACAGTGCATGCTCTACAGCCCACTCCATAAAGAATATTTTTAAATCCCTTTTTATGAGATTTTTCTAATATTTCTTGAAGTTTTTTCCCATAGTTCATCACTTTATCATTAAAACCCAATGCCCTATCATGTAAATCATGGGGGTGCAACATATTCGTTTTTATGTCAGGTTGACGTCTTGTTAAAAATGCCAAAGCGCCGCCGCTGAAATTATATTTTTTCACACTCACAGGGGTAAAACCATATCTGGACAAAAGATTTTCCATAACTGATTTTGTGAAGTAACTTACGTGTTCTTCCCATAAAATAGAGCAATCTCCCATATCGAGCCCTGTCTCAATGTCGGGTATATCCAAAAACAAAAAACCGTTTTCATCCAATACAGTTCTAACACATAAAAAAAAAATTTCTAAATCTAAAATATGCTCCAATGCTTGTCTGGCTACAACAAGCTGAAACGTTCCGAACTTGTTGGTTATCCTTTTACATAAATCAAGATTAATCATTTCAGAATATATGCATAAATCTTTATTTTTTGCCAACTTGCTTGCAAACTGATTCGGTTCAACGCCTACTAATTTTGAAATATTTTTCTTCCTTAATAACTCTAAAAATGTTCCATCATTAGCGCCAATCTCAAGAACTGATTCAGGATGAACTTTGCTGATAATCGTATCGACTTCATCATCAATATGTGGCTCAGGTTTCCAGCTGCTAAAACAAAAATTATAATCCAAGTATAACTCTTTAGGATCAATGGGATCGCATATTTGTATTAATCCGCATTTTTCACAAAAATGAAAGACAAAAGGATATTGTTTTTCAATATCATTACGATTTGACAAAAACCGATGAGCAATAGGTTGATTCCCCAAGTTTATGATTTCAATCAAATCTTCACTGCTCGAACATAGTCGACAATTGTTTTTTTTGCTTTCCATATCTTTGAATTCTCTTTAGAGTTTTTTAAATGATTCACTTAATTCTATTGTGAAGTTCTGAGACAAATTTACGAACCATATTGGTATCGTTTTCTTTCGGAGCCCATGGCGCAAAAACAGTATCTTCTTTCTTAAAAGGGCCTTTAGTCGTTTCAAGAAAAACAAGCCAGTCTGATTTAATCAACATTGAATGGTATAAGCCTGAAGGCATTCTGCAATAAAAATTGTCTCCTGATGAGCAATCATTCATCTTTATCGTATTACTAATATCCCCAGTCTCAGTAAAAATCAGCACATTTATGGAACCCTCTATAATATGTGCGGACTCCGTCTTACCGATATGCTTATGAGGACGAATATATGCATTTTGGGGATGCACGATAATCATCTCGTGTATACTTTCTGAAATGTCTGAATGCGCACACAAGCGGATTCTTCCGCGTTTGGTTCTTTTAGCTCTTTCCTTTAAAAAAGAAATGTCTTTTTGGCAGATATTTATCACAGGTTCTTTTACAAAAAGAACTTCTTCATTATATTCCAATATGTTCAACATATCAATATTTTAGAAAACCTTAATCTCAGGCAGCGGTATGATAAAATGACCGCCATTTGTTAAAAAATCTTGATGCTGCTTTATAATAGGCTCAGCATACCGCCATGCCAGTATTAAAACATAATCAGGTTTTTTTTGTTCATATAATGTTTTAGGCGAAACGACGGGAATATGGCATCCCGGGCTGTATAGACCTTGCCTTTGAGGGTTATCATCCACTATGAAATTTAATTTATCAATCAGATCAAAAGAATATAGTAAAGTGGTCGTAGTTGCTGATGCCCCATAGCCAGCAATTGTTTTTTTATTTTTTTGCAAGTCGCGAATTATATTAAGCAGACTATTTTTGGCATATTTGATTTGTTTTGAAAAAGTTTTAAAAATTTTTGATTCATGTATACCAAAAGAAGTCTCACGTTTTATATATTTGGCAATATTAGGGGATATGGAACGGCGCCCTTGAGCGTGTTTCACTATATAGCGCAGCGAGCCGCCTTTTGTAGAAATATGCTGGACATCAATTAATTCCATATTTTGACTTTTAAAAAAAATCTGCAAAGGTTTGACAGAAAAGCATGATAAGTGTTCGTGATAAATAAAATCAAAAACCATGTTTTTTATTAAATCATACAGATAAAAGCTTTCGATGACAAACACACCTTCTGGCGCCATCAGTCTACGAACCCCTTTTACAGCGCCAATTAAATCATCGATATTTGCAAATAAGTTATTCATTGTAATGACTTCTGCAAAGCCGTGCTTCTCTTTTATTTTATCCGCAACCCCAACATTAAATAATAAAGGCAAAGTTTCTATCCCGGATTCTGTCGCCTTTTTCGCGATATCTCTGGCAGGATCAATCCCGAGCGCTTTCATGCCTTTTTTTTTAAACGCTTTTAATAATGAGCCATCATTGCTTCCAATATCAACCACCAAAGAGCCTTTTGGAGAATTGCTGATTTTCAACACTTCTTCGGCATAGCTCTGGAAATGATTCACTAACCCTAAAGAGGTCTTAGTTTCATATAAATAATCAAAATATATGTCCTGCGGTTGAACGACATCAAGTAATTGAGACAGTCCACATTTTTTGCACAAAAAAAGATTTAAAGGATAAATTTTCTGTTCTTTATTAATATACTCCTTTGGTATATATTCATCGGCGAGCGGTGTTGGATTATATTTTAGAACAATATCCAATTTATTGCTATTGCATAAACGGCACCTGTTGCGATGAATAATATTGTTATTTGTCATCCTTATTCCCTTCAGCTACCCTTCGAGATAATGATTCTTGCCATTGTAAAGAAAGTCCACCGTCAACAACTATATCTTGCCCCGTTATAAACGCAGCTTTAGAACTGCACAAAAAATCCACCACATTTGCAATATCTTGAGGCGTTCCCATACGCCCTATAGGTGTAATGTTTTTATATAAATTAACAATATGCTGATTATTAAGATAAAATTCTTTTGATTCATCCTTTAAAACCGTGCCTGGAGAAACAGCATTCACCCTTATATTTTTTGACCCAAGACTGACGGCATAATAGCGAACCAATTGTTTAAGACCCGCTTTCGCAACATGATAGCTTAAAGGCTGCTCATCGGCTATCAGATAGCTGGCATTTGAACTAATAACTACAATTGCATTTATATTCGCTGTTAGTTTCTTTAAAGGGTCTGTAAAATATTCGATTGTATTTTTTGTTGCTGTAAGACTAGCCTCAATTTCACCTTCCCAATCGTTTTTTTTACCACGAAATCTTTGGAAAAATATAAGATTGTTTATATAACCATTTCGATTAATTATCGATTCACACACATCAAATAAACATAGCTCATCCGTGATGTCAACTTCCCAGAAGGTCGTGGTTTTATTGTGGTTAAAACTATTTGGAGGTTTTTTTCGCCCCATAATCGATAAAAGATGTTTTTTGTCTTCCAAAAACTTAACTAAGGCATAACCACTGCCTTTAGTGCCTCCCACAATTAATGTTTTTTTTTGTTTCATAGTTTCAAATCAGAGCTTCTTAAAATATAGAGTTAAACAAACTCCAAATGTTCTTGATCCACATTCAAATATTCCATAATCATTTCATTTTTGTTGTTTGCCACGCAGTGATGATTACATACTGTGGAGGGATTAATTTTGTAAAATTTACAATTGCCATCCATCCAGAAATCTTTAAACCTTCTATCTTTTATGGAGCCAATTACGCCTGTTTCCAGATTATAGGCTTTATCCTGACAAGAATAGACATTTAAATCCGCCCCAATCACAGGATTTGTCTGAAGAGACGGGCACCAGGAATAATCTTTTTGAAAGGCATCCAGTTGCATATGATATGAATCGAATATTTCAAGCCCCTGTTTTTCAAATTTTTCTTTTGCCCTGTTTATCTGATCTTTAGTCTCATCAAAAATCGGCTTGTGATAAACATTATTTTCTTTTCCATTATTACTTATAATACAAGGGGCTACTTTTATGCTTTTTACTCCGCTATCGCGCAATTTTTCTATTAATTTATAAATATGTGAATAATTTTTCTTATCCGTATTGATGCAAACCCCGAGGTGACATTTCCCGGAAAGTTTTTCAAAATCAATGATGTTATTGATTATCTTGGAAAACTCTCCGGGTTTCACTCCACGGTACTCGGAATAACTTTCATCGTCCCATCCATCCATTGAAATTCGAAGCCAGGTGGCATTATAAGAAAATATTTCAGCTATTTCTCCAGTAAGCCTCGAACCATTTGTCAAAGACGCGAACTTAATTTCGCTGTCCGATAATTTTTCTACAGCCTTAAGAAAATACGGATAGCAGAAAGGTTCTCCTCCTCCGCTGAATGTCACGGCTTTCACATCCATGCCAATAAGATCGTCGATTATCTCCATCATCTTTTCTTGCGGGATGTAATCATCTCTGCGCATATCCTGGCCTAACTGCAATGCTTCGGCGGTATATGCGCAGTATGAACAATTGTGGTTGCAGACATTTGTCGGCTTTATCCGGATATGAATCGGCGGCAGTATTTTATCCTGATTTTCAGGAAGCGAATCCAGTTTCTCTTTAAAATGAAAGGCCTTAAATCTTGTATACAATAACCCCATATAATATCCTGTTTATATAAAAAAATCATTCAAAATAGATAAACTCATAGTCCCCGGTATATCCGAAATGATTATAAAGCCATATCCATTCAGCTGTGTCAAAAAACGATTCCGCAGTCAAAGCCCAGCATTGGAGATTAAACTGTTCCAGCTCATTGCGGTAACTTTCCACCATTATGTACTTGTTTTTTCCCACCCGCTCAATCTCTTTTACAGCATTTTCAAGTTCAAAAATACGGAGATTATGGACACAGCCAATAGAAACAACAAGATCAAAATAATGATCTCCCCACGGATATTTGTCCTGCGCTTTATATAAAAACAGATTCTCTTTTATCTCTTTTTTCGCGTCATTAATTCCGTGCCTGGATATATCAAATCCGACTGTCTCGGCGTCCGGAAAAAGCTGTTTTAATTCATAAAGCAGATAAGCCTTACCGCAACCGACGTCAAGAATTTTCGAACCCGGCTTAAGGTCATAAATATCAATCAAAGGCTGTGCCACTTTTTTCCATCTGTCATCAATGTATTGGTAACCGCCATAGCCAAAACGACGATCCCCATCCCAATAATCGAATTCGTATTCTTTTGCTTTACGCATACATTCGACTTTTTCATCCATCATACGATCAATATAACGGCGCGTTGTCATCTTATGCAGCGGCGTCATGATATTGAGCAGGCGTCCCATTATCTCTCCCCGGAATCCATTGTCCCTTATTTAGAAAAAATTCTTAATCGTCGATATAATGGCGTCCGACGTGATTCCATATCTCTCCATCAAGCTGTTCTGGCTCCCATACCCATCAGGAAAAACATCCGGAATTCCGATACGCTTGAATTTTTTGGTTTCATTAAAATTTGCTTCGAACAAAATTTCCGCGACAGCGCTTCCCAGTCCCCCGATAATGGTATGCTCTTCCACGCTGACAATCGCCTTAACAGGCGCCGCCATTTCTAAAAGCCTATCCGTATCCAAAGGTTTTACGGTGGGCAAATGAAGTATGCCGACGTCAATTCCTTTTGTTTTTAAATTTTCAGCGGCAGCCAGGGATAGTTTTAAAGTGATTCCCGTGGTCACAATAAGCGCGTCTTTACCGTGCCTGACAGGCAAACCCCTTCCTATTTCAAAAGGAATTTCATCAGTGGTCACAATCGGATCATAGCCCTTTCCAAGTCGTATGTATAAAGGACCCGCATGATCAACAGTGAGCGGCATAACCCTTCTCATTTCATCGGCATCCGCAGGCGCCACGATTGTCATGTTTGGAATGGCCCGCATAATGGCGATATCTTCTATCGCTTCATGTGTGGGGCCGAGAGGCGCATATACCATGCCTCCCCCATTCCCTATGAGACGAACATTGACATTGTGCAGACATAAATCAAGCGCAACCTGTTCAAAACATCGTCTTGTAATAAAAGTGGCTATGGTGTTAAAATATACGATTTTGCCTTCCAAAGCCAAGCCTGCGGCCATGCCGGCCAGATTGGCTTCATAAACACCTTCCATAAAAAACCTGTCAGGCATTTCGGTTTTAAATTCAGAAAGAGCGCCGAAACCGAGATCAGAACCGATAAAAACAATTCGAGGGTCTTCTTTGGCAAGTTTATAAACCATTTCAAGGCAAGTTTTACGCATTATGAATTTCCTCAAGCTGTTTATAAAGATTTGCAAGTTCATTTTTAGTCAGTTTGCTTTTATGGTGCCATTGGCAGTTATTCTCCATAAAATCAAATCCTTTCCCCTTGACCGTGTGGCATATTACCACACTTGGTTTATTGGATTGAATTGGCAAACCTGAAAAAACGTTTCTCAATGCGTCAACATCATGCCCGTCAACCTCTGACACTCCAAACCCGAAAGCTTTCCATTTCTCAGTTAAAGGCTCCAGGGGCTGCACTTCAGCTGTCTCTCCATATGATTGTCTTTTATTGTAATCAACAATCACCGCAAGATTGCTTAGTCCATGTTTGCCGGCGCACAAAGCCGCTTCCCATATTGAGCCCTCATTTGATTCCCCGTCGCCTAAAATCACAAATATTTTGTGGGATTCTTTATCAATACGGGCGTTCAAAGCAAACCCCAGCCCAATAGACAAACCATGTCCCAGACTGCCGGTTGAGGCTTCGACTCCGGGAATCTTGCCATACTCAGGATGTCCTCCCAATATGCCGTCGCTTTTACAAAATTTCCAGAGTTCTTCCACAGGAAAAAATCCTTTTTCAGCCAAAATAGGATAAAGAGCCAGGCAACCATGTCCTTTGCTGAGAATACAACGATCTCTATTTTTCCAATATGGATTTTTCGGATCATAACGAAGAATGTCATCATAAAGGGTTCGCAAAATCTCCACTAAAGACATCGCGGCCCCGGGATGACCTCTTCCCGCCACTTCCATTATCTTAATAATGGTTTTTCGCAACTCAAGGGATCTGGAATCTAATTTTACCATATTTTTACTTTCGTTATCTGCTATAAGGAAACTTTCCATGCTCTTCAATAACTTTTTTTAGCATTTTTTTGGTTTTGTTTAACTGAATCATCTGTTGCTCTTCAAGGTTATATGCCTTTCCAGCGAAATTTCTCCTTAGTATATCATCTTGCACAAATTCATTTAAAAGAATTAAACACCATTTAAGACCAAACAGAGGATAAACAGCCTCTGTGCGATCCCGTATTAATTCGACGCCCTCGCTGAAGCAAAAAAAAACTTCATCAGCAAAATAACGTTTTACGTCATTATTCAAGCTCATACCCGGATGCAACAAGAAGTCGGAAATCATTTTTGCGGGATCATCCCACCCAAAATATTCAAAATCAAGAAAAATCAATTCACCTTCGCCGTCCAGCAAAGCGTTATGAAACCCGAAGTCGGAGGGGCTGAGAGTCTGGGCACATCGATTGATCGGTTCATCCATTCCCCTTTTTTTACAAAATTCCACGCTCCATTTAACTATCTCTCGATAAGAAGGAATAAAAGAATTCCTCAAAAAATCATGGAGTTCTTTGCTTATCGTGGAAATTTTAGGGACGCCAATCAATCTCTCCAACCTGAATTCAAGATTATCTAAAATATCCTTTAGGGAAAAACATGCTTCCGATGCGTCGCCTATGGTTTCACTTTCTTTTACCCTGCTTACCTTTTTCAGTTTTTTTAAAAAACCGACAGCGCTGTCAATTTCTTTTTTTCCAATTTTACGAAAAGGAATCTTAACCCCATGAATAAATTCATAAACCGCGCAGCGCATAGCGTTATTTGACTTTACAGGAACAGGGATATTTCTTACTCCATTCCTCCGCAAAAACGTCACCCCCCCGAATTCCGTTTCTAAACGGTTACGGAAATCCTCGGGGCTTCTGAAATACATTTTTCCCGCATATACTGTTCCATCTCGACAGGTAAGCTTAAAAACTTTGCTGTTACTCCCGCCTCCTATTATTTTTTTAGAAACAACTCTGTCATGAAGCATTTCTGAAAAAATTTTCTCTTCTCTGGCGGAGGTTGTATTATTCACTTGAAAAGTAATCTTTTATAGCGTTCCAGGATTTAAGAATAACAAGACCCGGAGCAGATATGATCGTTCCTTGGGGCGCGTAAAGAATTTTTCCTGTGTTTCCGGGAAATTTGGGTTCGAGAAATATTTCTTCGAGATCATCAATAAAATGCCCGCATTTTAATTGAACAATCCGCATAATTTTTTTTTCTCTCGTTGATTCAAAAAAAACATTGTTTCTGGAGATTCCGAAACCGTCCGAGTCAAAAAAACCACGTCTCTCCATCCAACCAAGAGCGCATTTTCGCAAATTATCTCTTGAAATTGACTGACTGGCAAATTTTGTTTTGTGGCTGACTATATAAATCTTAATTCCTTTTTCTTTGCAGAAACCAAAGAAGTCGACAAGTCCCTCCGGCAAAAATGCGTCTTCTATCTCAGGCCCATATGCCAAAGCCTGCAACCGTTGCCATTTAGTCTCTCCATCAGGCAGGGCGCGGACAAAATCTCTGATCGCGGTTTTATCTTTTGGAAATTCTCCTGAAATAAATTCTTTTTGGGCAGCCAGTTTATAAAAAAGCGAGTCGTACCTGATGAGTGTATTGTCAAAATCAATGCCAATGATTAAACGCTTTCCTAAATTAAAAGGCACTTTTATGTATCCTCATCATGAATAAAAGCGCCGTAATAATGAAACAACGTACTCAACTTGGTCATCAGTGAGAAACTGATGGATAGGCAGAGAAATTATTTCTTTGCTTTGCGCTTCACAGACCGGAAAATCGCCTTTTTTATATCCCATATCCATACACGGCTTTTGCAGATGAATAGGCAGTAAATAATGCACCTTTGTTCTAACCCCTTTATCTGCCAGATATATTGCAAGTTTATCCCGCCGTTTAACCTGTATAATATAGGTATGAAAGACATGAGAGAAATTCTTTTCGCGAGGAGAAATAATTACTTCGGGCGCAAGTTCATGCAATCCTTTCTCATAACGCGCGGCATTTCCACATCGTTTCTGAATGACATCCGGCAGAGATTTCATCACATGCAGAGCCACAATTGCCTGAACAGTGTCCATTCTGCTGTTATACCCAAAAAATTCTATCTCATCCCTGTTCTTTAGCCCATGATTCCTTAACATTTTGAGTTTGTGATAAATCTCTTCAGATTTTGTGGTCAACGCCCCTGCGTCTCCGCAAGCATTCAGATTCTTCAATGGATGCAGGCTGAAGCATCCGATATCTCCAAAAGATCCCACAGGTTTACCTTGTATGGAAGCAGA
This sequence comes from Candidatus Desulfarcum epimagneticum, assembly GCA_900659855.1. Lineage (NCBI taxonomy): Bacteria > Pseudomonadati > Thermodesulfobacteriota > Desulfobacteria > Desulfobacterales > Desulfobacteraceae > Candidatus Desulfarcum > Candidatus Desulfarcum epimagneticum. The sequence goes on from CAACVI010000034.1 coordinate 111,534, forward strand.
AACCGCTTGAGCCGCATCCTCCACCACATACAGGCCTCTCTTTTTAGCGATATCCATGATCGCGGGCATGTCTGCGGGATAGCCAGTAAGATGAACAGGGATAATGGCTTTTGTTCGGGAGGTGATCGCCGGTTCGATCAGATTCACATCCATATTATAATCCTGCCCCACATCCACAAAAACAGGTCTGGCGCCTGACGCCACGATAGCCCCGGTTGTGGCGATAAAACTATTGGGCGCTGTTATGACTTCATCCCCGTCGCCGATTCCCAGGGCTTTCAAAGCCAAAAACAGGGCGTCCGTGCCCGAATTAACCCCCAAAGCATATGGGACTCCGCAAAGTCTCGCAAAAGAAGTCTCAAACGCCTCAACTTCAGGCCCCATAATAAATTGGCAGGTTGAGAATACGTCTTTGATTTTGCTCCACAGCTCATCATCATTGAACTGCTTGCAAAGCTCCAGGTATTGGACTTCCATAACGCTGTTATCCATAAAATGCTTTAATGGTCTCAATCATATAGTCGATTTGAACTTCATCGAGATGCTGATGCGACGGCAGGGTGATAATAGCTTTTGCCTGGGCTTCGGCCACTGGAAAATCCCCCTTTTTGTATCCAAGATGGGCGGAGCAACGCTGTAAATGCAAGGGAATGGGGTAATGAATCTTCGCATCAATTTCATGATCAATCAAATGCGCCAGAAGCTCATCCCTTTGTTTTGCCATTATAATATATAAATGATGGACATAGCGTTTGTTGGGGCGACGTTTTGGCACAGTCACATCATCCGCCAATTCAGATAATGCCGCGTCGAGTTTTTGAGCCCACTTGATTCGCGTGTCTGTGATCCATTGCGCATCCTCTATGAGATGGCTGCCCACCACCGCCTGGATAGAATCAAGGCGGGTGTTGTATCCAAAACAATCAACCTCATTCCGGTTGCGCAGACCGTGATTGCGCAACGACCTCAATTTTTCATTCATTTTGTCACTATCGGTTATGATCATTCCTGAATCGCCCCAGACATTCAGGTTTTTAAGTGGATGAAGACTGAAGGCCCCGGTCACCCCGAAAGCGCCGACGCATTTGCCATTGAACATCGCGCTGATCGCCTGACAGGAATCTTCAACCACCGGCAAAGCGTGGCTATGGGCAATGTCCATTATTTTATCCATATCCGCCGCGACGCCGGCATAATGAACCGGAAGAAGAGCTTTGGTTTGGGACGTAATGGCTTTGTCAATCAGATTCGGATCAATCACATATTCATCTGTAACATCCACATACACAGGTCGAGCGCCTGTGGCGGCGATGGCTCCGGCTGTGGCGATAAACGTGTTGACCGCCGTGATCACTTCATCCCCGGGGCCGATTCCCAATGCCTTGAGTGAAAGAAACAGAGCGTCAGTTCCAGAATTAACTCCTATGGCATATTTGCTTCCAAGCAGAGCGGCAAACTTCTCTTCAAAGTCCCAAACCGCTTTCCCAAGGGTATAATCACCGGTTTTTATGACGTCGGAGATCTTTTCAAAGATAACTTTATAATCCTTAAATTGTTCCTGGAGGTAAGAGTATTGAACTTTCATGCAAATTTTCCTTGTCATTTTTTATACGAGATCTATCGCCTGCATCGTCCGAATATTATAATACCTGATATCCTCCATGGGATTTTTGACTTTCCCGGCGCGAAAAGCCTCCGCCAAATCCTGTATGGCATCTTCCACAGAATGCTTCGATTCAAAACCGAGTTCTTCTTTGATCTTCTTTGAAGAGACATGGTAAGATCGAATATCATCGGAGGGTGTGGTCTTAACAGGGATATCGCCGCCGAGAGTGGCTTTAACCATTTGGGCAATCTCTTTGACTTTATAATTCTCATATCCCACATTATAAATTTTCTTATGAATTTTTCCCGACGACTGGGCTAAAAGAAAAAGATACACATCGGTCATATCTTCGATGTGCAAATTGGGACGCTTCTGATCGCCACCGAAAACGGTGATTTTTCCATTATTGATGGCGTGATTCGTCAGGATATTCACCGTCAAATCAAGGCGCAAACGAGGCGAGTAACCGCAAACCGTTGAAGGGCGAATGGTCGTGACCACAAAATCGTCTGTCGCCGCGTCCCGAAGATATTCTTCGCACAGCGCCTTGTATTTTGAATAATCCGTCAACGGCTCAAGGGAAAGATCCTCGGTCACTTCAGGCTCATCTTTTATTCCATAAACGCTTGAGCTGGAAGCATAAATAAACCGTTTAATTCCAGACGCCTTTGAAATATCAACCAGAGATAAAAATGCGTCATAATTGATTGATTTTCCCAAATCCGGATTAAGCTCGTAACTCGGATCATTTGAAATGCAGGCAAGATGAATCACCGCGTCGCATCCGGAAACCGCCTTTTGGAGAACATCTTTATCCCTTATATCGCCTCTGATTTCCGTTAAATCAGGATTGTTTTTTACAGCGTCAAAGACATCGTCGCCGTAAATATATAAATCCAGAACCCGCGCCGCATATCCTTCTTTCAAAAGTTTGGGAACCAGCGCAGAACCCACATATCCCGCTCCGCCGGTTACCAATATAGTTTTTAACTGGGTCATTTATCAAGCGCTCCCTATGTGTTTAAAGCGTTCCATATGCCTGGAATGGATTCAGCATGACTGGCTTGCGCATAATAACTTCTTCCTCCGTCTGAAATCGTTCTCGCCAGCATTGTTTTCCATGGACGAAAATAATAGTCAGGCGATTCTTTTGAAGGCTCTAAATGGCAATTTTCAGGCAAAGGTTTAAGATCGCAAACCAGTGTGGTGAAATTGGAGATTTTTTGTCCATCCCGCTTTTTTACATTGCGCGCCATGGCAAGAGCCTTTAGATATACTTCCGGCCCCATGACCGCGCTACCGAAATTCATGACAACCCCGCCACCCAGATTGCTCAGCACATGAGCGAACCTTAAAAAATCCGTGTAACTGGTCTGCCCCCAGGCGGCTCCGTCGCAATTGGGATGTTCATAAACAATATCATAGCCGATACCGACATGAACAGTGATCGGAATCTTAAGTTTATACGCGGCGGCGAAGACGCTTATCTCCCGATGCGGAAAAGGATTCTCCGCAATCGTTTTTCCTATGGCTTCGCCGGCTCCCATTTTGTTAGCCGCTCCGAAACTGATGATATCATTAATGCGCCCCACTTCTTCCCATAATCCGAACCGGCCCTGGGTGATATACTTTTCAACGCTTTCGGTTGTTTTACCGATTAACGCAAATTCAAAATCGTGTATGATACAGGCTCCATTTACAGCCAGACATGAAATATATCCATTTTCCATAAGATCGATTAAATATCTCTGAACACCGGAACGGAGCACATGAGCGCCCATCATCAGAACAACAGAGGCCCCTCTTTTTTTTGACTCCTGAATGTTTTGCGCCACACTGAAAAATTTTGGATCAACGTTTTTCTTCACTTCCAGCGATTTGATGATGGACAAATCAAGATTGTGTTTTCGTTTGGAAAGAGGAATGATATCAAGCTCGGAAGTGTCGAATTCTTTAAACATACCGCCTGTTATTTTAAGATGGAGGTTATATATTTTTCGAGACTGTCTTTTTGAACTGACTTCTGGTTTCCAATTATTTCCACTGCAAGAGAGCCCACAAGATTTCCAATAAAACCAGTCATTTCAGGAGAAGCATTTAAATAAGCCGCCAGAGCGCTGATGGCAAAAAAAGCGTCTCCTGAACCGACGCGATCCACCACTTTACTTGCAAAAGCCGGAATTAAAACAAAAGAGCCATCAAGGGTCGCCACACATGATCCCCGTTTGCCACATGTCACAACAAATTGTTTGCACCCCAACCTGCGACAGGCATCAATCGTCAGAGGGCGAATGTCCGTTTTTAAATTGCGGGCATCCAGTCTTAATTCCGGCTCTGCGATACTCGCATAATCGGCTCGTTTATAACTGCTTATAGTGTGCATTCTTTTATTTCCGGCGTTAGCCTGTGTGTTTACAGCGAGAAAGGGCGCATGCTCAATCAGAGTTTCGCGGACATTTTCACTGATGGCTCCATGCCCAAAGTCAGCGGAAATCACAATGTCATAGTCAGGAATCGTCTCTTTCAAAAATTCGCACAACTCCAAATCCTTTTCTCTGGAGAGGCCGGAATCATCCATTACATAAATTTCAAGCAGCTTGGTCATGGAATACCCGTCGACATATCTTCTTTTAATAAGGGTCGGAGCGTTTTCCTGTATGAAAAAATGAGGTTTGACCCCGGAAGAAAGATGATCTCTGATGAATGATTCATGACTGTCCTTTTCGCCTATGACAGTGGCCAATCGCACTGATTTCGCAAAATTACCCGCATGGTTTGCCACTGCAAGAACCCCGCCGGCAAACATATCATGAGAGTCATATTGAACCGCCAGGAGAGGATCTTTTGAAGATGCCCCGAGAGAATGGCAATACCTGTATTCATCGAGTATGGAATCCCCTATGACAAAGACCTTCAGTTCCGACATTCGGTGGATAAAATTCAGCACATCGTCAATTGAATATCGTTTTCTGAACACATTGAGATATGACTGAACTTCCTCGGGAAAAGATGAAAAGAATCTGTTTATCAGGTTAGTGGAGCTGAATACAATGTCCCTGGTAAAAGCAAGTTCAGCCCCTATCTCTTTGCAAACCTTTTCTTCGAGAGCCAGCTTGCCTGTGCTGTCGGCCTCGACATTTTTAAAGTCTGAGCCCTTCACATAAACATGAGGCTGAAGAATGCGCAATGTCTCTTCTGCGGTTTCCCATTGATTTATGGCGACAAAATCAACGCTGTCAAGGGAGGAGATCGCTTCCGCGCGAAGGTTGTCTGTAAACTTAGGTCTGCCCGGGCCTTTATCCACAAAACAATCAGGAGAAAGAGTGACCACAAGAATGTCTCCCATCTGTTTTGCCTGCTTAAAGTAACGGATATGCCCGATATGCAAAAGATCGAAACAACCGTGGCATAACACTACTTTTTTTTTACCATCGGCTTTCAGCTTGTCGCATATTGCGGTTAAATCCTCAAAAGACACTATTTTTTTATTATTATGCATCACAGGTTTCCATTCCAAATTACAGAGGCAAGGAATTCAAAGTGTTTCTGCAAAATCTTCATAAAATGCCCTGATGGACTCATCAATTGAAGGCATTTTCATGTCTAACGCCCTTTGAATCTTATCCACATTCATAGAAAGGTCTTTCCCTCGTTTTGCGTTTAAAGGAAAATAATCAATTGATATCGGAATAATCTTTTCTTGATCCATCAAAAAAATTTCCGCGATTTTTTTTGCGAACTCAAGTTTTGAGCATGAATCACGGCTTCCACAATTATATACCCCCATCAAATCTTTTTTCATGGCGACATCAATAATTCGAGCAAACTGCATTATATAAATCGCTGAAAAATAAGCGTCTTTAAAACCATTTATCGTTTTCCCGGCTTTAAGCTCTTTTAATATCCACTCCGCCAGGCTGTTTTTGTTTTTCTGTATGTTGCGACCAAAAAAATTGGTTCTTAAAATCAAAGATTTCCCATGACTCAAAGCCTCTTTTTCACCTTCATGTTTTGACAAGCCATAATAATTTTGGGGGTCCACATCATCTTCCGCGTTCTTGCCTCTCTCTCCATTATAAACGGAATCCGATGATATATATATAATCTTGACATCTTTATCCAATATCGCGTCAATTAAATCTTTTGTCGCCTCCACATTGATTTTCTTTGCTTTTTTCTTTTTAATTTCACACTCATCAACATTGGCTAAAGAAGCGCAGTGAATAATAATATTCGGCTCAAACTCACTGAGAATTTTTCTTATATTCCTCGGTTTGGAAAGATCAGATTTTTGAGCGTATATGCCTTTGATTGCCACCCGATGCGCATTATATAATCCCAATATTTCATATTTATCTCTAAAATAGTATGCCAGATTGCTACCCAGCAAACCGCTCACACCGGTTATCAGCATTTTTTTATTATCTTTTGCCATATTTTTGACAACCAGCCCTACTATTTACAACCCTGCCCAAAAAGCTCGCTCTCAATCTGACTGCATATGCAATGATAAATCGGGAGATGAAACTCCTGAATTTCAGCGACATCATCAGCCGGCGCCTTGATACATATATCCGTGAATCCAGACAATTCCCCTCCGGATCTCCCGGTCAATCCAATAATATGAACCCCTTTGACCTTCGCCACCTTTGCCGCATTGATGATATTGACGGAATTTCCGGAAGTTGAGATGGCGATCAAAACATCTCCTTTATTTCCAAGGCCATACAGTTGCTGGGCAAAAACATAATCCCCATTGAGATCATTGGAAAAAGCGGTGGGCAAGGCAACGCCGCTCACAAGGGATATGGCGGGAATCGCCTGTTGAAGATTGCCCGCGATTTCATCCGTTTCATCCGGGCACAGTCGTCTGATATCCTGTTTTTGTAAATCGGTCAGTTCCCTTTTAAGGCGAAAACCCTTCATCAATTCGCCGACAATATGCTCCGCATCTGAGGCGCTCCCTCCATTTCCTGCCGTGAGAACCTTTCCTCCATTTAACAGGTTGTCTTTCAACAATAAAACAGCGGCCTCTATGTTTTTAGCCATCGGTTCTAAAGAAGGATATTGACTTGTCAATTTTTTACAGTATTTCATCGCCCAGCCAATCTATACAGTCACCGCGTTTGAATTTTTTAAAATCATCATACATGCTTTTAGTAATGATCGCTTTTTTGATTAAATTGTTTCTCCTGCCAGATTAGCGCCCTTTAATATCGTAAAATTTGATTCTGCGATAAATTTCGCCCATATCATCAAAAGCGTTCAGCGCGAGTTTAATCCCGTCAATGATATCTTCATAGCTGCCTGGATACTCATGGGTGATGCTATTTCTGATTTCTCTGTAATTCATCCATTCCTGTGATGATGATATTATTTCAAGTCTTTCAAGCGTTGTGAGAATGTCTCTGAAAGGCATTGAGCGCTTATACTCTCCAAGCCTGTCCAAAAAGGCCGGGAATAATTTTTCTCCCATGTAATCCTGAATTTTGGAAAACCGATAAATAAAAGTGTCAAATGTTTTAACAACCTCAAAATTATCAAAACGAATAGAATTAAAATCAAATTCTCTGATTTCCAGGACAGCCTGGTCAGCCCTGCTGAAATGCATATTCAGGACATCATAAATATCCGTTTCAATCATATCTCAATTCCGGTTTCTCTTGCTGTTTTGTAAATACTTTTTTCCCTGTTATCTTTTGAATCAATCAGGACATCAATCTTTTGATCGCCCAGCTTCCACTTCAGAGTGGACAGAAACTTAATCTTGTCCTGTAAAACAACTTTTCGCCGCGGTTCAATATATAAATCAATATCGCCGCCCTTTAAAGCGTCATTCAGCCGACTGCCAAATAAAAACACTTTTGTCTCCAACCCAAAAACTGCGGACGCTGTGCTTTGAATGGTCTTTTTTTCAAAATCCGTCAGTCTCAAATGATTCATCCACTTTCATTCCGTGAGGAATTTTCGCGCCCCATCAAAATAACACCTGTCTGACATACCGGTATTTTTCTTTTAATTCCCTGGGATATAATCCGGCCGGCACATCGTCTTCCAAAACGTCTCTGAGCGTTTTTTCAGGAACAAGTTTGATGGCGTCGTAAAAAATCCGATCTACTGCGTTGCAACGCTTATTTTTAATTGAGGCATACTACATGTATTGCCTCAATTAAAAATAACCACTACGCCTTGTATATCGAATTTTTAACTTAGCCATCCCAAGCTTTTTTACGAGTTTATCAAGTTTCAGAAGCGTATACCAGTCGTATGTGGACAGCAGTCTTCGGAAAAACAATTTCCGGTCGGGCTCCGGCCACTCTTCCACTTTGCCGTTTATAAAGTCATCCAGGCGACTGTCATCCAGATTTTGATCCCAAAAGGCTCTGGATAACATTTTTTTTTATCTTGAGATGTGAATGTCGATTTCATGTTAAAAATTTAAAACAGCGCCACCTGATCCCGAGAAACCCCGGCCCGCTCAATCTCATCCAGAATCTCTTTCCCGGGATCCATCACGGTCACCAGGAGCGCGTCAAATGGAATCTCGTCCAGTCTCTCAGCCGGGACGATCCTGTCGTTGAAAAAAAAGTTCCGGCTCTCAGGCCCTCCCACAACGGCGACCAGTTCCATGGAGGTCTCGTGCAGGCACATATAGGCGATCTCTGCGATGTCGGAGACCCCGTAAAACGCGATTTGGCGGACCCCCTTTTCTTCAAGCCCTTTTAAAAGAGACGAAAGTCTCTGCCGGGCGTCCTGGTAGAATCCAAATGAGTATTTGATGTATTCGTAGGTCAGCCGGGTCTTTTCAGCCGCGCCTTGGGGGGTCAGGATGTACTTGATGCGATTTCTGGGGATATGGGTGGCTTTGAAATACCCCTTGCTCACCAGACGTTTGATAAAGGAGTTGACCAGGCCCAGCGACACGTTGAGGCTCTCGGCCAGCGCCCGCTGACTGGGCGGATGCCCGGCGTCCATCTGCTCGAGAATTTTAAGGGTTCTGATTTCCTGCTGGTCCATGGGTTTAAACGGGGGGTTAAACGATTTCAAACATGAGGCTTTAAATGCTTAGGCGCGAAGCATGGGTTTGGCGCGAAAAAGAGATTCCGGCGGGCATGGGCATAGCTCCGCTTGGCGGGTCACATAGAATTTTTCGATGCAACCTTTTGATTTAACTAAAAATAGCGTTTAGAGAAACTATTTCTGAAAAAGATGTTCAAATATTGAACATATTAGAGAAAAAATGTCAAGGGAAATGTGAGAAAAACACGGGAAAATCAGTAATGATAACCTCGGAAAAAATCACGGGACAGCGTCGTAAAAAATTCCATATAATAAAATTTAAGCCACAAGGCGTGGCGCTTATTTTTACGATGCTGTCAATGATGATGGTCGTCTTTTAAGAAAAGCGAATGATACTCCTGATCATTTAAATGCTTTTTTAAAAACCGGTTGACCATGTCAAACAGCTCCTCAAGCTCCTCGTCGGACATTTTTTTCACCAGGCGTTTCATCAAAGTGTCGTCGGAAAACTTTTGAAGATAATAAATCACCGTTCGCTCATCGGTTTCTCGATCAAATCCAAAGGCCGCAAGGCCGTCGTACTCTTCCACGAATTGATGCGAATGAAGGGGCATTGTTCTCCTCTACTGATTGGGTTTGAATGAAAATACTTCCCGGCAATGCCGGAGCATGGGCTCAAAGACGTTTTGGGCCATCTCCATAAACGCCTCGTCCATCACAGATCGGACAGGTCGCCCGGAAAAACAGCGCTCGTAATATAAATCCTCTTTTTCTCCTCTGAAAAAAGAGCCCTCCCATGTCGCCTCCGCCGCCTTTATGGCCCGGGACCGGGATTTTTTTTCCCAAAGGGCTTTTGCGAAGGCGTGGGAAGACTCGGGGAAAAACCGAAGGGGCTCGCAAAGACCCCGCTCAAAAAGGCCCAGCAGGTATTCCAGGCGCGATCCGGCGTTGGGGACATCCCCAAACTCCCAGGCCGAATCGGCGCATACCAGAAGGGCGCGGCCCGGGACGTCTTTTTTTCCGCAGGCGCCAAGGGCCAGGTGGAAAATCCACGCCCGCAGCATGTCTCTGGCTTTTTTTTTGGCAAACCGAAACTGGATCACGCCGCCCGGCCCCATATGGGGAATTTTCCCAAACACCCAAAAACCGTTTTTCGTCTCAAAGGAAATCTCAATGGGCTCCCCGGACTCCCCGCCTCCTTTAAGGCCGGACAGCTCCAGCGCCCGCGCGGAAAAGGCCAGCGCCCGGGACTCCGTTTGCCGGTAAACCGCCTCCCCGGCCGATCCGTGGGGCAGACGCCCCTCGGCCTTTTCCACCGGGAAAAAGTCCTCCGATCCCTTTCCTTCCATAAATCTTTCAGCCAGGCTCCCGCCCATCAAATAGGCCGAAAGGGGGTCCGGCCCGAAACTCTCCCTGTCCTCCATTTCCCCGGCCGGATCCCTTAAAAACAATTGAAGCCGGTTTTGCAAGAAAAACCTCGCCGGATGGGCGAAAAACAGGGCCAGCTGATCCAGGTCTATTTTCCTCCATTCAGATGAGGGAGGTGAAAAACTCCCGGACATAAAGGGCCGGGGCTCCTTATGGGGTGAGGAAAGGGCTTTCGCGCCGGCGAAATTTTCCCCGGAAAAGCTGATCCGCCGGGAATCGTGGCTGAAACAGTCCGGGGAAAAGGCCTGAAGACTGTGGAGGACGGTCACATGGTCCAGGATGTCCCGGCCGGGAATCTCGCATGTGTCTTTGATGACGTCCAGAAGGGAGGAGACGAGCACTGAGGGAGGAATGGGCGAGTTGTCCTGGACGCTCTGGCCGACATGGCTGATGAAAAGAGCCTTTTCGGCGGACAAAATGGCCTCCAGAAACAGGTATTTGTCGTCATCGCGCCTGGAGCGGTCCCCCGGCCTGGGATGGGCCGCCGCCAGGTCAAAACCCGGCGACGGGGAGCGCCTGGGGAAGGCGTCGGCGTCCATGCCCGCCAGGCAGATGACCGGGGCCGGGACGCTTCGCATGGGAAGCATGGCGCAAAAGGTCACGCCGCCTGAAATAAAACCAAAGCCGGGGCGCGCGTCCTTCAAACGGTCCGAGATGTATGAAACCGCCGCGTCCAGCGGCATTTCCCCCTCAAAACCGGACAGCCGCCCCAGGTCCCTCAAATCGGAGAAAATGTTTTTTAAAAGCCGGAATTCCCCCTCCAGGCGGTCATGGGGTTTGAAAAAACGCCGGAGTATACGCTCAAAAAAATCCGCCCAGCCGGCCGGGCTTTTGAACGCGTCAAAGGAGTCGGAGATGGAAAAAAGAGATTCCAGAAATTCCAGAAACCGCCCCATGCCCAGGGCCTCCTCCCCCTCCATGCCCTCCCAGGGCAAAACGCCGGCGAACAGGCGTCCGTCTTCCCCGGCCCCCTCCCCTCCCGGGATGGCGTATCCCAAAAGAAGACGGCGGATTCCGGATTTCCAGGTGTTTTCGGGAAAACCGGGGAGCCCCAGCGCCTTTCTGTGGCCCTCGTCCCTGCCCCAGCGAATCCGGGCGCCCTCAATCCATCGGGCCGCTTTTTCCACATCCCGGGGCTCAAGACCAAATTTTTCCTTAATTCCCGGGTATTCCAGAATGTCCATCACATGCCATGCCTCGAACCGGGAGCGCCTCAAATCCAGAATGCTCAAAAAACCCTGGATGAGCCCGTTTCGCCGGGCCGGTCCCTGGTCCGCCACGCTGTAGGGAAGAGGCGGCCTTCCCCCCCGGTCTCCGCCGAACACCGCGTGGATGAAAGGCGCGTATTTTTCGATGTCCGGGGTCATCACAATGAAATCCCGGGGCGAAAGACCGGGGTCCTGCTCCATCACGGAAAGGATATAATCATAAAGGACCTCCATTTCCCGCATGGGGCTGTGGCAGGAATGGAGCTGGATGGAGCGGTCGTCTTCGGAGACCATGCCCCTTTCATGTCTCAAATTTAAAATGTCGCGCTGAATCCGGCCCAGCAGGGTCCGGCTTTCGGGCTCGTCAAAGCGCTCATCCGAAACACATTCAAAACCGTAAACGATTTCAAGAAAATCCCGGCCCTGCTTTCCCAGCTCTCCCAAAAGACGGTTGCCGGGCTCCAGATGCAGGTCGTCCGCGTCTGGAACAGACGACGCCCCGCCATGTTTTTCCTCAGCCCGGGCCCTTTCCCGGTCCCGAATTCGGGCCTCCCGGCGCCGCGACACAATGTCCGCCCAGTATTCCCGGCAGGGATTTTTAAAAAAAAGGCTCACGGGAATGAGCCGGGACAGCATGTCGAACATTTCCAGGAAAAAAGGGGGCAGGTAGGAGATTCCGAACACCGACACCCGCTCGCGCAGATCCCGGGGATCAATTTCGCCCCTTTGAAGTTTTTCAAAAAACGCCCGCCGAAGCGCGGCCGGATGAAGGTCCCCGGGCCGGTCGGCCTGGATTTGGGACACCATATCCCGCCACAGCCGGGCCTGCCAATCCTCCCCCTCGCCCCGCTCCCATTTCAGGAGCATGTCGGGTCTGAAAACCAAATACTGATCAAACACCCCCGCCGTCTTTCGGGAAAGCTGAAACAGTTTCAGCCCCCGGTCGTCATCCGCCCGGTCTTCATGAGCCCGGTCATCCGACCGGGCATCATTAAAAAGATAGCGTTTTAAGCTTTCAAACCCCGGCTCATCCAAATGCCTGGGAATCCGCTCCATTAGCCGAAAGGCCATGGCCTCCGGGTCAAAGGCCGATCGTTCCGGAAGTCCGGGAAGGGTTCTTCGGAACACCTCGTTTAAAAAAGCCCGGGGGAGAAAAAATGACAAACGGGCCGCGATCCCCTCCCTTTGGGCCAGGGACATGGCGATCCACCTTTCCATCCCCCGGCTCTGGGCCACGATGATCTCGGGCGCGGCCGGGGATGAAAGCGGGGGCCTCAGCGTCTCGGCCAGGCGGTCGGCCAGCGTCTCCAGACGGTTTCCGGAAAACAAAAAAAGGCCGGGCCCCCGGTCGGACGCCGCGTTTGCCGGACAAAGGCTCACTTGGGCTCAGGCTTGGGCTCTTTGATTTTAACCGGCAGGGACTGCTTCACAGACGGCGCTTTGGCCGCCGAGGGTTTGTTTCCCGTGGACTTCATATGGCTCTTAATGCCGCTCATGCCTCCCTGGTTCACGTTCATCGAAGGCGGCATGGAGCCCGGCATGTCCCCCGGGAAAGGCGGGCCGGACGCGCCTTTTCCCTTGTCCCCGAACGAAAGGCCGGGGCCCTTCAAACCGTCTTTGCCCCCGGAGCCGCCGCCTTGTCCCCGTCCTCCGGACGGCCCCGTTCCCCCACGAGAAGGCCCCTGTCCCCGGCCGGACGAAGGCCCCATGTCAAAGCCTTTGGCAAGCAGGCGCGCCCGGTCCCGGGCCACGGCGGCCGGGGCCGAGGGCGGCCCGTTCCAGGGAACCCCGGTCTCCTGGTAATCTTTTAAAATCGCGGGGCCGGCCCCGGGATCGCTTAAGCTGAACACCTTCAGCGTGGTATTTTCCAGGGCCACCACCCGGGTTCCGGTCTCATCCACATCCAGGATAAACTCAGACCCCGTCACCTTGATCAGCGCGGCGCCGGTCTTGATTTTAAAGGCGGTCGGATCAAACCGGGCCAGCCGGGTCACATGGACCCGGGCCTTTCCCCGCTTCATGCTCAAAAGAAACGAGCGCTTCTTTCTTTCCGGCATATACACGCTTTGATCGATTTTCAGCGAACTCAGCGACGTCAGGGTCAGCAGGCTGCCGTCGTTGAATTTCAAACGGATCCGCCCGCCTTTCATGGCGATGACCTGGTCTCCCTTGTAAACCGGGAACCCCTTCCGGATGACATAGGCGACGTCGGCGCCCGCATGGACGGCCAGCGCCTGTCCCAGAACCTGCTCCGATTTTCCCACGGACGCGCCCGGCCCGGGCTTGAATCGTTTCTCCACCCGGACGCCTTTGGGCAAAAGCGAATCGGACGAATTCCCTTCCAGGGCCGCGGCGTCCGGAACACGCGAAAAAACCGCCAGGCAGACCCCGGCCAGAAAAATCGTCGCTTTTCCTTTCAATCGATTCATCATTCCCCCCCCCAATCACCGCTCAAAGGACAAATGCAGAGCCCCTGTCCTTTGCCGGTAGTCATAGTCATCGTCTGTGGAGTGATTCTCCAGATACGTCCATTCCGTCGAAAGGCGCAGACCCTCAAGCCACAAAGGCATGGAGACAGAGGCGGTTCCGTAATACTGCTCGTCCCGCCGTCTGGACCCGTCATCGGCGCGCTCATACTCATCCCAGGAATATGTCTGGTAAAACCCCAGCCTCCAGTCCCCGGGCAGGGTCAGGGTCAGGCCCGCGCCCGCCTGTTTTTCCAGGTATGTGTAATCGGCGGACGCCTTTGACGAACGGCTCACCCCCCCGCTGAGGCTGAGGTTGGCCCTGTTTTTGAAAAATCCCGAGTAAAGGGCGATTTCCGCCCCCGATTCGTAGCCGTCCTGGTCCTCGTCCGTAATGTGGTCCTCGGCGGAATAAGAATACGTCACGTTGACCAGGTGGTTTTGGAACGCCCGCCAGGTGAGGCCCGGCTTGATCTGGCGGGCCCGAAGGTAAGGCTCGTTTCCCAGGCGGGTCCCGGAGTGGAGATATTGAAAATGAAAGGCCAGGGACTCCATGTAATGCGCGGCGTAAAGCCCGCCTTCGCTGATGAGGTACTGGTAATCCGCCAGCTTCTGATTCAGGGTCTGGTAATGGTTGTAGCCCACGCTGATTTCCTGCCGGGGCTTTTTTAAAAGATCATACTTGACCGACAGGTAGCCGGTCCCCAGGAGATCATCGTCGCTTCCCCGGCTGTAAGTGGACATGGCGGTCAAAGGAACGTTGTCGTCATACTGATACCCCAGGCGGCCATACAGATGCCAGCGCCGCTTCTCCTTTATTTTTCGCCGGATGGTCTCCAGCCATTTTTCGGCTTTGGACGCCAGCATGGGGCTTCGGGATTCGTTTTTCACATATTCAAAGCGTGTTCGGGCCTGTTTTTCCATCCCAGCGTGGTAATGGCTCACGGCGGACAGGTAAACAGCCGGGTCTTTCAGGGACGGCTCGTTTTCGCCGGCGGACTCAAAATAAGGGATGGCCTCCCTGTGGCGTTTGAGGCCAAACAGGCAAAGCCCCGCGTAATACGCGGCCTCCCCATGGGAGGGGTCCTGGGCCGCGATTTTTTCAAACACCGCCAGCGCCTGGGCGTGGTCCCCGTTTTCATAGGCGATTTTCGCGGAGTCGTACTCCATCTCGGCCAGGTCGGGCTTTTGCGCCAACGCCCGCTCAAAATGCCCCTTCGCCTCTTCGGGGCGCCCCATTTTCGAAAGGGCCGCGCCCAGGTAATAATGGCTTTCCGGGTGGTCGGGATCGATTTCAAGGGCTTTTTGAAAATGTTTTGCGGCGGCCCCGTGGTCCCCCTCCTCATAGGCGAAAAGCCCCATGTCGAAATAAATCTCCGGGTCTCCCGCGAAAACAGGGGATTTATGGACAAAAAACGAGGCGAACAGAAGCGCCCCCGCCAGCGCGCCAAAAAAAAGAATGCGATGCGGTTTTCGGCTCATCTTATGGTTTTCCTCCTTGGGGTTCACTCAAAAATCAGTTTACAATTTTGGGAGTTAAGTCGCCTGTCTGACAAGGCGTGAAAACTTGAGGCATATCGGGATATGCCGAGTTTTCATAACGCGGTCAGGATGAATTGGCTTCCAAAATGTAAAGTTATTTTTGAGTGAGCCCTTGGCATCCGGCCTTCAGGTAAGCGTCCAGGGCGTCGGTCAGAATCTGGGCCGGGTCTTGGTCCGGCGGCGTGTCCGGGGCCAGAACGGTCGCCATCCAGGGATCGGCGCACAGGCGGCGCATCCCGGCGGCGATAAACGGGCTTTCGCAGGCCAGCTTCGCCCGGATTTCAAAAAAACGCCCGGCCGGCGCGCGGTCTTTCAGAAGCGGGGCCAAATTGTCCCCTGTTCCCGCGCTCCTTGAAAACGCCTCTTCAACGCGGCGGGCGAAATCCCCTTTTTTAAATGCGTGCAGATGGGGAAGGGTTCGCGTCAAAACCTCGCTCCAGTCCCCCGGGGGCGTCAGGTTGGGGTCCCCCGCCGTTTCGGCGAAACGGGCGCCGGCGGCCTCCACGCCGTTCATGCGGGTCTCGCCGATGTAGGCCCCGTCCAAAAAAGCGCCGCTCAAATCCGCCCCCGTAAGATCGGCGTTGTAAAGCATGGCGCCGTCCAGGCGGGCCTCGGTGAGATCAACGCCCGACATGCCGGCCTCGGTGAGATCGGCCCCGGAAAAAACAGCGGCGGGCGCCTCCGCGCCATGCAGAAGCGCCCGGGCGACAACAGCCCCCTCCAGAACGGCGTCGCTCAAGTCCGCGCCCCTCATGTCGGCGGCGGTCAAATCCGCCCCTTTCATCCGGGCGCGGATCAGGTGGGCCCGGCGCAGGTCCGCCTCTTTGAGAACGGCTTTTTCAAAATCGGCCCGGTATAACACCGCGCCGGTCAAACGGGCCCGGGTCAAATCCGCCTGATGAAACCCGACGGCGCTCAGGTTGGCCCCATCCAGTCGGGCCCCCCTCAAGTCGGCCTTGTAAAGGCGGCTCTGGGAAAAATCGGCGAAACGCAGGTCCCGGCCCCTCAAATCCGCGCCCTCGGTGAAATCCAGCCACTGGGAAGGGTCCGGCTTTCCCCTGTCCATGTAATAGCGCGCCACGCTCTCACCGGGCTCTTTGGCCACCAGGGTCTTGCCTTTGAGCTGGAGCCGGGGATACAAAAACTCAAAATCCTTTCCCAAAACATTCATATCCATCCAGAGGGAAAAAACCAGAAACAGGCTCGCCGCCGAGACAAGGGCCATCAGAACCGACACCCCCCCCGCCAGGGGCCCTTTTCCGCCGGCCCCGAAGAATCGCCAAAAAAATCCCCCAAAAAACCCAAGGGTCCCGAAAAAGCCCCGCCGCCCTTCCCTCTCATGGCCCTTCTTCTCATGACCGGGGGTTTGGACCACGCTTTCCCAGTAAAGCCCCAAAAGGGACAGGTCCGCGAAAAAAACAAACGAATGCCAAAGGGTCATGGGAAAGCTGTGGAAGGGGGAAAATTTCAGCTGAATGGCCAGAAGCAGCGCCAAAGGAAAAAAATAGGTGGTGATGTAAATCAGACCCAGTATCAGGTAATAATGGGGCTGGCCGGGGCGAAAACGGACAAAAAAGTTGAAGATAAAGGGGGACAGAAGCAGACGGACTTCGTCCCTGGACACCCGGGCGCTCCAGGCCAGGAGCTTTTTCACGTGCTGGGCCAGGCTGAACAGCAGGTTGAAATGAATGGCCGCGATGAGCGGGGGAGCCAGAATGTAAAACCCGAACAAAGGAATCTCGAAATTCACCACCGGCAGGGTCACCCGGCTTTCGGGAATCAGAAGCTGCTCATGGGTGGTGGAGGCGGCCGTGATCAGCATGTACAGGTTGGCCATCAGAAAGGTCAGGAAAAAATGACGGGTTTTTTCCGTGGAACTGTCCAGAAGACTCTTTATTTTTTCAGGATCAACGCCCTGGTTTTTTTCAGGATCAGCGCCCCGGCCGGCGACGGCCGGCTCGGTTCCGGAAGGTTCCATATGCCCCGCCTGTTTGGTTTATGGGAGAATTCGCGCCCGGCTCTCTCTTTTCAATCAGACGCCTTATTGGATTTTATGTACCACATAGAGAGGGGAAAAAAAAGAATAAAATCCACTTTTGGTGTTGCAAGGACAAGGGCAGGCGCTGTATCTATTTTCAGAACCCGCAAAAAACCAAACATCGCCGTTTAAAAAGGAGGATTCCCATGAGCGTTTTTATCGTTGACCCGGACAAATGCGACCGCGACGGTCTGTGCGTTTTGGAATGCCCGGCCCAGATCATCGAGATGGATAAAAACGACCCCGTCCCCCGGCCCTCGGAAATGGCCGGGGACCTGTGCATGGATTGCGGCCATTGCGTGGCCGTGTGCCCGAAGGGGGCGTTTTTCCACCGGTCCATGTCCCCGGATGAATGCCCCCCGCTTCAAAAAGAGCTGCTTTTGGGCCCTGAACAGGCGGCGCATTTCCTGCGATCCCGCCGGTCCATACGGGTGTGGAAAGACAAAAAGGTGGAAAAGGACCTGATTGAAAAACTGATCAAAACCGCCCGTTTCGCGCCCTCGGGCCACAACCTTCAGCCGGTCATGTGGCATGTGATTCACGACCGAAAGGATGTGGAGAAGATGGCCGGCCATGTGGCCGACTGGATGCGGTATATGATGACCGAGCATAAGGATGTGGCGGAGATGATGCATATGGACCTGGTCGTGGAGAAATGGGAAAAGGGAAGCGACGGGATATGCCGGGGCGCGCCCCATGTCATCGTGGCGCATGGCCCCGCGCAGGACCCCACGGCCCAGACCGCGGCCACCATCGCGCTGACCTATCTGGATCTGGCGGCCCACGCCCTGGGTCTGGGATCATGCTGGGCCGGTTTTTTTAACGCGGCGGCCGCCTTCTTTCCTCCCATGCAGAAGGCCCTGGGTCTTCCGGAGGGAAACGCCTGCCTCGGGGCCATGATGCTGGGATATCCCAGGCTCAAATACCACCGGCTGCCCAATAGAAAGGAGCCGGTCATCACCTGGGCATAGGGCCGCGAAAAGACGCCCTCTTGAATTTAATAATACACCGGATCTTCGGCGAACCACGACTCCATCTCCTGTCGGGTTTTGGGATCAAGACGGCCCGCTTTCACCAAAAGGCCCCCGATCCCGGCCTCCCTCAGGGTGTCGATGGAAAGGATATCCTCCACGCTTTTGCCCGGGGCCCAGAAAAAAGTGTAGGCCGAAGTGAGCCTTTTTTTCTTTAAAAATTGGACGCTTTCCCCCATATAGATGAGGTGGTAAGACAAAAGAAAATATCCGGCGGCGGCGGCAAGGGCCACAAGGACCCACATTTTGATTTTTTTCAGCATGAAACGGCTCCCGGTCGGGCGTGTTTTTTTGGATCATAAGCGAACCACAAATAAAGAGGATATCATACCCCGATAAAAAACACGGTGTCAATCCATGATGGATGAAAAGGAGCCTGAATTTGGAGACGGAACTCAAAAAAGCCATTGAGCGGGCGGTCAAAAACGAGCCACTGGCAAAGGCCATGGGAATGGAGCTGGTTGAGCTTGGGCCGGGCCGTTCCGCCGTTGCAATGACCTATGACCCCGTGAAAATGGACAACATTTACGGCCGCGCCCACGGCGGGGCCGTTTTCGCCCTGATCGACGAGGCGTTTGAGACGGCGAGCCAGACCGACGGGACGGTGGCCGTGGCCTTGAACGTCAACGTGACCTATGTGGCCGCCCCCGGGGCCGGGGACCGGCTGAGGGCCGAGGCGAGGATGGCGAGCCGGACCCGGAAAACGTCCCTGTTCGACATCACGGTGACGGACGGCGACGGCGCCCTTATCGCCCGATGCGCCGCGCTGGCCTATCGGACCGGCAAATCAGCGCTTGTGTCTTTAAAGAAAAACGAAAAAGAATAAGGGATAAGAACCGAAAAAAAACTAAGGAATGAAAAAAATGGTCGGGACAGCAGGATTTGAACCTGCGACCCCAGCGTCCCGAACGCTGTGCTCTACCAGGCTGAGCCATGTCCCGACGTTTAAAAGATGACAGCATCGTAAAAAATCCGATCTACTGTGTTATAGCGCTTATTTTTAATTGAGGCATACTACATGTATTGCCTCAATTAAAAATAAGCGCTACGCCTTGTATATCGAATTCTTTACGACGCTGTCCCGTGATTTCTTACGAGTTTATCAAAAAATGGAAACATGAAACATAAATACGGAATATCTCCAAGCGGGTCTTTTCTTATGTCACATTTTACCAATTGTCAATTAAAAAAAGACCCGGCCCTTTACGCGTACGGATTTTTAATGATAATCGTCTCGTCCCGTCCCGGCCCCACAGACACCATGTGAATGGGGACCCCGGTCAGCTCCTCGATTCTCTCCAGGTACCGGATGGCGGCCGCGGGCAGGTCCCCGAAACTTCTGACCTGTGAAATATCCTCGGCCCAGCCCGGCAAGGTCTCATACACCGGCCGGCATTTGGACAGCGTGTGGATGTTCGCCGGGAAATTTGTGATTTCTTTTCCCCCGATATCGTAGGCCACGCAGATTTTGATTTCGTCGAAGCCGCAAAGCACGTCCAGCTTGGTGATGATCAGGCCGTCCAGGGAGTTCAAACGCGCCGCGTTTCTCGCCACCACGGCGTCCAGCCACCCGCACCGCCGCCTTCGCCCGGTGGTGGCGCCGAATTCCGCGCCTTTTTCCTGGAGCCGGTCCCCGTCCGCGTCCAGAAGCTCCGAGGGAAAGGGGCCCATGCCCACCCGGGTGGTGTAGGCTTTGCTGACGCCCAGAACCCATCCGATGTCTTTGGGACCCAGCCCCGTCCCGCAGCAGGCGTTTCCGGCCACCGTGTTGGAGGAGGTCACGTAGGGGTAGGTGCCGTGATCAATGTCCAGATGGGAGCCCTGGGCCCCTTCGAGAAGGATGTGTTTGCCGTCCCGGGCCGCGTCGTGAATTTCTCCCGAGACGTCCCCGATATAGGGAGCCAGGCGTTTCCCGTATTCCAGGTAACGCGCGATGACCGCCTCCGCGTCCACCTTTTCCCTTGAGAAATAGCGCTCCAGGTAAAAATTCTTCTCCCCGATCACTTCCCTTGCCTTTTCAGCGAAGTCGTCCGGATCGGAAAAATCCGTGAACCGGATTCCCTTTCGCATGGCCTTGTCCTCGTAGGCCGGGCCGATTCCCCTTCCGGTGGTGCCGATTTTGCCGTCTTTCGCGGCGGCGTTTTCCCGGGCCGCGTCGATCTCTTTGTGGTGCGGCATAATCACATGGGCCTTTTCACTGATCCTGAGCTTATCCGGGCCCGCGTCGATCCCCTTTTCAGCCAGACGATCAATTTCGCCGATGAGTATCTCAGGATCCACCACGAGCCCGTTTCCGATCAGGCATAATTTCCCCTGGAGAATGCCGGACGGAATCAAGTGGGAGATAAACTGCTCGCCGTCCACGACCATGGTGTGCCCCGCGTTGTTTCCGCCCTGGAACCGGACCACCATATCCGCGTGCTCCGCCAGCAAATCCACTATTTTCCCTTTTCCCTCATCTCCCCACTGTGTTCCGATTATGACAATGTTCGACATTCATGGCTCCTTTTGGCTCTTTTTTCGAGAAAAAAACCGCGAATCAGCTCCGCGCAGTCCCTTTGAAGCGCCCCGGGCTCCACTTCAACGGCATGGTTCAAACGGCGGTCATGGGCGAAATCATACAAAGACCCGGCGGCCCCCCATTTGGGGTCCGGGGCCCCGAACACCACCCGGGCCACCCGGGCGTGAATCAAAGCGCCCATGCACATCACACAAGGCTCCAAAGTAACATACAAAACAGCGTTTAACAACCGGTAATTTCCAATCTTCCGGCAGGCCCGGCGCAGCGCGATCATCTCGGCGTGGGCCGTGGGATCGCAACGGGCGATGGGCGCGTTGTGGCCCACAGCCAGAAGCTCCCCGTCCCCGGACAAAAGGACGGCGCCCACAGGGACCTCATCCATGTCCCGGGCCTTTCGGGCCTCTTTAAGCGCCCGGCGCATCCACATTTCATCATTTGGCGACATCATAAAAAAACCGCCGCGACGCATTTTTTTACGACGCCATCATCATTTTTATTCATGAAAAAATGAACTAGTCATTGACATATCCGCCCGCATATTTTATGAACAGGCATTGATTCCATCCGAGGCCGTCAGATCCGACGGCCTCTTCATGACGTTTTTTTGAGTTCAGACGCGCCCGTAGCTCAGTCCGGATAGAGCG
Source organism: Candidatus Desulfarcum epimagneticum (assembly GCA_900659855.1). Taxonomy (NCBI): domain Bacteria; kingdom Pseudomonadati; phylum Thermodesulfobacteriota; class Desulfobacteria; order Desulfobacterales; family Desulfobacteraceae; genus Candidatus Desulfarcum; species Candidatus Desulfarcum epimagneticum. Next base: position 133,037 of record CAACVI010000034.1, read on the forward strand.
CCGGACTACGAATCCGTAGGTCGCAGGTTCGAATCCTGCCGGGCGCGCCATCCCCGCCTTTTAAGCCCAACTAATAACATTAGTATAATCTCGCGGCGAGGTCAAGAAGAAGCTTGATTTTATACAGGGTAACCGCATTTATAAATCATTTTCCCAGGACTTTCAGCAGACAATCATTATCCCAAACCAACCCTAATGGCTCGCTCAAAAATGGGTTTACATTTTGAAAGCCCATTCATCCGGACATGGGGACCTGGACGTGCACATACAACGCCTTTGGTGAGCTGACCAGTCAGACCAACGCCAAAAACCAGACCGCGACCATTATGACAAGCTCAATCGTCTGACAGGCGCGTCTCTTTCCGGAGCGATCAGCCAAAGCGTCGATTACGCCTATGACGCAAAAGGAAACATGACCTCGAAATCCGGAGTGGGGACATATGTGTACGGGGAAAACAGCGCCGGACCCCATGCCGTGACTTCGGTCACGGTTTCGGATGAAACTTCCCGGACATTTTCCTATGACGACAACGGCAACATGATCCGAAAAACAACGACTTCCGGACAAAGCACAGAAACCATGTCCATTGACTGGACGTCCTTTGACAAGCCGTCCCGGTTCACAAAAGGGGGGCTTGAGAACGCCTTTTTCTACGGGCCGGACCGGGCAAGATGAAAAAAGGCCGTGACCCGGGACGGGGTTGCCGAAAGCGTGACCGTGTATATCGGCAAGGATTATGAGAAAGTGACCGAAAACGGCCAGGATGTCCACAAATATTTTGTTTACGCCGAGGGACAATTGGCGGCCGTCCACAAAAAAATCGGAAACGCGCCGGACGAGACGAGGTATATGCGCCGGGATTCCCTGGGAAGCATCGACACGGTGACAAACGGCCTTGGGGACGTGGAGGAAAAAATGGCCTACGCGCCATTCGGGAGCCCCCGGTCTTTGGACGGGCAGTCTGTGGATTTTTCCCTGTCTTTCACAAACCGGGGATTCACCGGCCATGAGCATATCGATGATATGGGGATCATCCACATGAACGGCCGGGTCTATGATCCTGAGATCGGCCGGTTTTTGTCTCCCGATACTTTCATCCAGGACCCCTGCAACAGTCAGAGCTTTAACCGCTACACTTACTGTTTGAACAATCCCTTGCAGTATACTGATCCGAGCGGACAGTCTTTCAGTGTCATTGTCGCGTATGTGGCGTCCATTTCCTTTGCCGCCGTCGCAAAAGCCGTGGTGGTCGGCGCGCTGATAGGAGCCGCTGTGGGAGGGAGTATGGCGGCTATAAACGGCGGGGATGTGTTGGAGGGAATGAAAGGAGGGGCGATATCCGGAGCTATTTCCGGGGCTATTTTTGGGGGCATACATTTTATTCCCGGGATGGGGGAGGTGGGAACCGCCTTCTCCTCGTTCGGCCAGGCGATGGTTCATGCCGCCGGAGGGGCTTTGTCCGGGGCGATAAGCGCGAGTATCAACGGTTCTGATCTCGGTATGGCAATGGCAGCCGGGGCCATAGGGGCCGGGGTCGCCAAATATGTGGGCGGAAAATTTCTTCACAAAGTAGGTTTTCCCAAAGAATTGGCTGGACGGACCCTTGTGGGCGGCGCTACAGGTGGAATCGGCGCTGAAATCTATGGCAGCGATTTTGGGGAAGGTTTTACGAATGAAGCGGCTTCTGCGGCCATTGGGTTTTTGTGTAATGATCGCCTTACAGCGGGAATGGACGCGCTGGAAAAGGCCAATCGGGAATGGACATATAACAATGAGACCGGCCATGTGTATGGCCCTGATGGCAATCGGGTCACCAGTGAAGGTTATGGAAGAAAAGGCTACTCAGGAATGGGAGTGGGACGAAATAACCCAAGGATGACGGGTGTTAAAGACACTGGCCCCATACCCAAAGGAATGTACAGGATAGGGAAACCATATGAGCATGACGTGGTTAAACAAAAATAGACATTTTTTTAGGCTGATTTTTCATGGTTTTCACTGATTTCAAACATTCCACCCCGGACAAGCCGGAACCAAATAGGGGCTATGCCTTTTTCAAGACAATGAGGGCGGTTTTTTGTCCACGGATTTTGGCCTTTCGGAATTCAATGTCATGGATGAAGCCGAAAGGTTAAGGCGATACCGGCGATATGTGTATGAGGCCGGGGCGTTGAGCCGGCCTGACAAGAGTTTTTCAGGAGCCATTAAAGACGGCGTCCTGGAAAAGGAAAGGCAGGCCGGGTTCAATTTGAGTCGCGTTCAGCGATTTGCATACCGAACCCGGTATTTCAGCGATTCGGGCATCATCGGGTCCAAGGCGTTTGTCATGAAAAACTACCAGCGGTTTAAGGGCCATTTCCAGTGCAAACATGAAAAAAAGCCCAAATCCATCAAGGGTCTTAATGGGATATACTCGTTGAAACGGTTGGCGAACGCCTGATAGATCAGGTGTCAGGAGCGGGGATATCGGTTTCATGGTGACAGACGAAAGCAGATAAAACTTGATAAACGGATTTGCCTTTGAATTATTATTCCGTTTGTGACACTCATTTAATAACTCTATTCGCCTGTCCTTCAAATGGAGCGTTTAAGGTCATTCCAATGGGCGGAATTCAATCCCCCATCCCCTCAGTTTTTATTTTGGGAAATATTTTACTCCCGCAATGCCCTTGAAATCAATATCCCGGGTCCAGACCACAGCGTCATAATCTTTCGCGGTGGCAAGGATGATACTGTCCGCCATGGGCAGCTTGAGCCGCAAACTCAGCTTTGAGGCTGTGATCGCAAGCCTCGCTGTCAGTTCAATCACTTTTCCTTTCCGCATAGCCGCCACAGCCTGCAATGCCTGATTTTCGCCTGATTCCCGAAAAACGACTTTAAACACTTCGTAAATGGTGATGACTGGAACGATAAGCGATTGTATATCCTGAATGGGCGCGTGAAAATTTTCGGCTGAAGGCTCATCGGCAAAATAGGACAGCCAGCCTGAAGAATCTATCACATTCATACTCTGTCCCGTTCACGATCAAACTCCGTGTTGATGCCTTTCACGAATCCACGTAATTCAGAAATGTCCATATCAGGGATAAGCTCAATTCTTCCCTCATATTCGATAACCTGCATTTTCTGTCCGGGCTTAAGGTCCATGGATTTTATGACATTTTGGGGGAGCGCCACTTGAAATTTTGGAGACACTGTCACAGTTTGCATATTGGAATCCTCCTTTGACTGAATTCAAGTGTCACAATAGCGTCATCGATAAAAATTTTCAATGATTAAAATAGCGCCTGAACGAAAGCCTGCGCGATTTTGATTTTATCAAGTATTATCGGCCTGTCTCCATTTTGACCATTTAACGGAAGAGTTCTCATATGACAGTCTCAATCGTCTGACAACCGCTGATCTTTCCGGTCAGATCGACGACAGCGTCTCTTATCAATATAACGCCATGGGGACATATGTGTACGGGGAAAACAGCGCCGGACCCCATGCCGTGACTTCAGCCGGAAGCCATACATTTCAATATGACGACAACGGCAACATGATCCGAAAAACAACGACTTCCGGACAAACCACAGAAACCATGTCCATTGACTGGACGTCCTTTGACAAGCCGTCTCTGTTTACAAAAGGGGATATTAAAAACGCCTTTTTCTACGGGCCGGACCGGGCAAGATACAAAAAGACCGTGACCCGGGACGGGGTCGCCGAAAGCGTGACCGTGTATATCGGCAAGGATTATGAGAAAGTGACCGAAAACGGCCAGGATGTTCACAAATACTTTGTTTACGCCGAAGGGCAGCTGGCGGCCGTGCACAAGAAAATCGGAAACGCGCCGGGCGAGACGAGGTATATGCACCGGGATTCCCTGGGAAGCATCGACACGGTGACAAACGGCCTTGGGGACGTGGAGGAAAAAATGGCCTACGCGCCATTCGGAAGCCCCCGGTCTTTGGACGGGCAGTCTGTGGATTTTTCGCTGTCTTTCACAAACCGGGGATTCACCGGTCATGAGCATATCGATGACATGGGGATCATCCACATGAACGGCAGGGTCTATGATCCTGAGATCGGCCGGTTCATGTCGCCGGACACTTTCATCCAGGATCCTTACAGCAGCCAGAGTTTTAACCGCTACACTTACTGTTTGAACAATCCTTTGCAGTATACTGATCCGAGTGGGCATTTTTTTGGATGCATCGTCGCGGCTATTGTGGCCATCGCCACCAATCCCGTCGTGGTGGGCATCGCAGCCGGGGCCTTAGCGGGAGCCGCCATCGGCGCCGCCGTCGGGGGGGCTATGGCGGCCATCAACGGCGGGGATGTGTTGGAGGCAATGAAAGGAGGGGCGATATCCGGGGCTATCTTTGGGGGTATACATTTTATTCCCGGGATGGGGGAGGTGGGAACCGCCTTCTCCTCGTTCGGCCAGGCGATGGTTCATGGCGCCGGAGGGGCGCTGTCCGGGGCGATAACCGCGAGCATCAATGGCTCTGATCTCGACATGGCAATGGTGACGGTCGCCATAGGGGCCGGGGTCGCCAAATATGTGGGCGGGAAATTTTTTCACGGAAAAAGTTTCCCCAAAGAATTGGCTGGACGAACCCTTGTGGGCGGCGCTACAGGTGGAATCGGCGCTGAAATCTATGGCGGCGATTTCGGGAATGGATTTACGAATGGCATGGCCAATGCCGCGGTTACTGCGGCCATTGGGTTTTTGTGTAATGATATGTATGATGAATTGTATGATTGGGGCGATGAGGGAATATATGAGGAAGTAGGAACCTGCGGTAGTGGGTGGAATGAACCATTTGTCGCAGACAATCCAAGTGGTTTCGCTTTTGCAGAAGTCATGATCTTGGTTATGGCTCATTGGGATGGTTAGAACAAAAACCACGAAGCTATTATGATTTAAAATTTAAAGAAGAATTGTTGGCAGTCTGTTCCGAGATCCGTAGACCAATGCGACATGTAGCCTGCAAAAAAACGGCAATGCGTTATTATAAAGTGGTTGATTCCATGGGGGGAAGTGCATTCGAAAAGGGGCAAATGAAAGAAGAGGAAAAAGCGTTTAAAAGAATTCTGCCAAAAAACAATTAACCCGGTAAACTCCCGGCTTTGCCGGGGAGACTTGTGGAGTTTGAAAGTTCCGGGAATATGGTGAAACCTCCTTTTTGTGAACGGCACAGAGGGGAGGCTTCATAAAGAGGAGGTTTCTAACTTCGAAAAACGAAATATATTTTTTATTGAGTAAAGACAAATAGTTAGACAAAAAAAATATTTGTTAAGCATCTGGTTTTCTTGATAAGATTTATTGGGGGCATACTATGATACGCAAACTGTCAATAACCGTATTAAGCATAGGATTTTTTCTTCATATACACACGTTTATGTTTAAAATTAAAGAGGGTTTTGAATTTGAATTGTCGGAATTCCTATTTTTATCATTATTGCCTTACATAATCTGCTTAACAGTATTTTTCACAAAACAAAAATCTTTTATGCCTTTTTTGGGGTCTGCAATACCCTTGTTCATTGATATTATTACATATTATTCAGTATTTATAAACCCAAAATCTTCTACAGACAGTTTAGCTTTTTTGTGGATGCCGATTTGGAATACTGTATTTTTTGTACCTTTGGGTTTTCTGTTTGGTTATATTATTGACAGGCAGTTGGTTGCCAAGCAAGGTAATGATACCAAAGAGCAAAACGAATGAACATAAGCGCATAAAGGCATACCGAAGTCAAAGCTTGAACAGTGAATGATGCCCGGGCCGGGATCGCGGATCGCCCGGGGAACCTGATGGAGTTCCTTGGGCCATGAAAAAAACAGAGACAGGCGAATAAAACTCGGTCATTGAATCGCGTCAATCCCGGAGCGCTCCCCATGAGCGGCTGTCTCTTCAAAATGCCCGGAGCGTCGGGGATCTGAAGCCGATTCGATTGAAAGCCTGAAACCCAGTGAATGAAGGATGGAGCGAAGCGTGTTTATTTTTGGATTTCCTTTTTTCGAAAGAGTTCTGTAAAGGGTTTGTCGGTTCAGTTCTGTATGTTTTGAAAGCTTCGTGATGCCTCCCCGCGCTTCCGCGACCGTTCGAAGGGCCATGAGGAACGCTTCCGTATTCCCGTCTCTAAAGTATTCATCAAGAGAGCGCCTGAGATATTCGGCCGCCTCCCCGGGGTCTTTCATTTTTTCCGTCACAAGTTCCCTGTAATTCCCCATGTCTCTCTCCTTTTATACTCCTTAATGCGAAAATGGATTTGACATGGGCTGAAAGGCCGATTAAAATAGCTATAGATATCCACATTCAGGAGACGTGATATGAAAACGGTTCAGATGACCCTTGATGAAGACCTGGTTCAAACGGTTGATCGTATCTCGAAACAGCTTCACACCACTCGCTCCGCTTTCACACGAAAGGCGCTTCGAGAGGCCATTGACCGTCACAATATTGACCGCCTGGAGCGCCGGCATCGGGAGGGATACGAGCGGCGACCGGTGGGAGGTGATGAATTCTCGGTTTGGGAAAAAGAGCAGGATTGGGGCGACGCGTGAAACACGGCGAAATTCGCTGGTATAAATTCGCCCGGCCGGACAAAAAAAGGCCGGTTCTCATCCTGACCCGGGATTCTGCGCTGGACTATCTGGGGGAGGCGACTGTCGCGCCCATTACAACCACAACACGCGACATACCGTCCGAGGTTTTTCTCTCAAAAGCCGACGGCATGCCAAAGGATTGCGCGATTAACTGTGACCATCTGCAAACGGTTTCCAAGGCGAAGATCGGCTCCCTGATCTCAACCTTGTCCCCGTCAAAAATGTCTGATGTCGGCCGGGCGATCCGCTTTGCTCTTGGGATCTGAAACATCTCAGGAACCATTTTTGAGCCCCTTCCCGATGATATCGGCGCCGCTCCACCGCCTTTTCTCTCCGGCCTCATCCTTGTCACGCGCCGGGCGCTTTCTCCTTTTCCCGCTCTTTTTTCTCCACCACGCAATAAATGCCGCCCTCTTCCAGGCCCGGCCCGAAGCAGCCGTTGCACGAAATGCACGCGGCGGGTCTTCGGTCCCCTTTCATCCACCGGCCGGGCATATCCGGCTCCCGGATCAGGGGCCTGGACATGGCCACATAATCGACGGCCCCTGAAGAGACGGCGTCTTCGCAGACATCGTAAGACCGAAATCCCCCCACCGACATCACGGGACAGGCCGCCACCTCCCGGACCCGGCGGGCGGCGTCCAGATTGTAGGCCTCCTTTTCGGGCGCGTTGATCTTTTTTCGAGCCGGGGTTTTGTCCCCCGACGCCATGGTTCCGGTGGACACTTCGATGGCGTCGATGCCCGCGTCCGAAAGCCGCCCGGCCGCGAAAAGCGCCTCTTCAATCTCAAGCCCCCCCTCCAGATGGTCGCCCGCCGTCAGTTTTATCATCGCCGGAAAATCGTGGCCCGCCTCCTTTCGGACAGCGTCGTAAACCTCCATCAGAAAACGGCTCCGGCCCTCGATGCCGCCGCCGTAGTCATCTTCCCGAAGATTGGTGTGCGGGGACAGGAACTGGTTGATGAGATACCCGTGGGCGCCGTGAAGCTGGACCGCGTCAAATTCCCACTCCCTGGCCCTGCGCGCGCCGGCCCCGAATGCCGCCGCGATATCGCGAATCTCCGGGATGGAAAGCGCCCCGGGGGTCTCGGGATACTGGACCGTTTCCACGGCCGAAGGCGCCAGGGTCCGCCCGCCCGCCGTTTTGGAGTCGGTCTGCCCCCCGGCGTGGACCAGCTGAACGGCGATCTTTCCCCCGGCGTCGTGAACGGCCCGGGTGATCCGTAAGGCGTCCTTCGCGAAATCATCGGTGTGAAAGCCCATTTTGCCGGGCAGCTGTTTGCCGTCCGGCCGCACAAAGGCGTAGCCGGTGATAATCAGCCCCACGCCCCCCCGGGCCAGGTTTCCATAAAAGGCGGCCAGCTTTTCAGACGGGCGGCCGTCGGGCCCGCACATTCCCTCCCAGGTGGCGGAGCGCGCCACACGGTTGGAAAGCCTCATGCCGTTGATGACTGTTTCCTCGAATAATGTCGCCATATCCATCTCCTCCTTTAAATCCTTTAAAATTTTTTTGAAAACCCTTTGAAAATTTAGCGCCGCGATTTTTGTTTGACAAGAGTAAAGATGCGAAAAAAACTCCAGGGCCCCGAAACGATTTCCTGTTGCAAAAAATCCTGAACGCTGATAAAGGACACATGAAACGTTTCTGATCTTAACCGCTTGTGTTTATTTTAAATCATTACAACCCAAAAAGGGGTGAGTCCCGATGTTTGCAAACACGCAGGTGTGGATGGATCTTTTTTTAAAATTCAGCGCCGCCACGATTTTAAGCGGGGCCATCGGCCTGGAGCGGGAGTACCACGGCCGGGCGGCGGGCCTTCGCACCCATATCCTGGTGTGTCTGGCCTCCACCGCCATCATGTCCATCTCCCAGGCGGCCCAGGCGGTCTTCGAGTCCCAGGGCGCCGAGTCGGTGTTCAGAATCGATCCCTGGCGCCTGGCCGCCGGAATCGTGACCGGCATCGGTTTTTTGGGGGGCGGCGCCATTTTGAAATCCAACGACCTGATCCGGGGGCTGACCACGGCCGCCTGCGTCTGGTTTGTGGCCGCCATCGGGATCATCATCGGCTCGGGGCTCTATGCGCCAGCCATCATGATCACCCTTTTCGGACTCGCGGTCCTCACCGGCCTGGAGCCTTTGGGGAACCGGATTCCTTCGGAAAAATTCGGCAGAATCGAAATCGTTTCGGAAATGGCGTCCGCTGAAAAAATCGAAAACGCCTGCCTGAATATTTTGAGACAATACGCCATCTCCATTGTCGGCACCGTGATCTCGGCGGATTCCGAAACCGGCCAGAGAACCCTGACCCTTGAGATCAGGACCCGGAAAGTCAAAAACAAACACGAAATTTTAAAAAAGCTGTTTTATCTGCCCAATGTCAAAAGCGTGAGATGGTGACGAAGCGCGGAAAGAATCTTTTGAAAGGACACCCATGGCCTCAAAAAAAATACGGATCATCGGCGGCTCGGCGGCCGGGGCAAAGGCGGCGGGAAGGGCCAGGCGAATGGATGAGCGCGCCGACATCGCCATCCTCCAGAATGTCCCGGACCTGGCCATGGCCACATGCGCCTATCCCTATTACGCCCAGGGAATTGTGAAAAGAAGGGATTTTTTGTTCAAAACCCCGGACTACTTTTTAAAGGCAAAAAACGTCGAGGCCCTCACCGGCGTGGAGGCGCTGGAGATCGACCGTTCCGCCAAAGAGGTCCTGTGCCGGGAGGTCGGCGCCGGCCGCCTTTTCAAACGCTCCTACGACAAACTCATCCTCGCCACCGGCGCCCGGCCCCGGCGCCTTGGGGTGGAGGGGGAGGGCCTTAATGGGGTTTCGGCGTTGCACACCCTGGGGGACAGCGATTATTTCAAAAGCGTGTGCAAAGGTGAAAACATCTCAAAGGCCGCGGTCATCGGCGGCGGCCTGGTGGGGATGGAGGCCTGCGAGGCCCTGGCCCTTTCCGGCGCCCGGGTGACGGTGGCGGAGTTTTCGGACCAGATCCTTCCCATGCTGGACTGGGATCTGGCGGCCCTGGTTCAGAATCATTGCGAGCAAAAGGGCGTCCGGGTGAGGCTGAATGTCTCGGTGGAGCGATTTTCAGGACAGAACGGGGTCCTTAAGGCCGTCCATTTCACGGACGGAACCCAAATGGAATGCGGTCTGGCCATTGTGGCCGCCGGGGTGGCGCCCCATGCGGAGCTGGCCGAAAAAGCCGGGCTTTCCATCGGCCCCACCGGGGGGATTGAAACCGACGCCCATATGCGGACATCGGACCCCGACATTTACGCGGCCGGGGACTGCGCCCAAAAAATCGACCGGATCACCGGCGAGCCGGTTCTGTCGCCCATGGGGGATCTGGCCAATCTCGAGGGCCGGGTGGCCGGGGAAAACGCCGCGGCCGGGGACCGGGCGGTTTTCAACGGCGTTTTGCGGACCGGGATCTGCAAAATCTTTGATTTTTCCGCCGGCGCCGCCGGTGTGAGCCAAAAACAGGCCAGACGCCTGGGGCTCGACTGTCTCGCCTCCCTTTGCGCGGGGTCCGACAAACCCTTTTTCATGAACCCCGGCTCCCTGGTCAGCCGCATGACGGCCGACAAAAAAGACAGGACCCTTCTGGGGTTTCAGTGCGTGGGAACCGGCGATGTCTCCAGGCAGGCGGCGACGGCCGCCGCAGCCATTTACGGAAAAATGTCCGCGTCCGACGCGGCGGGTCTGGACATGCCCTACGCCCCGCCCTTTTCCCCGGCCATCGATCATTTCATCGCGGCGGCCCATGTCCTGACCAACCAGGCCGACCATCTCTTTTCCCCCGTCTCGTCCTTTGAAGTGAAAAAAGCGGCCGGGGGAAAAAACCCGCCCTTTATCCTGGATGTCCGGGACCCCGGGGAATACCGGTCCATCCGCCTGGGAATCGGCGAAACCCTCATCCCTGTGGGCGATTTGAGACAAAACCCCGACGCCCTGCCCCGGGACAAAAACGCCGCCATCGTCTGCTACTGCGCAGTGTCCGCCCGGGCCTATGAGGCGTCGCGGATTCTTCTGGCGAACGGCTATGAAAATGTCCGGGTCATGGAGGGCGGGATCGCGGCCTGGCCATTTGAAATGGAAAAAACCGGGGCGCGGGCGTGAGTCGGCTTCTGGTCATCGACAACTACGACTCCTTCACCTGGAACCTGGTCCAGATGTTCATGGGGCGGGGGCTTTCCATCGAGGTTCATCGAAACGACCGCCTGTCCGTGTCCGAGGCCTTTGACATGAGCCCCGACCTGATCCTGGTGAGCCCGGGGCCGGGCGACCCCGGCGACGCGGGAATCTCCATGGAGATCATCCGCCGATTCGCCGACAAGGTTCCCCTGCTGGGGGTGTGCCTGGGCATGCAGTGCCTCAACGAGGTCTTCGGAGGAGAAACCGTCCGGGCCGGGCTTCCCATGCACGGCAAGACCAGCGACATTTATCACGACAACCGGGGCCTGTTCGCCGGCCTCCCCCTCCCCTTCCCGGCGGCCCGGTATCATTCCCTGGCGGTCCGGCCCGGCGCCGGAACCCTGGAAGCGCTGACGGTCTCCGCCCGGACAAAGGACCAGGTCATCATGGGGCTGTCCCACCGCGAATACCCCCTCCACGGCGTGCAGTTCCATCCTGAAAGTTTCCTCACCCCCCAGGGATTCATAATCATCGACAATTTTCTGCGCATGGGCGCATAGCCCTTTCTCCTTTTTTCCCGCTCCCCGGTTTCCCGGCATTTTTTCCTTGACCCGGCGCCGGTTGAACGGTATTAAGTGAATTTAAATTATTATCCGAATTATTCAAATTTTTATCGGTGAATCGCAACGGGCATATTCAAATTAAGGAGGTACAAATGGCCATTCGGAAAATCTTCGTCACCCTTTTCATCTGTCTTTTGGGCTTTGCTCTGTTCGCGGGACCCGCGCTTTCCAAAAAGCCGTCCCTGAACGCGTGGAAGCCCGCCTTTGATCCGTCAGGCGCGACATACAAATGTGTGGTCTCCAACGTGTCGCACCCGGTCATCAAGGGGGTCTACGCGGGCTATGCCATAAGAGACGCCGTCTGGAAAAGCTCAAATGGCCGGATATATGTGGATTACAAACCGCTGTCGGTTCTGGGCGGAGAGGTGGAGGTGCTCAACCAGCTCCAGATGGGCGCCATCCAGGGAATGGGCGTCAGTTCCGTGGCGGCCACGAACTTAGGGCCCCGTTTCGGCCTGATCAACCTTCCCTTCCTGGTCAACTCCTTTGACAAACTGGACAAATTCGTTTCCAGCGGAAAACTCTTCGACCATTACATGATGGCCATGAACCACCAGGGCATCATCGGGCTGGACATCACCGGCTACGGCAACTACGGATGGGCCACCACCACCCCGGTCCGCTCCATCGCCGACGCCAAAAAATTGAAGTTCAGAACCGCCGAGGCCGCGGTCAACCAGCTGGTTTACCGGCAATGGGGCATGAACCCCGTGGCCATGCCCTGGCCGGATGTGCCGGTGGCGCTCAAGCAGGGGGTCATCGACGGCCTGGACCACACGCCCATGGTCTGCAACATCACCAAAAAATTCGATGTGGCCAAATACTACACCTACCTGAACTACGCCCAGGGGCTTTTTATCTGGATATTCAACAAGGCCTGGTTTGAAAAGCTTCCCGCCGATTTGCAGAAAACATTCAGGGAGACGGTTCGCGATGTCTGCGCCGGCATCCGGAAGGAGAGCAGACAGCAGGAGATCGACGAAATCGCCAAAGCCAAGGCCAAAGGCATTGAGTTCATCCGCCTGCCTGAATCGGATATGGCCACCCTGAAAAAACAGGGGAACGCGGCCCACGAAAAATACGCCGCCGAGATCAACAAAATCTACCCCGGCGACAAATCTACGTTTGAAAATTACGTAAAAACCGTTCAGGACTATATGTTTTACAAACCCTGACGCCCCTCAAAAAAAACGCGGCGCCGGCGGATTGAAACGGCGCCGCGTTTCTTCTTTTTCCATTCGCCCCTTTGTTTGATTCAGCGCCGACACTCAGGGATTTGATTTAACTTCAACACTCAGGAATCAGCCGATGCTTGAAAAGACCCTCGGTCTTGTGGACCGGATATTGTCATTTTTTGAAGACTGGACCCTTTTTATCACTGTGATGATCGCCCTTATGGCCCTTTTTTTCAATGTGGTTTTAAGATACGGTTTCAACTATTCCCTGGCCTGGTCGGAGGAGCTGGTGAGGGAGGTGATCATTTACACCACCTTTGTGGGATGCGGCGCCGCGATCAAACGGCGTTCCATGATCAAAATCGACGCCTCCGTGCAGCTGGCCCCGCGGCTTAAAACGCCCCTGACCTTTTTCAGCGGTTTCATCACCCTGATTTTTTCCATGATGATGATGTATTACGGCTTTAAAATCGCCCATCTCCAGGTTCTCACGAACCAGAAAACCATCATCCTGCAAATTCCGCTGGTATATATCTTCGCCGTTTTGCCCCTCATGGGATTCACGATGTTTTTAAGAACCATCCAGGTATTTTATGAGGACATCAAAGAGCTGACAAGCAAAAACCGCCGAGACGGGCATTAAGGGGCAAGGAGAAACCGTTTTATGGAATCCAGCGATATCATTACCATACTGATCCTCTTGGGGGCCATGGCCACCTATATTCCGGTGTTCATGTGCCTTTTTTTCACGGCTGTTCTGGGCTTTGTGCTGTTCACGGACCTGCCCCTCATGCTTCTGGCCCAGTCCTTTTTAAGAAGCATGGACAATTTCGCCCTGGTGGTGGTGCTCTTTTTTATCCTTTGCGGAAACATCATGACATCCGGGTCCATCGTCAAAAAACTCATCAAAGTGGCCAACGTCCTGGTGAGCTGGCTCCCCGGGGGCCTCGGCATGGCCGGGGTTCTGGCCTGCGGGCTTTTCGGCGCCATCTCCGGCTCCACCGTGGCCACGGTGGTGGCCCTGGGCGGATTCATGATCCCGGCCCTTTTAAAAAACGGGTACCCGGAAAAATACACCCTGGGGATCATGACCACCTCTCCCAACCTGGGGGTCATCATTCCCCCGAGCATCGGCATGATCCTTTACAGCATGATCAGCAATGTGTCCCTGGAAGGGCTCTTTTTAACCGGCTTTCTTCCCGGCGTCATGATCATGGGCGGCGTGTGCCTGTACACCTATTTTTTCTTTAAAAACAAAAAAGAGATCGTCCGAATGCCTTTCCCCGGGGCAAAGGAAGTGGCGGCGGTTTTAAAGGAGGGCTTCTGGTCCCTGATGCTGCCCGTGATTATTTTCGGGGGGATATTCTCCGGAGCCTTCACGGCCAACGAAGCGGCGGTGGTGGCCTGCGTCTATGCCTTTTTCGTTGAAATTTTCATCCACAAGTCGCTGAAATTAAGGGATATCAAAAGAATCACCGTGGACTCGGCGGTGACTTCGGCCACCCTTCTGGTCATTGTGGCGGGCGCCACGTGCTTCGGCCGTCTCCTCACCCTCCAGGACATCCCCGGCCGGATCGCCGAGGCGGTGCTGTCCACCATCGACTCCCAGGCCCTGTTCCTTTTCGCCATGAACATCCTTCTGCTTTTCGTGGGCATGTTCATGGACATCATTTCCGCCACCATGATCCTGGGGCCGGTCTTTCTGCCCATGCTGGACGTGCTGGACATCAACTGGATGCACTTCGGGCTGATCATGACGGTGAACCTTTCCATCGGCTACTGCACCCCGCCCATGGGCGTCAGCCTCTACATCACCGGCGGCATCGCCAACCGCGACATCATCTACGTGTCCAAATCGGTGATTCCGTTTGTGGCCATCCAGATGTCCGTCCTGTTTTTCTTCACCTACTTCCCGGAGGCGGCGCTTTGGCTGCCGCGCCTGATGGGCTTTTTAGAATAAAAATTTTCTCAAAAAAAAAGGGCGGCCTTTCGGCCGCCCTTTTTTTTGTCTCACCTCTTCCCTACCCCTCATGAGGCGGCTTTGTCCCGGTGATGCGGTAAAACGGCGCCCAGTAGGCCCGGCGGACCTTCCTCACGCCGGATCCGGCGGCCCGGCTCGTGGTGTAAACCAAAGAATAAAGAACCGGGACCACCAGCAGGGTCAGGACCGTGGCCAGGGTCAGGCCGAAAATGACCGCCGACGCCATAGACCGCCACCACTGGCTCGACTCGCTCACCCAGGAAATCTCCATAAGATGGAAATCAAACGCCACCCCGGTGACCATGGGCAAAAGCCCCAGGATGGTGGTGGCGGCGGTGAGCAGCACGGGCCTTAAACGGGTGCACCCGGCGGCGATGATGGCCTCATAGGTGGGCATGCCCCTTTCTTTGAGGCGGTTGATGTAGTCAATGAGCACGATGGCGTTGTTCACCACCACCCCGGCCAGGGAGATGACGCCCACCCCGGTCATGATGATGCCGAAGGGCATGCGCATGACCGCCAGGCCGAAAAAGACGCCCCCCAGCGACAGGATCACGGATGTGATGATGATAATGGGCTGGGACACGGAGTTGAACTGGGTCACCAGGATCAGCATGATGAGAAAAATGGCGGCCGCGAAAGCCTTGGTGAGGAAAGCCTGGGACTCCTCCTGGGCCTCGTTCTCCCCGGTAAAACGGATGCTGTAACCCGGCGGAAGGGGAAAATCCGCCAGCATTTTCTCAGCCTGGGCCCGAACCACAGGGCCGGGAATGTGTTTTTCATCCACCTCGGCCTTCACCGTGACCACCCGCTCGTGGTTGATCCGGCTGATCTTTCCAAGCCCCCCGGTGACCTCGAATGTGGCGATGGAACTCAGCGGAATCATGCCGGACGGGGTGGGAATCAGAAACTCCCTTAAAAAATCCGTTTGCCGGCGCCGGGATTCGGGCAGCTGAACCGTGATGTCGTAATCCTCATCGCCCTCCCGGTAGGTGGAGACCTTGATCCCGTTGAAGGCCACCTTCATGATAAACCCCACCGTCTCGGTGGACAACCCCACCAGCGCGGCCTTTTGCCGGTCCACCTTTAATTTTACGGTGGGAGAGCCGGACACATAGTCATCCCGGATGTCCCGGACAAAGGGGATTTTTTCAATGTGGTCCACGATTTCCGCAGAAATGCGGCCCAGCGCGTTGAAATCCTCCCCGGTGATCTCGATGTTGATGGGGGCGCCCGTGGGGGGGCCCTCCTGCTGTTTGGACACGGTGATCCCGGCGCCGGGAATGTCCGCCACCCGCCTGCGAATGTCCTCCACCGTTCCGGAGGAGGGTTTGAGGCGGTCTTTCATGTCCAGGAACTGAACCCCGATGTGGTTGGGCAAATTCCCCTCAAAGGCCGACTTCCCCCCGGCCACGGCCACGGCGCGGGAATAGACATACTTAATGTCGTCCATATCCGACGGCCCTGAAAATTCCACGCCGGTCGCCGTTTGGTGAATCTTGTCCCCCCGGCTTCCCGCAAAGCAGGGATGGGCGCCGTCTTCGGCGGCCGGCCCGCACACGGCGGCCTCCACGGCCCGGGCCACCCGGTCGGAATAATCCAGGTCCGCGCCTTCGGGCATGTCGAGATTCACATAAATGGCTTTGGGGTCGATGTCGGGAAAAAACTCCACCGGCTTTTCAACGCCGATGGCGAACAGCCACACCATGAACATGATGACCAGGGAAAGAAAAGACAGGATGACCACAGGGATTCGGTTTCTTAAGGCCGCTCCCAAAAAAGACCGGTAAGCCGAAAGAAAGGGCCCCTTGACCTCGATGGGCGCCTCCCCGGCTTTTTCCACCTCCCCGGCGTCGGCGCCTCGGGCGGCCGCGCGGCGGGAAAAAGGGACCCGCATGAATATGGAGGCCAGGGCCGGGTTGATGACCAGCGCCACAAAAAGAGACGAGGACAGGGTGACGATGACGGTCCGGGGCAGATAGCCCATAAACTCCCCCATGATTCCCGGCCAGAAAATCATGGGGAAAAAAGCCGCCACCGTGGTCAGGGTGGACGCCGTCACCGGCTGGGCCACCTCAGCCGCGGCCTTGACGGCCGCGTTGATCCGGGGGACCCCCTGCTCCATGTAGCGGAATATGTTTTCCACAATGACGATGGCGTTGTCCACCAGCATGCCCAGGGACAGGGTGAGGGAAAAAAGCACCACCATGTTCAGGGTGATCCCCATGGCATGAAGGATCATAAAAGAAATGAACATGGAAAAGGGAATGGCCAGGCTCACCAGAATGGCGTTTCGGATTCCCATGACAAAAAACAGGACCGCGACAACCAGAATCAGGCCGGTGATGATGTTGTTTTCGAGATCCGAGACCATCATTCTGACATCATCGGCCTTGTCCATCAGTTTGGTGGCCGTCACCCCATTTGGCCAGGAGGGGCGTCTTTTCTCCAGGAGGCTGTCGATTTGATCGGCGATATGCAGAATATTTTCGCCCGATCTTTTCTTCACCTGGATATTCACCGCCGAATGGCCGTTCAGCCGGGAAACGCCGGCTTCATCCTTGAACCCGTCCACCACCCGCGCCGCGTCCTTGAGATAGACCGGCCGGCCCTTGTGAAGCCCGATCACCAGACCGTAGATGTCGTCCGGGGTTTCAAACTCCCCGGGGACCCGAAGCCGGAAACGGCCGTCGCCCATGCGGATGGTTCCCCCGGACACATTCCGGTTTTCCCCGGATATCACGTTTTGCAGGTTGGTGATGGGAATGCCGAAATAGGCCAGCTTTTCCGGGCTGGGCTCCACCCGGATCTCCCGCTCCAGCCCGCCGGTGACCTCGGCTTCCAAAACGCCCTTGATGGATTCGATCTCCTCCTCAATGTCCTCGGCGATCTGTTTAAGCCGGACCAGGCCCACCGGTCCGGACAAAGAGATGACGATGATGGGCATTTCGGCGAAATTGACCTCCGTCACCTCGGGGTCGTCCTCCATGTCCGACGGCAGATCGGGCCGGGCCAGATCCACCTTGTCCTTGGTCTTGGGAAGGACCTCGTCAATGTCGGTTCCGGCGATGAACTCGATGACGATGGAGCTGGATCCCTCCATGCTGGTGGAGGATATTTTTTTGACCCCCTCCAGGCTTTTGAGCTTTTTTTCAATGGGAATGGTGATGGACTTCTCAATGTCCTCCGGGGCCACGCCCGGGTACCGGGAGCTGACAAACACATAGGGAATGGTGATGTCCGGGTCCGATTCCCGGGGCATTTCCAGGTAGGCGATCAGGCCGAAAACCAGGATGACCAGGGTCAGAACCGCCACGCTGGTCCTTTTGCGAACCGCCAGGTCGGAGATCATCATGAGTCGAGAACCTTTCGGGCGTCATCCACATGTCTCACCACATCCACAGCCCGGCCGTCCTCCACCTTCCGGTGTCCCACGATGATGACCCGGTCGCCCGGGGACAGTCCCGATGTGATCACCGCCTGCCATCCGACGAGCCCGCCGGTTTCCACCGGTCTTTTTCGCGCCACCCCCTCTTCCTCCACATAAACGAAGCGCTGGTCGCCGTCGGCGATGATGGCGTAAAGGGGCGCCGCCACCGCCTTTTCAAACACCGATTTGGTGATGTGGACCCGGGCGAACATGCCCGGGAAAATGAGGCCGTCGGGGTTGGGGACTTTCAGCTCCAGATCGTAGAGGCGCGACATGGTCCGGGGCCGCCTGGAAAAAAAGATTTTCTTTCCCGCCACCCGCTTTTTTTCAACAGCGTCGATGACCACCTCGGCCCGGTCCACGTCCATGACCGCCGGGGCGTCGCTTTCCGGAACCCCCACCGTGACCTTGACGTTTTCGAACTGAATGATGGCGGCCACCTCCTCCCCGGCCTTCACAAAGGCCCCGGCTTTGGCGATGACATCATTGAGCCGGCCCCCGATGGGCGCCGTGACCCGGGTCCGCTCAAAGGCCAGGGCCGCCTCGTCCCGGGCCGCCTCCAGGTCCGCCACTTTGGCCTCAATCTCGTCCAGCCTGCTGGGGGACACGATATTTTTCTTCGCCAGGGCCGATATCCGGCTGTGATTGAGTTTCGCCAGCTTCAGGTTCGCCTCGATCCCGGAAAGCCGGGACCGGAAGTCCCGGTCGTCAATCTCCATGATGACCTGCCCGGCCTTGATCGTCCGCCCCTCGGCGACCCGTATCCGCCTCACCCGGCCCGGGACCTCGGCCCGGACCTTTAAGTCCTCAAAGGGCATGACCTCGCCGGGAAGGCTGATTTCATCCTTCATCCGGCGGTTTTCAACGGCCAGGGTCACCACCTTGACCGGGGGCGCGGTTTCGGACATGGCCGCTTTGCGCGACACCTCCAGGTCCTTTTGCTTTCCTTTCACCAGGAGGCCCATGTTGAAAATAATGAGGACGAACAAAGCCACAATCAGCCAGGGGCCCAGGCTCCACAGGACTCTCAGCGCCCTTGTTTTGACATTCGATTTTTCTTCCATCAATTTTTCCTTTAATAAACGCGCCGCGACGGCGGCAAAAAAAAATCGAGCCTCCGGAAATGTCATCCGGCGCCCGAGACGGCCTTCTTCAAAGGAATTTTACATAGCGCTGTTCCGGCCTTTCCGCAATCAAAAACACCGCGCCCCATGGGCGCGGCCCGCTGAAAGAACCCCTCTTCTCATCACTCACCCGTCAATCAGACCCCGAAAATAGGCGATGGTTTTTTTCAAGCCTTCCTGAAGGGAAGTTCCAGGCTCCCAACCCAGATCTTTTTTCGCAAGGGCGATGTCCGGTTTCCGCCGCGCGGGATCATCCGAAGGAAGCGGTTTGAAGTTAATTTTGGATCCGGAGCCTGTGATGTCAATGATTTTTTCGGCCAGCTCCAGTATGGTGAACTCCCCGGGGTCGCCCAGATTCACGGGCCCGGTGAGACCCTCCCGGGAATCCATCAGGCGAGCCAGGCCGTCCACCAGATCGTCCACATAACAAAAAGACCGGGTCTGGCTCCCGTCGCCATACACGGTCAGGGGATTTTCCTTGAGCGCCTGAACGATGAAATTGGACACCACCCGGCCGTCATTGGGATGCATGCGGGGGCCATAGGTGTTGAAAATCCGCGCGACTTTGATATCCAGGCCGTGCTGCCTGTGGTAATCAAAAAAAAGGGTCTCGGCGCATCGTTTCCCCTCGTCATAGCAGGACCGAACGCCGATGGGGTTCACATTCCCCCAGTAGCTTTCCGGCTGGGGATGAGCCGTCGGATTTCCATACACTTCGCTGGTGGAAGCCTGGAGTATTCTGGATTTCGTTCGTTTGGCCAGCCCCAGCATGTTGATGGCGCCATGGATGTTCGTCTTGATGGTTTTGATGGGGTTGCGCTGGTAGTGGATCGGCGAGGCCGGGCAGGCCAGGTTGTAGATTTCGTCGATTTCCAGACAAAGGGGAAAGGTGATGTCGTGGCGGATAAACTCAAACTTCGGATGATCCAGAATACGCGCGATATTTTGCTTCGGCCCCGTGAAACAATTATCCACGCATATGACCTCATGGCCTTCCGAAAGCAGCCGCTCGCAAAGATGGGAGCCCAAAAAACCGGCTCCCCCGGTGACCAGAACCCGTGTGTCGCTGTAATATTTCACGATTTCTCCAACAAAATAAACCACTAAAAAAAAAGAAAATTCATTTCTTTAGAAATGAAAATCCCGCGAATTTCGCGCCGGAATATTAAGTAATGCGGCACGCCCGAATTGTCAACACGAATGATCCCAAAAACGGAAATATCCACTTAGGGTTCACTCAAAAATTAGTTTACAATTTTGGGAGTTAAGTCGCCTGTCTGACAAGGCGTGAAAACTTGAGGCATATCGGGATATGCCGAGTTTTCATAACGCAGTCAGACAGGATGAATGGGCTTCCAAAATGTAAAGTTATTTTTGAGTGAGCCCTTACGCCGCCGGAAGCCGAAAGGTGAAAACGCTTCCCTTTCCAGGCGCGCTTTCCACGTCCACCCCTCCCCCGTGGGCCAAAGCGATGTGCTTGACAATGGCAAGGCCCAGGCCCGCGCCCCCGGGTCCGGGGTCCCGGGGGGCGTCGGCCCGGTAAAAACGCTCAAAAAGCCGGGGCAGGCCCCGGGACGGAATGCCGGGGCCGAAATCCCGGAACCGGACCCGGATATCGTCCCCGTTCCGGCCGGCCTTTACATGAATCTCCCGGCCTTCCCCGCTGAACTTCACGGCGTTGTCCATGAGATTGACAAAGGCCCGCTCCAAAAGGCCCGGGTTGGCGCGGACGGTCATGTCCGAATCCAGATAAACGCGGATGTCGATCCCCTTTTCTTCAGCCGCGGATTCGCAGGTCTGAACAGCGGCCCGGATCACATCCTTAAGCGAGGCGTCCTCAAGCCGGATCTCTTCAAAACCCTCCCGGTTTTCAATGCGCGACAGCGCCATGAGGTCCTCGATGATGGCGGACAGGCGCCCGACATGGCGGCGGATGATGGAAAGGAAACGGCGGCGGTCGTCCTCGCTTTCAACGGCGCCTGAGGCCAGGGTCTCCACAAAGCCCCGGATGGCGGTGAGCGGGGTTTTCAGCTCATGGGACACGTTGGCGGCGAAATCCCGGCGAATGTGTTCCAGACGCCGAAGCTGGGTGACATCGCTCAAAGCCAGAAGGGTTCCGGCCGCCCCCGGGTCCGGGGAATCCGGTTCGGCGCCCCGCAAAGGCGCGCATCGGACATGCACGAGGCGCTCCTCTTCCCTTTGCAAAACAATGTCGCCGTCATGGCCCCGGCCGGTTTCCATGGTCTTTTTCACCATTTCATTCAGGGCCGGGTCCCGGACGATCTCGTGAAGCCCCATTCCCTTTTGAATATCCGTATGGGAAAAAATATCCCGGGCCGCCCGGTTGGCGCTCAGCGCGCGCCCCCGCGGGTCCAGGGCCACAATTCCCTCGGTCATGCTGGACAGGATGGCCTTGCGCTCGGCGGATTCGCGCAGGGCCAGGCGAATTTTCTCCTGAAGCCGCCCCGCCATATGGTTCATGGACTCGGCCAGGGCCGCCAGCTCCAGGGTGGAGGAGGAAGGCAGGCGGAAATTCAAATCCCCGGCGGCGAAGCGGTCGGCGCCCGCCTTCATCTCCTCCATGGGGCGGCTCACGCGCCGGGATATCCACAAACAGATCAGCGAGGCCGCCAGCAGGGCGCAAATCCCTCCCAGGGCGATCCGGGCCCCCATGGCGGCGAATTCCTCCTCAATCTCGGAAAGCGGTAGGGCCACCCGGACCACGGCGGCGGGCCTGTCCCCGACCATGACCGGAAGGGCCGTGTACATCATCCGCCTGGCCAGGGTCTCGCTGTGGCGGATGGAAGACCCGACCTTTCCGGATATGGCTGAAAAAATTTCAGGGCGGTCCGAATGGTTTTCCATCACAGCCGGGTTTTCATCGGAATCGCCCAGGACTCTTCCGCCGATCCCCGCCACAGTGACGCGGACGCCTGTTTTTCTCCCCAGTCTTTTGCACAAGGAATCGATTCCGGACGCGTCCGGCGCCGCGAAAAAATCCCGGAACCGGTCTTCGGCCATCCGTCCCACGGTCAAAAGGTCCGCGGCGGTTTTTTCCAGGTAAAAGTCCTTGAGGAAATCAAAGGCGAGCGCGCCCGCGCCGAAAATAGACAAAAGAATCACGGCCAGGTAAGAAGGATAGAGTTTCCAGATGAGTTTTCGGGGTTTTTTCATGTGGCTTTAAAACGGTAGCCCGCCCCCCGAACCGTCTCGATGAGGTCCGCGCGGGGTCCCAGTTTTTTTCTCAAGCCCACGATCTGCACATCCACGGCCCGGTCGGTCACCGCGTGATGGGGCCCCCTGATCCTGTCCACAATCTGAGACCGGGACAGGGTCCAGCCCGGGCGGGAGGCCATGAGCGTGAGCAGTTTGAATTCGGTGTGGGTCAAATCCACAGGCTCGCCTTGAACCGTGACCCGGCGCATGTCCGGGCGGATCTCCAGATCCCCCCTTCGAATGACCCTTTCGGGGGTCTCCTCCCCCCGGGGGCGGCTTCGCCGAAGCGCGGCCCGGACCCGGGCGATGAGAACCCGGGGGGAAAAGGGTTTGGTGATGTAATCGTCGGCTCTGAGCTCCAGGCCCGCCACAATGTCCGAGTCCTCGCCTTTGGCCGACAGAATGATGATCGGAATAAAGCGGGTTTGGGGGTTGTCCTTCAGGCGGCGGGCGACCTCCAGGCCGTCGATGCCCGGCAGCATCAGATCCAGCAAAATGAGATCCGGCTTTTCAAAGGCCGCCTTTTGAAGGGCGCTTTCCCCGGACCGGGCCAGGGACAGCTCGTAGCCCTCAAGAGCCAGGTTGAAGCGCAAAAGCTCCAGAATGTCCTCTTCGTCGTCCACGATGAGCAGGCGTTCTCTGGCCATGTCCCCCACTGTTTTTCGGCGTTTGTCGCTTTTCCCTTTTTTACGACGCTGTCCCGTGATTTTTTACGAGTTTATCCTTTTTACGACGCCATCAAATATCATGGCGGACGATCTCCCCGTCAATCATATAAATCACGTCCTCGGCGATGTTGGTGGCATGGTCCGCGATTCTCTCCAGATGCCGGGAGATCAGGTAATAATTGATCAGGCGGCCCGCCATCTCCGGGTTTTTCTTCAAAGCGGTCTTGATCCGCTTATAGGCGAGATTTCTCAGATCATCCACCTCGTCGTCCATGTCGCCGACCATGCGGGCGGCCTCGCTGTCCAGGTGGACCAGGGCGTCCAGGCTTTTGGAAAGCATGTATTTGACCTTTTCGCCCATATTAGCATAATCCATGAATTTTTCAAGGGGATTGTGTTGGGAGACGACCTGAACCCGGCGGGCGATGTTCACCGTCAGATCAGCGATCCGCTCCAGATCGCTGTTGATCTTGATGACCGCCGCTAAAAAACGCAGATCCACCGCCACGGGCTGATGCAGCGCGATGATTTTCAGGCACTCCTCCTCAATCTCCACCTCCATCTCGTCCACCTCATAATCCGAGGCGGCGATCCACCCGGCGGTTTTCAGATCGTTTTCGGCCACCGCCTCAATGGCCTTCCGAAGGCGCCCCTCCACCACGGCGCCCAGGGTCAGAATCTTTTTTTTAATGGCCTCCAGCTCCCTGCGAAAATGTCTCGCGCTCATTGGGCAAATTCCCTCCTATCCGAATCTTCCGGTGATGTAGTCTTCCGTGAGTGGGTGAAGGGGATGGGTGAAAAGCTGATCCGTGACGTTGACCTCGATCAAATCCCCTAAGTGAAAAAAAGCGGCCCGCTGGGACACCCGCGCCGCCTGCTGCATGGAATGGGTGACGATGACGATGGAGTACCGGCGGCGCAGCTCGTGGATCAAATCCTCGATCCGGGAGGTGGCGATGGGGTCCAGGGCCGAGCACGGCTCGTCCATCAAAATCACCTCCGGGCTCACCGCGATGGCCCTTGCGATGCAAAGCCGCTGCTGCTGCCCGCCGGAAAGCCCTGTGGCCGGGTTGTCCAGGCGGTCCCGGACCTCCTCCCACAGCCCCGCCTTTTTAAGCGAGTCCTCCACCACGCCGTCCAGCTCGGCCCGGGTTTCGGTCAGACCGTGGATCCGGGGGCCGTAGGCCACGTTTTCGTAAATGGTCTTGGGAAAGGGGTTGGGCTTTTGAAACACCATCCCCACCCGGGCCCTTAAGGGGACCACGTCCACCCCGGGGGCGTAAATGTCCATGTCATCCAGCAGAATCTCGCCCTCCACCCGGCATCCGTCAATGGTGTCGTTCATGCGGTTGAGACATCTGAGAAAAGTGGATTTCCCGCATCCCGACGGCCCGATCAGCGCGATGGTCTCGGCCTGCCCGATGTCCAGGGACACGTCCGATATGGCCTGTTTGTCCCCGTAACACACGCTCAGGCTCCGGCAGGTTATGCGGGGGCGCTCCACAAAGGCGGGCCCCACTGTTTTTCGATTCTCCCGGTCCGCCGGGCTGTGTTCCCGGTCCGCTCCGTCCGTTTTTTTTTTCAATTCTTCCATAAAATTCCCCTGCATCTAAAGGTCGCCGCAGGAAAGGGTTTTAAGGTTCTGGATATTTTTTCGAAACATGGCGCGCTCGCCCTCGGGCATGGGGATCATCCCCTTGTCCGCCAGGTAGCCGTCCCCGCCCCATGTGGAGTCTTTTGAGAATTCCTTCAGATAACCCCGGATCCCGGGAATTTTCCCCACATGGGCCTTTTTGACGTAAAAAAACAGGGGCCTGGAAATGGGGTATTTTCCGTCGGCGATGTTCTCAAAAGTCGGGGGCACATTCTCCACAAACGCCCCTTTGATCTTATCCTCGTTCTGATCCAGAAAGCTGTAGCCGAAAATCCCCATGGCGTCGGGGTTGGCCGACAGTTTCTGGACGATGAGGTTGTCGTTCTCCCCGGCCTCCACGTAGGCGCCGTCTTCCCGGACCGTGTGACAGACGCGCTTGTATTCCTTTTTATTTTTCTTTTTCATGGCCTTGATCCAGGAAAAAGTCACAGCGCCCCCCTCCATGGCCAGCTCCACAAAGGCGTCCCTTGTTCCGGAGGTCGGCGGCGGCCCCAGGACTTCGATCTTGACATCGGGAAGGCCCGGATCCACATCCCGCCAGGTTCTGTAAGGGTTGGGGACCAGTTTCGCGGCGCCTGAAGGGTCCGGGACCTTTTTGGCCAGCGCCATGAAGATATGGCGGCGGGAAAGCCTCATGGGAGCCGATTTTTTCGAGTGGGCCAGCACGATGCCGTCATAACCGACTTTGACCTCGATGATGTCTTTGACCCCGTTTTGAAAACATTTTTCACACTCGCTTTTTTTAATCCGCCGGGAGGCGTTGGCGATATCCGGGCGCCTGGCCCCCACGCCGGCGCAAAACAGCTTGAACCCTCCTCCGGAGCCGGTGGACTCCACCTTGGGGGTTTTAAAGGATGTGGTTTTGCCGAAGCGCTCGGCCACGGCGGTGGAAAAGGGATAGACCGTGGAAGAGCCCACAATGTCGATGTGGTCCCGGGCGTAAGACGGCGAAGGCGCCGCCAAGAAAATCATCATGGCCGAAAGCGCGAACGCCGCGGCCCTGCCTGTGAATGTCCATTTATTCATATTAAATATATCTCCTTTTGCGTCATTGAAAAAAATCTCCGCCCCGCCCGATCAATCCACCCGGCGCTCAAACTTTTTCCGAAGCCACACCGCCGCGGCGTTCATGGCCACCAGAAAAACCAGAAGCGCCATGATGGCGGCGCATGTCCGCTCCACAAAAGCCCGCTCGGGGCTGTCCGCCCATAAATAAATCTGAACCGGAAGCGCCGAGGCCGGGTCCGCGAACCCTTTGGGAATATCCGCGATAAAGGCCACCATGCCGATCATCAGCAAAGGCGCCGTCTCCCCCAGGGCCCGCGCCATGCCGATAATGGCGCCGGTGAGCATGCCCGGAAGCGCCAGGGGAAACACATGGTGAAGCGCCATCTGCATCTTTGAGGCGCCCACCCCCAAAGCCGCCTCCCGGATGGAGGGGGGAACGGCCTGGATGGACGCGCGGCTTGAGATGATGATGGCCGGAAGGGTCATCAAGGCCAGGGTCAGCCCCCCGGCCAAAGGAACCGAGCGGGGAACGCCGAAAAAGTTCAAAAACACCGCCAGACCCAAAAGCCCAAACACAATAGAGGGCACGGCCGCCAGGTTGTTGATGTTGATTTCAATCAAATCAGTCCAGCGGTTTTTCGGGGCGAACTCCTCCAGGTAAACAGCGGCGGCCACTCCCACGGGAAATGATAGAAGCAGGGTGACCAGAAGGGTCATGGCCGATCCGGCCAGCGCGCCCAGGATTCCGGCCAGCTCCGGCTCCCGGGAATCCCCGGAGACGAAAAACGCCCGGTTGAAACGCTTTTCAATCCTTCCCCGGCTTTCCAGGGACCGGATCCACCGGATCTGTGTGTCGCTCAGCCGCCCCCGCCCCTCTGCCATGTCTTTGTCCAGACGGCCCTTGATGAGCATGTCCACATCGTCGTCCGCCGGGACCCACATGGACAGGGTCCGGCCCGCCAGGCCGGGATCCTTCAGGACCCTCTCCCGCAGCTGATACGAGGCGCCGTCGCTGACCAGGGAATAAAGGGCGCGTTTGTCCCGGCGGCTTTTCGCGTCCGGAAACATGTCCCGCAGGCTTTTTTTCACCAGTCCGGCGTAATCGGCGCCGGACAGTCCCCCGGCCCGGATTTCCACCGGGTCCGCGAAGACATCGATCCGGATGAAGGTCTGCTGAAACGCCGAATACCCGTTTGAAAAAATGCCGGCGAACAGCAAAAAAAGAAAAAACAGGGCCGCGCCGATGGCCGACAGGCCGCACAGGCGGAAAATCCGCTCGGTCCGGCGGCGTTTTTTCAGCCCTTTGCTCACAATATGAATGATGTCCTCATGCGCCCGGCCACTCATGTCTTTTCCTCCTTTACTCATACTGCTCCCGGTATTTCCGGGTCACATAAAGCGCGATGACATTCAAAATCATCGTGATGACAAAAAGCGAAAGCCCCAGGGCAAAGGCGGCCAGGGTCTTGGGGCTGTCGAATTCCTGGTCTCCCACCAGAAGGGTGGCGATCTGGACCGTCACCGTGGTGACGCTTTTGAGCGGATTCAGGGTGAGATTGGCGGAAAGCCCGGCCGCCATGACCACGATCATGGTCTCGCCGATGGCCCGGGACACGGCCAGAAGCATGCCGCCCGCAATGCCGGGCAGCGCGGCGGGCAGAAGAACCCGGCGCGCGGTCTCGGACCGGGTGGCGCCCAGGGCGTAGGACCCGTCCCGAAGAGACTGGGGGACCGCGTTGATCACGTCATCGGACAAAGAGGACACAAAGGGAATGATCATCACCCCCATGGTCAGACCCGCCGCGAGCGCGCTTTCCGAAGACACGTCCAGCCCGGCCGCCGTTCCCAGGTCCCGAATCAGCGGCGCCACGATCAAAGCCGCGAAATAGCCGTACACCACCGTGGGAATGCCCGCCAGAATTTCCATCAGGGGCTTCACCACGGCCCGGACCTTTTTTCCAGCGTATTCCGAAAGATAAATGGCGGACATGAGCCCCACCGGGGCCGCCACCATCATGGCCAGAAACGCCACCAGCAATGTGCCGGCAAACACCGGCACGGCGCCGAAGGCCCCGGACGATCCCGCCTGGTCTTCCCGAATGGCCATCTGGGGGCTCCATTCGGTTCCGAAGATAAATTCAAAAAACGGAACCGCCTTGAAAAACCGGATGGCCTCCCACAAAACGGAAACCGCGATCCCCAGGGTGATGAAAACCGCCGCCGCCGAGCAGATCATCAATGCGATCCGTCCGATTCGCTCCACCCGGTTCCTGGCCCGGAAATCCGGGGATATCCGGCGCAGCGCCAACGCGATCCCGGCCATGGACACGCATAAAATCAGGATGAGCAGCGCCGCGCGGCCGATTCCCTTTAAATGGGCGTATCGCGCGGCGGCCGCGGCCTCCAGGGGAAGTCCCTCCCCCGCGATATCGCCTTCCATGATGTGTCTCACATCATTCATGAAAAGACTCAGGTCCTCCTCGGGAAGCGACTGAATATGATCGGGCAGACCCGCCACCACCAAATGCGCGATGACGCCGGACTCCATCATTATCCAGACCCCGAGGATCAAAAGAGCCGGAAGACCACAGCCCAGGGCCACGAAGGCGCCGTGATAAGAGGGCCGGGAGTGTGTTTTTAAATCCCCGGCGACTTTCAGCGCCCGGCGGCGTCCGGCCCAGCGGCCGAACAGCGTCAGGATTAAAAGGGTGATGAGAATGAATTGTATGGACATGGCTTTCGTTTCAAAAAAACATAAACCTGTTTCAATGGTCTGTTTTATGACCTGTTTTATAGTCTGGGAGCAATATACGGCCCCTTTGTTAGGATTTTGTGAGGGAGAGGTTAGTTTTTTGATAGAAAAAAGACGCCAAAGAATGGGCAAACAAAACCGTTGACGCCGGCGGAAAAAGCGCTGTAATATTAAATTTATAAATCGCGTTCAGACGGCCGTCATTCCCGCGCCACTTCACGATGGCGGACGCTGAGGCCCAGGACCTCACATCCGCGACCCCGTCAATCAGGAGGAAAACGACCATGAAAAAAATTTTTGCCGCATTAACGCTTCTGGCCGCTGTTGGATTCGCGTGGGGACCCGCCCATGGGCAAAACCCGCGCCAGGGCCTTTGGGGCCTTTACTTTGACACGCTCAAAGACGCCAAATACATTGATCTCACCCACGCCTTTGAGCCGGTTCAGTCCGTGTGGCCCGGGTTCGGCAACGCCCAATTCAAACCGGCCAAAGCGGGCCGCCGGATCCCGGGATATGTGGAGGTCGGCCAGGAATTCACCTATGAAAAACACGGTTTTGTCGCCACCGCCTACGAGCTGACCACCGATCAATACGGCACCCAGCTCGATCCCCCGGCCCACTGGGACAAACTCGGCGCCACCATCAGCGACATCCCCGCCACCTACGCTGTTCGCCCCCTGGTGGTCATCGACATCCACGAGAAAGTGGCCAAAGACGATGGGTATCATCTTCAGGTCAAAGACATCCATGCCTGGGAGACCCAACATGGCCGCATTCCCGAGGGCTCGGTGGTCATGGTCCGCTCCGACTGGCACAAACGGTGGGCCGAAACCAGGCGCTTCAACCAGAAGCCCTTTCCCGGCGTGGGCCTTGACGCGCTGAAGTTCCTCCACCTGAAGCGAAAGATACTCTTTCATGGCCATGAGCCCCTGGACACGGACACCACGACGAATCTCGAGGGGGAATACTGGCTCATACACAACCATTTCGCCCAGGCCGAGGGCGTGGCCCACCTCGACCAGGTCCCCGAGTCCGGGGCGCTGATCATGATCGGGTTCGCAAAGCCGAAAGGCGGCACAGGCGGCTACGCCCGATACATCGCCATCGCGCCCAAATCCTGGAAGCACGGCGTCTCCATCGCCCAGGTCCCGGGCGCCCCCCTTCCCGTTCAGCCCCATCCGCTGAAGCGGGACAAAAACGGCGTGATGCGCCCGACGCCTGAATGAATTTTTGAATGAGGTTGGGCTTCATTAAGCGCTGGAATGGAGGCCGGCCGCCTCCGGATCTGTTCACCTGAAAAGTCAGGAGGAGAGTCCAATGATGAAAGACCCAATCGTCGATGAGGTTCGTCGGCGTCGCCAGGAACATGCCAAAGAGAATCAAAATGATCTGGATAGAATCATTGAGTCCTTTCGCAGACGAGAGCGGGATTCAAAACGAAAAACCCTGAACCCCGGTCCAAAAAAGCGATTGGATAAAGCCAAAGGTTGATCATTCCATGCGAAAGAAAAAAATAGCGGGGCAATGGGTAGGTTGGCGTTGAGTGAAACGAAACCCAACATTTTTAAATCCCGCTATTTCAAACGGACAATCCGTTTTTCAAAAGACTTTTCTGAGCATAAAAAAAGGAGAGGAAATTCATGATTGATCGCATCACCGCCGACCCAAATATACTTGGAGGGAAACCCATTATAAAGGGGACACGTTTGTCTGTGGAGTTCATCCTGGAATTGCTGGCCTCGGATATGACTGAAAATGAGATTCTGGCTGATTATCCCCATATCACTAGAGAAGATATCCATGCCTGTCTCAGGTATGCGGCCCGCTCCTGTAAAAATGAAATTTATGTCGAATTTGAGCCTGTCCTCGTATGAAATTAAATCAGATCAAACTCCTGACAGATGAAAATATTTCCCCGAAGGTCGTCTCCTGTCTTCGACAAATAAAAATTGATATTCTCGATACGAAGGAAGAAAAATGGCATGGAACAGACGATGAAACGCTCCTGAATATCGCTTATAGGGAAAAGCGTTTTGTTCTGACGCATGATTCTGATTTCGCCTCATTGGCCATCAATCAGAGCAAGCCGTGTTATGGCATTTTCTATTTGCGTTTGAAGAACATGAATCCTGTTTATGTAAGTCGGGTCTGCAAAGATCTTTTTCAGAAAGAAATGGAAATCACCCCACGTTCCATTTGGGTGATTGAAGACGCGCGGATACGGGTTCGCTATCTCATGGACTAACAAAAATCAAAACTGTTTTGGGGCGCTGAAAAGGCTTTTCCAAAAAATTCAAAAAAACAAAACCGTTGACCTCAAAAGGGAAAGCGCTGTAATATTAAGATTGTGAAGCGCATCCAAACGAATATCCGTCTTTGGAATTGAGACATCGGAGGGAAAATGGCCGATGAAAAATTGAGAGAGACAAAACAAATAAAAAGTGATGAAATGGAAGATGAACTTCGACCTGAATATGATTTGTCACAATTAAAAGGCGGCGTGAGAGGCAAATACGCGTCAAAATACAAAGAAGGAACCCACTTGATTTTATTAGAACCTGATGTGGCTAATGTCTTTAAAGATAATGAATCCGTAAACGAAGCATTGAGATTGTTAATAAAAATCGCTGGTGAAAAATATGCAAAAGCCGCCCGACCAGTCGCTCCGGCGGGCTCGCGCCACTCCGCTTCGTTGCGTGGCGCGAGCCGCTGAGCTTGATGAGTCTAAGCTTCAGACTCTATGATGAGCAACGGTTTGAAGAGGCGCTAAAAAACGAATCCATTTTGCGTGAATCGAAATGGACGGAAAGCATTGCCATTGGGAGCAGGCAATTTGTTAAAAAAACGAAAAACCGACTGGGTATAAAAGAAACGGGCAGAAAAATCGTCGAACAAAACGGGATATGATGCTCTTTAAGAGAGCCGGGAGCCTTACAGGGCTGTTTTTGACCCTGAAAAGGTGGGTCTAAGCCCTGGGAACAGCTATCCTTGGAATGAATATTATGAAATTACAGACTGATAGTTTGGTCCGACTACAGGCCTACGCACAGCTCAGATTGGCATTAATGACTTGATGGCGTCGGCACTTCGCGCCGCGCCATCGGAGTTCCCAGTGATCCGCAACCCGTTAGGCTTTTTTACGAAGAATATTTGGGGGAAATTTGAGTTTAAAGGTTTAAAGGTATGAGAAACGAAGTGAATGTGACAGCAAGTAAATTCCCATTTATAATGATTTTGGCTGCAATGCTTTTTAGGGGTTTTCTATTCTCCATCCTAAATGGCCCTCTTATCTGGAATCTATTATGTAAAAACAGCTTCGAGACATTAGATGAATTATATAAAAGTGGAACAATAGATGTTTTGGCAGGAATATTGAAATTAGGCGGTGGAGCTTTCTCTGTTTCTATACTAATAATAACATGCATGAGCATTGGAATTGTCTTAAACCCAATTGAGAACCTGTTGTCCACGTTGATACCTACAACTATAAATTTAGCAATAAAAACAATAAAGTGGGCGATAAAAAAACTAAGTTTGGTAATAAAAAAACCTCTCAGATTTACCCAAAAAGAGTTCACTCTCATATTTACCCAAAAAGAGTTCATGAATAAGGAATACGCGCCATTTTTGAGTTGGCTTATGATGAATCCGACAAAAAAAACGCACTGGGAGTGGGAATTATTCCTATATCAATTGTCATGGAGTATTTTTACAATTATAAGCGTCTGGTCAATATTGTCACTAATCTTGCTGAAACAACCGCCTTCAATTTCAATAGGAATACTTATCCCATATTTTGTTGTAACGTCGTTCTTTTTGATTTTTGCATTGTCACGCGGATATGTATTGTCAAATGTACATTTATTTTATTTCAAACAATATAAGGATGATGAAACCGTAAAAAAGACTTTACTGTAACGAATTGAAATAGTTCAGAAAACGAAAATATCAAAAATATGAGGGCAGGCAAATAATGCTATATTTCACCGATTCGGGAATCATCGGCTCCAAAGCGTTTGTCATGACGCATTACCGGCGCTTCAAAGACCGTTTTGAATCCAAACGCGAAAAGAAACCCAAATCCATTCAAGGGCTTGAGGGAATTTATTCGTTGAAACGCCTGTCTGAATCTGTGTGACCCCGCTTTCCGGCCAAAACGGCGGCGCCCGGCGCGGTCTCAATTTAAAAATTGAAAATTGGCTGTAGAGACGCAAAATCTTGCGTCTCTACACGGTAGACGGATTGCACCGGATCGGCGATGCTTCCGGAACCGGGGACACATTCACCCTTTTTTCGTAAAAATCGAATCCGCAGGTTCAAGAAACAAGGGCGTTTCGCGAAACGCCCCTACCCCACAAAACAAACCCCATGCCGCGCCGGCGCTCATCCCCCGCATGGCCCCGCGATGATAAATAGGGACAGGCAAATAATACTTAATTGAAGTTCCGCTAATGCTCATGCTTGTTGGTATTTGCATTAAAACATGCCACTTGTTTAATGATTAAGGGTTCACTCAAAGTGACCCGAGCCCGTAGGTTCGCATACAGGACCCGTTATAAATTCCAGCGTGTCTGGCTCCATTGCCGGCGCGTTCATTTTTGACATTTCCGGACCCTGCCCCCAAAAATGTCTTGACATTTTTGGGGGCAGGGTCCAAAATAGTCCTCACCATGAAACGATATCTGGAAGACCCCATCATATCGGACTTAAAAGACAGGTTTGTCTTAATCGCAGGCCCCAGGCAAGTCGGCAAAACCACCATGGCCCGCCGGATCGCGGACCAGATGTCTCCGGCTCCGGCGAATTCATATTTCAACTGGGATTATCAGCCCCACCGAAAAGTCATCCGGGAGATGGACTGGCCCAGAACTTCGCCGGTCATTGTTCTGGATGAGATACATAAATACAGCGAATGGAAAACTTTGCTGAAAGGGTTCTTCGACGCCGAAGGACGCCGGCAGAAAATAATGGTCACGGGAAGCGCGAGGCTCGACATTTATAAAAAGGGGGGCGAATCCCTCATGGGAAGGGCTTACCATTTCAAGCTGCATCCGTTGACGATCGGCGAAATATCCAGAAATGGCGCCGTCCCCGAGACACAGAGTCTCATGAATCCGGATTCATGGCTTGAAACAGACGACAATATGGGCATGGATATTTTCAAACAGTTGTTTTCCATCGGCGGATTTCCGGAGCCCTTTTTAAAAGGAGATGAGCGTGAGGCGAAAAGATGGCGGATAAACAGGAGAGATCAGGTGTTAAGAGAAGATCTGCGCGATTTGACACAGATTCGCCATATCACAAAAGCCGAACATCTTTTCGACCTCCTCCTTGATCGGGTGGGCGCCCTGATTTCAGTGAACTCGCTGAGGGAAGACCTTGAGGCGGACCATAAGACCGTGTCGGCATGGATGGATGTGTTT
Organism: Candidatus Desulfarcum epimagneticum; assembly: GCA_900659855.1. NCBI lineage: Bacteria > Pseudomonadati > Thermodesulfobacteriota > Desulfobacteria > Desulfobacterales > Desulfobacteraceae > Candidatus Desulfarcum > Candidatus Desulfarcum epimagneticum. The sequence goes on from CAACVI010000034.1 coordinate 166,829, forward strand.
GAAAAACTTCATATTATCTTTTCCGTCATGCCCTACAGCGCGAAACTCCAGCGCTCCATTAAAAAAGCGAGAAAAATTTATTTCTGGGACTGGTCCGAAGTCCCGGATCACGGGGCGCGTTTTGAGAATCTCATCGCGGTTCATCTGATGAAATATTGCGACTATATGAAAAATGTCGCCGGAGAGAATCTTGAATTGAGGCATATACGCGACCGGAATAAGCGGGAAGTGGATTTTTTGATCACAAAAGACCGCAGGCCCTGGATTTTAATGGAGTCTAAATATGGTCAAACGCGCGAGGCCGGAAATCTTTCATATTTTGCCAAACAACTGGACGTCGCGCATCGATACCAGGTGACGGCCAAAAACCATCACTCCCGCCATGTCGCGCCATGCTGGCGGATACTGGCCGGGCTGCCGTAAAGGGGAAAATCTTTGGTTTTTGGCGGTGGAGACAAGGCATGCCTTGCCTCTGCAATTTCACGGTTTGATTGTATTTCATTTCTTCTCGATGGAGCGCCCGGGCCGGAAAGCGCCGGATGGCGCGACTGTTTCCTTTAATATTTTCCCGCAAAAACGCTGTGACATATTTTTTACGACGCCGTCAATATTGATAAACTCGTAAAAAAGCACGGGACAGCGTCGTAAAAAATTCGATATACAAGGCGTAGTGGTTATTACAGTAGATCGGATTTTTTACGATGCTGTCAATATTTCAAAATGAACGCCCCGCTTAACAAGCCGCTGATGAAAACGGCGCGACACCTTTTCATCAAATATCCCTAAAAAGTAGATGGCATTCTCCCCTATGCCATCTCCCAATATTTCAGCGAACTCTTTGTATGAGGACAGCCGCCGCTCTTTTTCAGGCGTAACGGCTCTTCCCTGGTGATCTCGTCTATAGCTGTTCAGCGGGTCGGCGGCGCTTTTATCAACGCCTTTTTGAAGGTCAAAAAACGCGCGGGAGCGTTCCGCCTCAGGGGTGATGAATTCAAACGCTTTTTGAAAAATCAAATCTCGTATGATCCCTTCCCGGACAGGTTGAAAGTACGTTCTGAAAATATGGAAGGGAGGCGCTTTGTCGGAATGACCGAGTATATATATAAGCCCTTTCCGCGCGTCGATTTGTCCTGCGCGCCGATCCGAAACGGGCATGTATTGGCGGCGAACGCCTTCCAGCTCTTCGGAAAGAAATCGGAACAGAATCGTATTGGCGATGCCGCGCCCGGATGTCGTGAACAAACCGCCATGAAGCCAGAAATAGGGAATTTCCACAAAACCGTCATGAATACGGAGTTTTTCTTCAGCCGCCTTTGTTAATGAGACGCTGTTTATATCAAGCTTGATCACATGGCGTGTGAGGGTCAAAAGCCCAACCGGAAGGGATTCGTCGCGCGCAACGAAGACAATATCAGACTGGAAAAATCTCCGGAAGTAAATTTTTTCCCGGTCATAAGACCCGCGTGAGCCAAGCGTGTTGAAAATGGCGCATTGGCAAATCAGGTCAAAATCAAAAATGATCCGGAACATCTTTTCAGGCGCGTCAACGGAAGGTGAAAATCTTTCGACGCTCAAATGAGTCCCGCCTGATTTAATTATAAATTTCTCAAAAGATGTGAGCGCGGCGGGCGATTTTAAAAACGAATCGCTTAAATAGGATGTTCCGGACACGGGCTCCGTGTCGCCCGGGAAAACAGCGCTTTTTCCTGTGATCTCTTCCATGAGATCCGCATATTCCCCGGATGTCTGTGGCAAAGGCTTGTCCGGTCGATAAAGTCCGGATTCGGTTAACAGCCGTCCGCGCATCATCCCCCGCTTTTTGTTTTCTTGCGTAATAATTGATGGCGTCGTAAAAAATCCGATCTACTGCGTTGCAGCGTTTATTTTTAATTGAGGCATACTACATGTATTGCCTCAATTAAAAATAACCACTACGCCTTGTATATCGAATTTTTAACTTAGCCATCCCAAGCTTTTTTACGAGTTTGTCAATAATTGAATGCCCTGGAAATCCTTCTGTTTTTAATCGCGGCGCCGTCAAATCCGTCGGAGATCGCGCCAGGCCGGGGCCCGCCCCGAAGAGCGTGTTTGGGAATCGTCCCCGCCATACACCACGGCGCTTCTCACCTCGCGCGGCCGGAGGGACGCCCCACCCTTTGAGCCGCGTTGGGGTTTTCAGCGGCAAAGACAAGGCATGCCTTGTCTCCACCGCTTCACGGTTTTCGGCCCGAAAAAATAGGCTTCCTGACGCGCTCAAACCGCGGATCAATACATCATGCCGCCCACATAGACCCCCGCGCCCACAAAAACGTCCTGGTTGGGAACTTTGTAAATATAAGTGAGTTTTTTCGAGGGGGTCTTCCTGCCGGGTTTCGGCCACATGTACTCGACCCATCCATGCCCGACCTTCCTGGCAAGATTGACGAAATGGACAAAAAGCGCCTTGTCCATGGGGTCCGTGATTAAAAGGACATGATCGTGCCGGGTCAGCTCGGGCTGTATGGGGTGCGCCAGCATTTTGCCGTCCATATTCATCAAAAATACATAAGAGTCTTTCCAGACAAAAGGGCCGGAGGAGTCGCCGATCGCCTCTATGGCCGCCTTTAACCCTTTGGAATTGATCAGCGCGGCGGCCTCATGGCATTTTACCACGCATTCGTCTTTTGTGGCCGGCTTTCCGGCGATCGCGGTTGTCCCAAAAATAAGAAGCGCCGAGGCGGTCGCGGCGATAATCAGTTTTTTCATCATTTCTCCTTGATTTTTTATTTTATCCAGGGCTTGCCCACCGGGAGCACGTCTCTTCCAAACACCTGGAGGCAGATGGCGTGGGCCATCATGTACCAGGCGGAAAGGGCGCACAGCATCAGCTCATAGCCCGCCACCCGGGTCATCGCGGGAAAGCCGAAATGCGCCAGATCCAGCAGTATGAATCCGATAAGCAAAAGGGTGAACGTCACCGCCATGGCCCCGTGAATCTTCATGGCGGGAATCCACATGATGAACGTGTAAAGCGTCCAAGCCACCAGGAACCACCCGACATCCGTCGTGCTGGAGTGATAGATGTTGAAAAAATTCATGATAAAGATGATTCCCAGCGCTATCCAGAACGCCCCATACGACACAAAAGCGCTGTAGCCGAAGTTGTTGCCGCATTTAAATTCCTGAAAGCCGGCGATCATCTGGGCCAGTCCCCCAAATATAAACGCCAGCGCCACGACAGGGCCGACCCCGCACCATCCCACGTTGTGAAACTGAAGCAGCATGGTGGTCAGCCCGAAACCCGCCAGTCCCACGACGCCCGGGTTTCCTTTTTCCGTTTCCGCATTTGCCATAAAAAAATCTCCCTCCATTCAAAAGTGAAAATGACGCGGGCATTGGTTTAAATCGCCTCAACCCCGCTCCGTTAAAACCTTTTCTTTTTTTTAAAAAAAGCCTTGCGGAAATTTTAACCCTTATCGATTTAAATTCCGCAAAATCTTTTGAAACAGACGATAGCTCACAATTTCCACGCCGTGAAACGGATTCAGAGCCAACAGGTCATCATCGCCTGTAAGGGGAATGTTTCTTCTTCCAACATTCTGACAATCTGGACTTTCTCCTCAGTTGGACGCTGGGCGATCAATGATTTCAACTGACTAAAATCGATGTTCGGGCTGAGATTCATAGCATTTTCTCCCGCTTGTGATGGAATCACTCAAAACGTCTTCCACATATCCTCGTCGTCAAACACCTTCTCCATGTCATCCCCGGCGTTGAGCCCGTCCTTTTCCGTGTCCCGGTATTTCCCGGTTTCATCCAGAACCTCCTGGTAGTACTCATGCTGGATGAGCTGGTCCATGATCTGGTTGGTGCCCGTCCATATCTGGCACAGGCGGGCGTCTCTTACAAAACGCTCCACCGGGTAAATGTCCGTGTAGCCGATCCCCCCCAGCATCTGCATGGACAGGTTGGAGACCTCCCACATGCTGTCCGTGGCGAAACGCTTGGCCTCGCTGACAATGCGCCTGAGCCGGGGGTCTTCCCGGTCGGCGGCCAGGGCCGCCTGGTAAACGATTCCGGCGGAGGCGTCCATGAGGGTGACGCCCCGGGCCAGCATGGAATTGACCGCCTGGAACCGGCGGATTTTCTTGCCGAAGGCCACGCGCTTGTCCGAATACCGGGCCGCGATCTCCAAAGCGGCGCGCATGCCCCCGATGGCGGGCGCGGCGCTGCACAGCCGCTCCGGGACCATCATGCGGTTAAACACCAGGGCGCCCCCGTTCAGGGGCCCCACGAGATTTTCCCTGGGGACTTTCACATCGCGAAAAATCAGGCGGCCGGTTCCCCCGCCCCGGGTTCCCATGAGCCCGTACAGATAGCTGACCTCGACGCCCGGGCCCCGCTCGATGATCACGGCGCTGATGCGGCGGTCAGGGGGGGATTGGGGGTCGAAATCGGTCCGGACGTAAACAAAAAAGAAATCCGCGCCCTCGGCGCCCACCACAAAGCGTTTCTGCCCGTTGACCAGAAAATGATCCCCTTTGTCCTCGGCCTTGCTGGTGGCCCCGAAAAAGTCCGATCCGCCCCGGGGCTCGGTGAGGGCCTCGGCGCTGACCTTCTCGCCTTTGAGCATGGGCGTTAAAAATTTTTCCTTCTGCGCCTCGGTCCCGAACCGGACAAGGGCCTCGCCCACGATGTCCGGCATGACAAAGGCGCAGCCGCAGGCCGGGCCCAGGCAGCCGATTTCCGCCTGAACCGCCGCCGCGGCGCGCCAGTCCAGCCCCCTTCCCCCGTATTTTTCCGGGAACCGGACCCCCAGGAGATGATGTTCGGCGAATTTTTCGTAAAGCTCTCTCGGGAATTTGATCTCATCCCGGTCCATGGCCTTCAAATACTCAGGATCCACCTGGTTTTTCACAAACTCCCGGGCCTCCCCGGCCACGGCCTTTGCATTTGGGTGCAGCAGAAAATTAAAAAACGACATGAGCGCCTCCTTATAAAATGACCGCGTTTACATTCGATTCGACATCGCCAAAATAAAAATCTCAAAATATCCTTTATTCGTCAACAAATATATCCTACCATAACCAAAACCAACGATAAAATAAGGAGGGAGATCAAATGGACGCCGGACATCGGGTATTGATCATGAAATGCGACCGGTACGACCCAGAGCGCATAAAAGAAATCATCCGGGAGGGAATGGAGGAGCTGGGGGTCCGGCCATGGGGCAAAATTCTTTTGAAACCCAACGCGGTGCTGGCCCACCCCGACCTTTTTCCCCACGCGTTCACCCGAAAGGAGTTTCTGGACGGCGCCCTGGGCGCCGCGGCGGCCCGGGCAAAAAACGTCCGGGAAATCTCGGTGGGAGAGCGTTCGGCCATCACCATTCCCACGCGGTTTTGCTTTAAAAACGCCGGGTATCCCAAGGTCATCAAAAAACACGGGGCCAGAACGTATTATTTTGAGGAGCGCCCCCAGGTCCCGGTGGAGGTCAAGGACCCAAACGCCCTTCGGCGCCGCATGGTTCTCCCCAAGCCGGTGGCGGAATGCGATTTTTTGATCAATCTGCCCAAATTCAAGGCCCACCCCTGGACCCGGCTCACCTTAAGCCTTAAAAATTTCATCGGCATCCAGGACGACGCCTGGCGCCTCATGGACCACAACACGTTTCTGGAACATAAAATCGCCGACCTCCAGTCCGTCATCCAGCCCAAATTCATCGCCATCGACGCCATTTCAGCGGGACAGAAAACCATGATCACCCCGGTCCCCTTTCATATGGGCGCCATTGTCATGGGAACCAACTCCTGCGCCGTGGACACGGTGGGCTGCCACATGGTCCATGTGGACCCGTCGGATCTCATCCACCTTAAAATGGCCTCGGAAAGGGGGCTGGGACCCATGCGCCTGGATGAGATAGAGGTGTCCGGGGATTTTCCCTTAGACGAGGTCCGGCGGCGGACCGAGGGGTTTGAGTTTCTCATGGAGCGCATTGACGAGTATTTCGGGCCGGACGGGGCCATCTCCTGCGAGGCGGGGGAATTTCCGGAAAAACATTCCCGGGACTACTGCTGGGGCGGCTGCCCCGGCGCCCTTCAGGAGGCCATTCACATCATCAGAGAATTGATTCCCGACGCGGAGAAAAAAATGAAAAAAATCCGCTACGTGACGGGAAAAACACAAGGCCCCCTGAATATCGAAAAAGACGAGACCGTCATTTTCGCCGGGGACTGCGCGAGCTTCAAGGGTGAAATCAACGGCCGGAAGGTGGAGATCAAAAGCCGGTATGAGCCCGGGGGCAAAAAAATGAAATCCAACGACATGCTGTCCAAAAACATCAAAACCCTGGCCCATTGTTTTAAAAACAGGAAATCCCCCTATGTCCGGGCAAGGGGGTGCCCCATGTCCGTGGCCGACGTGGTCCATTATCTTTCGGCGTTCGGAAAAATCAGAAACGTGAACTTCGACCTCAAGCTGATCATTCCCTTGAACATCGCCTACATGAAGATGCGGGCCGCGAAGGCGCTGAGCCGGCTGGGGCATTGGTTAGGATGGGGCTGAGGGAGGGGGCCGGGCATGGAGCGTGATGGGGGGACGGCGACCGTCCCCCTCTCAAATACTTCTTAAGGAACCCCGGCCGGGGGAGGAGGCGGAATGATCGCCTCGATGGGCGGCTGGGAATCCATCATCCCCTCCGGAGAAGTCCCGGTGGATGGCCGGTCCACGGTTGTCGCGCAGCCGAAGCCGAGCATGGCGGCCAGAACCAGGGGCAAAACGATTTTAAAGCCTTTCATGTCTCATCCTCCTTCTTTCTATGGGTGTTTAAAAGCCGGGCGCTGTCCGATGAACCCCATCAAAAGGCCCGGGAGTCTCTCTCATTTTATCCCTATTATCGCCCATCCCATCCCCCTTTGTCAAGGGGCGATTTTGGCCCGTCTCCGCCGTCTTTTCTGATGTTTGAACACCGCCTTTTCGTGCTCGCGCAACGTGGCCGAAAACTGGTGAAAGCCGTCATTTTTCGAGACAAAAAAAAGAAAATCCGTGTCCGCCGGGTAAAGGGCCGCCCGGAGGGACTCAAGGCCGGGGCTGGCGATGGGGCCCGGGGGAAGGCCCCGGATGACATAGGTGTTGTGGGGCGCGGGCTCTTTGAGATGCCTGCGGGTGAGGTTCCCGTCAAAGTCCCGAATGCCGTAGATCACGGTGGGATCGCTTTCCAGACGCATGTTTTTTTTCAGCCGGTTGTGAAACACCGATGAAATGACGGGGCGCTCCGGGGCCGCGCCCGTCTCTTTTTCGATGATGGAGGCCAGCGTGACCACCTGGTGGACGGAGAAACCCAATGAGCGGGCCCGCTCTTCCCATTCCGGAGAAAAAACGGACCGGAAGCGCCGAACCATGGCGGCGATGAGCGCGGCGGGCGCCGTGTCCCGGGGGAAAAAATAGGTGTCGGGAAACAGGTATCCCTCAAAGGTTTCGGCGTCCACCCCCATTTCCGCGGCCAGGGAGGGATTGACCGCCGCGTCCATAAACTCCTTTTCGCCGCACACACCGGCCCGGGCCGCCAGGGAGGCGATCTGCCGCATGTTCTGGCCTTCGGGAATGGTGAGCCGGCGCAAAAGCCCCCTTCCCCGGACCAGCTCCCCGAGGATGAAAGACGGGGTCATGGATGGACCCAAAGCGTATTCCCCGGCCTTGATTTGTTTGTCATCCCCCTTGAGAAAGGCCAGCGCCTTGAAAGCCAGGGGCCTTTTGACGATCCCCCGGCGGGCCATCTCCGAGACCGCGGAGCCGAAATCCCTTCCCGGCTCAACGACCAGTATCAGACTCTTTCCCGGGGCGCCCGCCGGTCTTTCGGCGTAAATGGCCAGGCTCAAAAGAAAAAAGAAAATGAGCGCGAAAACGGCGAAAAGCGCCATGGAAAGCCAGTCCCATATTTTGCCTGCCTCCATCTGCCGGTCCGCCTCCTTATTTTTAAGACGCTTTTTTAGAATCCGCCCTGCGCGCGGCAAACCGCTGTTTCAAATTGGGAAACAGGTTGATGTCCGTATGGGGCAGAAACAGCGCCGCGATGTAGGAATCCATGTAGGACGGGGTTTCGGACAACTCAAAATTGGTGATTTTCTTCACCACCTCCACCACCTCCTGGCGCACATGGTTGGTGAGGGAGCTGATTTTGGCGCCCATGAGGGAGCCGTTGCCCAAAAACCGAATTTTGCCGGGGTCTATTTCCGGCAAAAGCCCGATGGTCATGGAGCGCTCCAGGTCCACGTAGCTGCCGAACCCGCCGGCCAGGAAAATCCGCTCAATGTCTCCCACGCCCAGGCCCACCTCTTCCAGCAGGGTCATAAATCCGCTGTAGATGGCGCCTTTGGCCCGGATCAGGTTGTCAATGTCCGGCTCGGTGAGGACAATGTCCCGGTCCACCTGGCTGTCCTCTTTCCACGCCAGGACATACTCCCATATCCCTTCGGTCTCCCGTATGCGGGGCGTGTCCAGGTCCCGGTTGAATTTTCCCCCGCTGTCAATGACCCCTTCATCGAACAGGGCCGCCGCGATGGTGATGAGCCCCGAGCCGCACACGCCCTTGGGCCTGACATTGCCGATGGTGATGTTCATGGGCTCGAAGGTGTGGGGATCAATGGAAAAATCCTCAATGGCCCCTTTGGAGGCCCTCATGCCGAAGGTGATTCCGCCTCCCTCGAAGGCCGGTCCCGCCGAGCAGGCGGCGCAGGCCAACCAGTCCCGGTTTCCGATGACGATCTCCGCGTTGGTGCCGATGTCGATGAAAAGGGTCACCTCCTCGGTCCGGTACATGCCCGACGCCATGACCCCGGCCACAATGTCTCCCCCCACATAGCTGGAGATGGCCGGGTACACCAGCGCCAGGGCATGGTCCTCCAGATCGATCCCCAGATCCCGGGCATGAATCGGGGGAAACAGGGTGGAGGCCGGCACATAGGGCGACAGGCGGATGTGGGCCGGGTTGATTTTCAAAAGAAGCTGGGTCATGGTGGTGTTTCCCGCCAGGGTGATGGAGGAGATGTCGTCCTTTTCCACCCCGGATTTCACCCGCATTTTTTGAATCAGCTCGTTGATGTTTTTTACCACGGCGTCGTGAAGCTTTTCAAGGCCCCCCTCTTTTCCCGCGAAAACAATCCGGGTGATCACGTCCTCCCCGTAGCTGATCTGACCGTTGTAATCGCCTTCCCAGGCCAGGACATCGCCTGTGTTCAAATCGATGAGCTGGCCGTAAAGGGTGGTGGTGCCGATGTCCATGGCGATGGCGTAATTCCGGCCCGTGGCGTCGCCGCCCTGGATGTTGATGATCTGGCTCTTTCGGTTTTCCCGAACCGGACGGGCCAGGGTGGCCGTGACCTTGAAGCCGTTTTCCCTCATGACATCCGGGGTCTTTCGGATCACCGGCAGATTGGCCGCCAGAAGGGTCTCGCCATGATCAATTTTCAGATGGGAGACCAGCCGGGCCATGTCGGGCAGGTTGTCTGTCTTCGAAGGCTCGGGAAGCTCCAGGTATCTTTTTTCCACCTGGGGGGTAAAAAGGCCCTCCTCCTTCAGATCGTCCAGGCGAAACTCCGCCTCCCGGGCCTTGGTCCGGGGTTTTTTCACAAAGGAGAAAGCGGCCCGGTCCATGGCCGACTCCACGGGAATCCGGATGACCACATCGCTTTCAATGGTGGTCAGGCAGGCCTGCCGATAGCCTTTTTCGATGTCCTCCCGGCTCAGTTTCTCCGTGATTCCGCCTTTAACCTCCCCCTTCTCCACGATGACCCGGCATTTTCCGCACACCCCTTCGCCGCCGCAGGAGGCGTTGATGTGAACCCCCGCCTCCATGGCGGCCCGGATCAGGTTCTCGCCATGCGCCGCCTCCACCGTCACGTCGCCGGGCTGAAAAGTCAGTTTATGTTTCTTCAATGCGCCACTCCTGTCTGTCCATGTCTGTTTGAAATTAAAATCCGCTCGAGCCTCACGTTTCACTTGAGATTGAATCGGTGAATCAAAAAATCGGCGGTTTTTCCGGCCTCTTTCGGGGAAAACACCGGCGTCCGGGCGCCTTCGATGTCCGAATCGCTGACAAACGCCAGCAGCGCCTCGTCGTCCCGGCAAAGGGGGCGGGGGGAAATCTCCGGCCGGAACACCTCTATTTTGGAGATGTTTTCGCGTTTGAAACCTTCGCAGAGCACAATGTCCACGCCGGGAAAAAGATACAGCCACTCCAAAGGGCCCCGATCCCGGTCCGCGTCCGCCACCATTCCCGCGCCGGACGCCGAAACCACCGCCGCCACCGACGCGCCGGCGCGCTTGTGGCGCCAGCTGTCCTTTCCCGGCCGGTCGATTTCCGCCATTTCGGCCTTGTGGTGATGCTTGATGGTCCCCACTTTCAGGCCCCTGGCCTTGATTTCAGGGATCAGTCTTTCCATGAAGGTGGTTTTCCCGGATCCGGAATTTCCCACGATGGCCACCACAGGGGGCCGGTCTCCCGGCGTCATGTCCAGTCGTCTTTCACTGCGCTCACTATAATTTTTCCTTGTCCTGAAAATAAAGACGGCGGCCCCGGGAGAGTCCCCGGGCCGCCTCTGTTTCTATTTCATGATCTGTATTTCAATTCTTCGATTGGCGGCCCTGCCCTCTTCCGTGTCGTTGGAGGCCCGGGGAAGGGTCTCTCCCCGTCCGGCGGTGGAAATTCTCGCCGGGTCGATCCCTTTTTTAAACATATAGGCCTTGGCCGCGTTGGCCCGTTTGATGGAAAGCCGCATGTTGTAGGTGGCGCTTCCCCGGCTGTCGGTGTGCCCGATGAACATCGCCCGGACAAGCGGGTTCCCGGCAAGAATCCGCGCCACTTCGTCCAGGGCCACAGACGCCCCGGGTTTGAGCGCCGTGTCGTTGGAATCAAAAAGCGCGCCTCCTAAAAACCAGCATCCGCGGGCGTCCACACCAGCCCCTTTCAAAGTGCCCGGGCACTGGTCCCGGTCATCCCCGACCCCGTCCCCGTCGGCGTCCAGCGGACACCCGAGCGCGTCGATTTTCACGGATTCGGGCGTGGCCGGGCATTTGTCCAGATGGTCGAACACCCCGTCGCCGTCGCTGTCCGGATACGGGGTCGGAACAAACAGCGCCCGTTTGACAAAATCGGCCATGGCCCCGGGAGCCAGGATGTCTTTGGCGTTGACGAAAAATCCGCATTCCCCGGCGCGGGCCACCCCATCCATAACCCGCGCGCCCCTGAGGTCAAAACCCGTGTGAACCGTGTAAACGCACAGCGAGTCCCCCCACTGTTTTTTTAAACGCGCGGCGGCCCGAACCGGGTCGTCTCCGATGACATCGCCGTCGCTGATGATGACCGCCGCCGTTTTTTCCCCGGCCCCGGAAAGGGCGCCTGAGACGGCGTCAATCCCCCGGGACATGGATGAGGAACCGCCGATTTCCGACATCCGGCCCAGCGCGGCCATAAAATCATCTGTGGAATGCATGGCCGGCCCGTAAAGAGATTTTCCCTTTTCAAAAGAGCGCAGGGAGGACTTGATTTCCATCCCGGCCGGAAGGGTCCGGATCATCCGCCGGGCCGCGGTTTTGGCCAAATCGAAATGTCTTTCCCCCTTTTGGGACGCGGCCATTGAAAAAGAGGAATCCAGAATGATCATGAGATGACCCACCCCGGGCTCAAGGGCTGTTGTGTCAATCGAAGCCGGGGCGAAGGCTTCCCCGGGCGTTTCGACCGGGCCGGAGGCGCAGCCCGTCAGAAAAGTCGCGGCGATCAAAAACGTCATCCATTTCAACATGTTTTTCATAGGTCATTCTCCTTGGCCATGGTGTGTGAAAGTCCGTTTGCCTGTCCGGCGTTTTTTCCTCAAAACGTTCAAGTATCACATGACATGTCCAAAGGGAAGGATAAAATGCGGCGGCCCCGGCCCGGCTTAAGGGCTCGCTCAAAAATAACTGATTTTTGAGCGAACCCTAACCGGACTCAAACAGCCCCCGGGGGCTCACGGTGAGAATCTCATTGCCGCCGGCGCCCACATGGATGGTGTCCTCGATCTTCAACACCCCGGCTTTGTCGTCCATCATGTGAAGCTCAACGGCCAGGATATGGTTTTCGACTATTTTCTCCCGGCTTTTTGACAGAATAATCGGGGGCTCGTTGACCTCCAGCCCCACGCCGTGGCCCGCGAGAACGCTTCTTTTTCCGTTCCCGAACCTCAAAAAGGCCTTGTCCCGCCCCAGTTTTTTCGCCCGATCAACGGCCGCCCCATAAATGTCGGCGCATGCCGCGCCCGGCCGGATGACCTCGCTGATGAGAAAATCGGAGATTTCTTTCAAATCGTCATAGCAGGCCCGGGCGTCGGGGCTCGCTTTTCCGGCCACAAAGCTTCGGGTATGGTCCACATGGTATCCGTTGATGTGGCAGGGAATGTCGATGATGACATTTTCGCCCTCCCGGATGGGCCTTCCGGACGGCCCGGCCGGAACCGAGGCGCTCTGGCCTGTCCCGGTGAGGGAATACAAAACCCCGCTGTTTCGCTTCAAAGCCTCCCCGGCGCCCACAGGGCCCGCGCTCATGAAAAAGTCTCTCATCCGGAAAAAAAAGCTTCCCTCGTGTCCGGCCAGACGGTGGGCATGCTCCACGGCGGCCGAAAGCGCCAGCTCGGTGACGCCCGGCCGGAGGGCGGCGCGGGCCGCCTCGTATCCCCTGAGGGTCGCAAGGCCCCCCCTCCGGGTCTGCGCCACCTCAAACGGATCCTTGACGGCGCGCCGGGCCAGGATGAGCGGAGAAATGTTTTCAAACCGGGCGCCTTTGAAAATCGCTTGAAGCTCCATAAACTCCAGGGCCGTCAGCACATCCAGCTCCAGGCCGATTTTTTTGTTTTTCAGCCCGGAGAAAAAGGCGTTGTAAACCCCGGAGAGCTTTCTCTCCTCCACGATCATGGACGGGTCCAGAAAGGTCTCATTCAGGACGAAGTCCATGCCGCTTTTGACAAAAAGCGCGCAGTCGTCCGGCGACACGGCCAGAAAGGCGGGCTGGGCCGTTCCCGTGTGATAAAAAATGTCCCGGGAATACGCCAGGAGACAGGCCCCGAAACCGTTCTTTTCAAGGTCTTGCCTGAGCCTTGACATTCGTTTTAAAAACAGGTCCTTGTTTTTTATTCCTTCGTTCATCTTTTCCGCTTCCTTTCAATCCGGGTTCTCATAAGGGGGAAGGTCCGATTCAACAGGCCCGGTGTAGCATGATCGCCTTTTTTTTTGCAATCATAAAAAACCCCGGGGACCGGCCCGCGCCTTTTTTTTTGAAAAAAGCGTGTTTTTTTGTTGTGCTCGTTTATTTTGTCTGTTATTAAAACCGGGTTGGATGCGATGGGCTAAAAAACCAAACCATGCCAGAATTTTAAGGAGGAAGAATGAAAAAGTTTTTGACTGTGATCCTGAGCGCCGCTTTGTTCCTGTCTCTTTCCGCCAACGTTTTCGCCGGGGACGCCATCAGCGACATCCTCAAACGCGGAACCCTCAAGGTGGGAATGGAAGCCGGGTACATGCCCTTTGAGATGAGAGCCAAGACCGGCAAAATCATCGGCTTCGACGTGGACATGGCCAAAGAGATGGCCAAAGCCATGGGCGTGAAACTGCAACTGGTCAACACCAACTGGGATGGCATCATTCCGTCTCTGATCACCAAAAAATTCGACATGATCGCCTCCGGAATGACCGTGACCCAGGGGCGCAATCTCAAAATTAATTTCGCCCTGCCTTACATCACTGTGGGCCAGACGGTCCTTTTGCGAAAAGGGCTGAAGGGCAAAATCACCTCGTACGACCAGCTCAACAACCCGAAGTATAAAATCGCCTCCAAGCTGGGGACCACCGGCGAGCAGGCCGTCAAACGCATGATCCCCCGGGCCACTTACATCAGTTATGAGACCGAGCAGGAAGGCGCCATGGAGGTCATCTCCGGAAAGATCGACGCCTTTGTGTACGACCTTCCCTTCAACGCCATCATGGCCAGCGACAAGGGCAAGGGAAAAATCGTCCACCTCGACAAGCCGTTCACCTTCGAGCCCCTGGCCTGGGCCGTTCGGAAAGACGATCCCGATTTCCTCAACTGGATGAACAATTTCCTGTTCCAGATGAAAAACGACGGAAGATACGACAAAATATACGCCAAATGGTTTAAAAGCTCCGACTGGCTCAAAGCTGTGAAATAAGATTAAAATTTAAGTCTTTACGCATGTATATAAGCCTTTGGCGGCCCATCGTTTGAGGAGGCCGCCAGGGGCTTTTTTTTAAACCATTTTTACATTCAGACCACGCTCAATCACATGAAAGAGCGCGCCAAACGCCAAGGAGAATCTCGCGCAGACAATGGCATCCGAGCTGACCCAAAAAACATTCTGGTTTTCCTGCCTGGCCCTGATCCTGGTCGTACTGGGATGGGGGCTCACCGAAATGACGGACCGGATCAATTACAAGTGGTACTGGAACCGGGTTCCCCAATATTTTTTCTTCACCGAAAACGTGGAGCATTTCCCTTCAGGGCCGGGGGTGGTCCGGGTGACGCCCGCGGAAGACCAGCGCTCCCGGGTGGAGGTGACGGCTGAAAACGGCGCCACAGAATCCTTTAAAGTCCTCACGGACACCCTGGAGGTGAAAACCGGGGACCATGTCTCGGACACGGATATGCTGGGCTCAAACCCGACCCTTTCCACCGGCATTCTTATCATCGGGCTCATCACCACCCTTGAAATATCGGTGTACGCCTCGCTTTTGGGACTGGTCATCGGCCTTTTCGCCGGCCTGGGACGCATTTCCAAAAACCCCATGCTCAAGGGCCTGGCCACCATTTACGTGGAAATCATACGGGGCACGCCCCTGCTGGTCCAGATTTTTATTTTTTACTTTTTTATCGGCTCCATCATGGAATTTGACCGCTTCTTCGCGGGAGTCATGGCGCTGGCCATATTCGCCGGGGCCTATGTGGCGGAGATCATCCGGGCCGGAATTCAATCCATCAACCCGGGCCAGATGGAGGCCGCCCGCTCGCTTGGGATGAATTATCTCCAGGCCATGGTCACCATCATCCTCCCCCAGGCGTTTAAACGAATCCTGCCCCCCCTGGCCGGACAGTTCATCTCCCTGATCAAAGACTCCTCCCTGGTGTCCGTCATCGCCATCACCGACCTGACCAAGGCGGGACGGGAAGTGATCACCTCCACTTTCGCCACCTTTGAAATATGGTTCACCGTCGCCGGCATGTACCTGGTTTTGACCTTCTCTTTGTCCATGGTAGTGAGATATATTGAAAGGAGATTTTCTGTCAGTGATTGAAATTAAAGATATATCCAAAACATTCACCGCCGGGATTCACGTGGTGAAAGCGGTCGATCATGTCAGCTGCCGGGTGGAAAAAGGGCAGGTGGTGGTGGTGATCGGGCCGTCCGGGTCGGGAAAATCCACCCTGCTGCGCTGCATCAACCAGTTGGAGACCGTGGACCGCGGAGACATCATCATCGACGGGACCCCCATCACCGACAAAAAGGTGAACATCAATAAAATACGCGCCGAGGTGGGAATGGTGTTCCAGTCCTTCAACCTCTTTCCCCATAAATCGGTCCGGGAAAATATCAACCTGGCCCAGCTCAGGGTCCGCAAACGCTCCCAGGAAGAGGCCAACCAAAAAACCGACTACCTGCTTAAAAAAGTGGGAATGCCGGAAAAGTCCAACGTGTATCCCTCCCAGCTTTCCGGGGGACAGCAGCAGCGGGTGGCCATCGCCCGGGCGCTGGCCATGGACCCCAAAATCATGCTGTTTGACGAGCCCACCTCGGCCCTGGACCCCGAAATGGTGGGGGAGGTGCTGGAAGTCATGCTGAACCTGGCCCGGGAGGGCATGACCATGGTGGTGGTGTCCCACGAGATGGGATTCGCCCGGGAAGTGGCCGACACCGTGATCATGATGGACGCCGGAAAAATCATCGAGGTCGGGGACCCCGAGCACTTCTTCACCGCGCCCTCCGAGGCGCGCACCAAGCTTTTCCTGTCCCAAATTTTATAAGAAGGACTTTATAAGCCGGATTCTATAGACGGATTCCACCGGACAGCCCCCGGGACTTTGATATTTCGTCTGTCATGAAGCGGGGTTAACGGGTTTAATCCGCGATGGATGTTCAGTTGATTTTTTGAGACACAGGTCCAAAAAAAACTTGACAATTTTATACACACGTATAAAATTGTCATCATGGAGCGGATACACGGGAAATACCTGTTCAGCCGGGATGTCAACTGGGACAAGATGATTTTTTTGTCCGGTCCCCGGCAAATCGGCAAAACCACTTTTGTAAAAAATCATCTGGAGAAAATCAAACAGGCTGATTTTTATTACAATTGGGATGATCCTTTTGTCCTTAAGCGTTACCGCCAAAACCCTCATTTTTTAAAAGCCCCCATCGCCTCTCAAAGAACAAAACCCCTGGTCGCTTTTGATGAAATTCACAAGCATCGAAACTGGAAAAACATTTTAAAGGGCCTGTATGATATCCACCATCACGAGGCGCAATTCATTGTGACGGGAAGCGCCCGGCTTGATTATTTCAGACAGTCCGGGGACAGTCTGGTCGGCAGATATTTTTCATTTCGCATGTTTCCGCTGGGGCTTTCCGAGGCGACGGGTCAAATGGACCCTATCATCCATGACGACTCATATTTTTCGCAAGACTCCTCAGACGAGTTCGTGGCGCGTCTGCGGGCCATGAAGGTCCCGGAAAATAAAGAGGCGTTTGACGCGCTTGCCGTGTTCGGGGGCTTTCCAGAGCCTTTTTTGAAATCTTCACAGCGTTTCTCCAACAAATGGCGCCATGATTATAAATCCCTGCTGCTGTACGAAGATTTGCGGGATATGACGCGGATCACCGACATTAAAGGCGTGGAGCAGCTGACGCTGTTATTGCCCGAAAGAGTCGCCTCGCCGCTGAGCGTCAATTCATTGCGGGAAGATCTCGCCGCGACGCATAAAACAGTCCTCAACTGGATTGAATCGCTGAAAAAAATATACCTGGTATTCTCCATCCGCCCCTGGAGCCAAAATATCGCCAGGGCCATAAAAAAAGAGAAAAAGGTTTATTTTTTCGACTGGACCCATATTCCCGACAAAGGGAAAAAGTTTGAAAACATGCTTGCGGTTTCTCTGGCGCGGCTCGTATGCCACTGGAATGAGCTGGGGATCGCCGATTTTGAATTGTGCTACGTCCGAAACGCCCAGAAAAAAGAAGTGGATTTTCTGATCGTAAAAGACCGAAATCCATACGTCCTGATTGAAGCCAAAAGCGCCATGACCACGCCTTCGAAATCAGGCGTGTATTTTCAAAAAATGCTGAATATCCCCTTTTTCCAGATCGTCGCCGATTATCATGACGTCGAGGTGTTTCCCAACCAGACCTTCATCATCGGGGCGCCTTTGTTTTTCGGTTTGATCGGCTGATTTTTACCAAGTCGTTTTTCACTCAAAACGGCGCCAGGCCGTCGTCTCATACGCCAGGCGGGCCATCCGAAGGCGGGACACGATATCGGCGTCGTATGTGACGGCCGGGCCGCCGGGAATAGCGGCGCTTCCCCCGGATATCACGGCCCCGGATATTTCCCCGGACGTCCCGGTCTCGGCCGCGATTCCCTGTCCGGCGATGATCGCCCCCTCCCAGGACACCACTCCGGAAAAAGTCAGGGTCCCGGCCACGGCCAGAAGACCGTATCCCACGGGGTCGGCCAGGGTCAAATCCCCGGGGCAGAAAAACACGCCCAGCCGGTCGTTGGCGCTTCCATAACGGGGAGAGTGGCGTCGGCCCGGCGCGAGGGTCGAAGAAGCCCGGGACCGGGCCCTGTCCAGGGACTCCTGAACAGGATACGCGGCCCCGCCCCCGCCGGGCGGCGCCCACAGGCTGGTCTGGGGGTCCGGGAAAACCGGGGAGGGCCTGATTTTCACCTCCACGCGCTTTTGGGATTCCCCGTAAAGGCCGGCCCCCCGGATCCACGCCATGGGGACGCCTGCGGAGACATTTTCCTCGCAGACAAAATCCCCGTCCACATCGCCCCAGAAGATCACATCGTCGGTGTCCGAATCATGGTTCAGATCCGACCCGCCAAACGCCTCGGTCAGGACCCGAATCTCCGCCAGGGCATTCATGTCGTTTTGAAGGCCGGGATAAAAATGATGATCCGAATTTCCAGGGTCGTAGGCGCCGAAGTCTCCCAAAGAAAAATCCCCCACGGCCGCGTCGCCGCCCAGGACAAAAACCCGCCACCGGTCGTTTGCCGGGGCGGACGGAGCCCAGACCGGAAGCCGGGCCCGGGCCTCCTCGATCCCGGCTTCGGCCATGTAAAACGCTTTTTTCCCGGCCAGGTCGTTTCGGACCATCATCAGCTCCAGGGAGGACATGAAATAGGCGGCGGAGCTTAAAACCGACAGCGCCGCGATGAGCATCAGGCCCGTGATCAGGGCCATGCCGTTTTCATTTCCGGCGAGACATCCCCGGCCCCCGGCCCCCCTAAACCGGAAGTCCAAGGGCTTTGCGCTTCTCATCAATGCGGGCCAGCATGGCCCGGGCGGCCTTTTCCGGATCGCTTTCCACATAAAACCGACCGCCCACAATATTCTCCACATCCCGGGTCAAGAGCCGGGCCATCCGGTCGCTGCCCGAGACATAGGGCGGCTCCCCGATATGGGTGAACACGCCCAGGCCCACGGCCCACACGCCGATGGAGACGGCCTTTTCCGTGATCAGCTCAGGCGCGGACGCCGCGACGGGCAGATCGCTGATTTTCACCTTGAGGCTCGCGGCCAGGGGGTTTAAGACATCCTCGATCCGGGCGTTGTCCACACAGGCCCCCATATGCCAGCACGCGGGAATGGCGTCAAGGCCATTGGCTTCGGCCACGGCCTGAAGGGTGGCCTTGAGCCCGGCGCCCACGCCGGGATAGGCCGGGTCCGGCGCCATAAGGCCCCGCTGGGCCGCCACATGGGACCAGCATCCCGTGCCCACCACCAGCACGTTTTCCTTGATGAGCCTTTGGGTCAGGATCGCGTGCCGGTATCCATAGGGCCCCTTGGGCGAGACGCATCCCACGATGGCGGCCACCCCCCGGACGCGATTGGACGCGATGGCGTCGATCAAAGGCTTGAGGGGGTTCGCCGGGTTGAGTCCGGCCAGGGCCGCCACGATCTGCTCCACCGAAAACCCCGCCATGAGCCTGGCCGGGGCCTGTTTTGGGATCATCATCCGGTCCTTTTTCCGGTTGGCGAAGTTGTCCACCGCCGTCTTCACGATCCCGGCGGCGATCTCATCGGCCTTTTCAGGGACAAACTCCATATGGGTCGCCCCCTCGATCCGGGCGTGGGGATGGGTGGTGATGATTTTGGTATGAAAACGCCCGGCCACCCGCTGGATATTGGGCATGACGCACTGCACATCCACCACCATGGCCTCCAGCGCGCCGGTGGCGATGGCCAGCTCCTGCTGAATCATGGACCCGGCCAAAGGAACCCCTTTTCGCATGAGAAGCTCGTTTCCCGTGCAGCAGATTCCCACCACATTGATGGGCGGAGACGAGACGCGGCGGGCCGCCTCCAGGATTTTTTCCGAAAGAATGGGCTCATGGCCGTGGACCGCGATGTTGACCTGATCCTTTTCCAGAACCGTCAAATTGGCCCGCCCCAGGACCAGTTTGGGAACCCCGAACAGGATGTCCTGAATGGCCGAGGCCGGATGCAGGCCGCAGTAGCCGTCCACCAGGCCGAGCTTCAGGGCGTCCGCCGCCAGGTTCTCCATGTCGGAGTCCACCCCCATGTGAATCCGGTGGGAGGCCTCGCTGAATTCGGCGCCGGCGCCTGTGGGCAAAATCCCCATCTTTTTCCATCGCGCCTTTCGCTCGGGATTCGCCTTGTATTCCAGCCAGGCCGGGGAGCCTTCGTTCCGGGAAAAATCGGCCAGCGAGGTCTCGGCCACGGCAAGGGCCTTGTTGGCCCCGGAGCAGCCCAGTCCTTTGTAAACGGCGTCCAGCTTGTCCGGGTCCGCGATCCGGTAACCGGGCAAATTTCCCAGCCCCACGCCTTTGAGTATTTTGGCGGCGGCCCTCATATGCTCGGCGTGGGACGCGGCGCCGCAGACCATCCGTGCCACCAGGCCCCGGGCCACAATGGTGTCCATGGTCGCGCCGCAAACCCCCCGCTCGTTTCCGGTGGCGTCCCCCAGGGTGCAGGGCCCCATCTGGCAGTGAAAGCAGCAAAGCCCGGCCACCCCGCCGTGTCCGGACTGGGAAAACTCGCACTGGGTCTCCCGGTCCCAGACCAGGTCGATGCCCAGCCTGTGGGCGTGCTCCCGGATCTCTTCGGTGATGGGATCGGGCCGAAAATCTCCAAACGCCCCGGCGTCCCCCTCCCCGGAAAGGGCTTTTTTCTCCACTCCCGCCAGAACATGGGAAGGCCCGGCCATGGCCCCGGCGAGCCCCGCCGCCGCGGCCGTCTTTAAAAAATCCCGGCGGTTGACCCCCCCCGGGCATCCTGGGGAGCAGGCAAAGCCTTCGTCCTTTTTTTCTTTTTCATTTTTTTTACTCAATATGAAACTCCTTTTGCGTCTTCACGCTCAAACGCCTTGTCTTCTATTTTCCTAAAAAAACAGGCTTTCTTTTTTCAATAAACGCCGCGCATCCTTCCCGGAAATCTTCAGTGGCGGCGGTTTCGCTCACATATGCGAGATGTTTGTCCAGATGGATTTCCAGGTAATCGGCAGGCTCAAAATCTAAATTTTCGCCCTGAACTCTATTGCCCCGTCACCAAAAGTAGATTCAATCACCTTATGACTCCCATGTCCGGAATTTGTCTCCTTAAAAACCCTGATCAACTCATACCTGGATAAAATTTTTAAATCATTATCCAAGCTTGCGGGCGCGCGACGCATATCGCTCATTAAATCGGAAAAAAAAACACGTTTTCTTTTTCGCAGGTATTGGACTATCTTTGTTCTCTCCGGCTTAAGAATGGCTATTAAATCAGAAGGTTCAATCCAAACAATATTTTTCTCCGTCACCTTCCTTCCCTCATCAATTTCTTTTGCCGTCTCTTTGGCTGAAGAAAAAAAATCAGACATGTATCCCGCTTTCAATTTCACATTCATTTTATAAACTCCCTCACCTCTTTTTCGAAGCGTTTAATTAAATCTTGATAGCTTTTAAAATCAGATACTTCGAAAACCTGTCCCAGATAATGCCTGTGGTGAGAACGATGCGCGTTATCATACCCGAGGACGCGTCCGTTGTCGCCGGGAAAAATGAGATGATTGATATAAGACATATTGTATCTGACAATCTCACCACGATCATTTTCCCATGCCTCAATTTTCAAAATTCCGCCACCTTTTTTGGGGTTGACGGGAAAGCGCTCCGAGACTATTTTTTTGAGCGGCGTTTTTGGCTTTTTTCTTCTTCCCATGGATTTATTTTAACAACGCCGTAAAAAATTGTAAAGCGGTTTCTGATCCAAAAGCTTCTGAGAAAATGATGAATTCTTCCCGGCGGCACACGCCCCCGGCACATTTTTGTTGACCTGACCCGAAATATAACATAGCATATGAAGAATATATCGGATATTTCAATCGAAAATGGATGATGAAGGCGCCGTATGGCGTTTCCCCATGCTGAAGGCATTGGGAAAGAAACATTTTTAAATTTGAAAGGAGGATTTCATGACAACACCGCAACATTGCCCGGGCTTTGAACAGTTCAAAAATCTTAAATCTTTCAATTGCAAATGCCCCGAGTGCGGACAGGAAAAAGAAATTTTCTCAGACGAGTTCGACCAGACGCACAAATGCCCGGGATGTGACAAAGAGATTGACTTTAAACGCTGCGAAGCGAATTGATTCGCGCGTTCTTCTAAGATGTTGCCTTCAGTAGAGACGCGCGGCCGCGCGTCTCTACAAAGGCCCGATATTTTCGCCTCGCCCCCCTCGTCGCTTATTCTTTCTTCCCTCCGCCGCCGAATAAGGTTTTCGCAAATTCGCGGGACCGGATGCGATGGCCCAGGGAACTCCAGCGGGTCCCCCGGGGGATCCTCGTCGATCCCGGGGCCCGGACATCATTCACTGTTCAAGCTTTGACCCCGATATGCTTTATTTGTGAGCATCCTTGTCCTGGCTTTTTCCTTTTCTAAATTCCCAGAAACATAACCACAAAAAGATAGCCAACGAAATATAAAAGGCTCTTGGAAGACCTTCGTTGAAAAATGTTGTCCATGATACAGGGTTATCAGGACCATAGCTGGAATGCCCAATTTTTTCTAAAAATAACATTATTATAAAAGCCAATAAAGAACGATAAAATGGTTTTAAGAAAAAGTTTTTTTTCATGTTTCCAAATTAGACTGAAACGCGTGCATAAAAAACGTAACATAATGTTTTTAGAAGTATATATAATTTCTATATATAATTTGAATATATTATATTTTTTTTGCAAGCCCTTCGAATGTAAGTCTATCTCCTATTCTTCATTCATCCTGAAGTATTTGCTAGGATATTTTATGGCATCGTATAATATTCGTATTGCGCCAATTGGGTCGTTCGGCGGGTTAGGAATATTAGGGCCAGTAAATTCGGATAATACTTCAACCCCTATTGCCTCCACGTAAGGCGTCCACCGTGGAGCTGTGGTCACAATGATTGGCCAGGCCACTTTCCCCACCACGACCACGCCTTCCACGATCTCAGGAGCCGCCACTACAACAGTGACCGCGCATGCCACAACCAAAGCCTTAGTCGCTTTCTTAACTCCGTCATATACGGCTTCTTCACACTTTTCCGTTTTGCCGGTCCAGTCAAAGTAAGCTTTGAGGCGGCTGAGCATGCGCTGCCCATACATATTATACAGAAAACCATACGCCGATGTGCGAGCCCCCTGTTCAAATCCATCTCCAAAGTCGCCTCCGCGCATGGAGGATGATATGCCGCCGCTCACTCCTCCTATGGCGGAATACGATGCGAATTGAACGAAAAACCTGGCCTCCGGACTCATATTGTCCATAGCTCCCGCAAGTATACCACTTCCGCCAAACAACTTCAAGCCGCCATATTTTGCCACCCCGGCTGAGATGCCGCTTATCAGCATACTCTCTCCCATCATGCCGGGATCGGCGCCGGTTATCACGCCGTTGGCGCCTGCGGAAACCGCTCCTGCGGCGACATGTATGCCAACCTGCGCAATATCTTCTAATCCTGCGGAAAGGTCGCCCGCAAAACCAAAAATCACAGCCGAAACAGCCCCGGTGATCATGCCCTCCAGAATATCCCCGCCATTTATCGCCGCCATCACCCCGCCGAATACGGCGCCTGAAATCGCGCGGATGAGTATATCAATAAAATGTCCGCTCGGATCAGTAAACTGCAAAGGATTGTTCAGACAGTAAGTGTAGCGGTTAAAGCTCTGACTGCTGTAGATATCCTGGATGAAACTGTCGGGAGACAGAAAACGGCCGATCTCAGGGTCATAGACCCGGCCGTTCATGTGGATGATCCCCATGTCGTCGATATGCTCATGACCGGTGAAGCCCCGGTTCGTGAAAGACAGGGAAAAATTGACAGGCTGCCCGTCCACAGAGCGGGGGCTTCCAAAGGGCGCGTAGGCCATTTTTTCCTCCACGTCCCCAAGGCCGTTTGTCACCGTGTCGATGCTTCCCAGGGAATCCCGGTGAAGATACCGCGTTTCGTCGGCATGTCCGTCGACCCTTTTATAAATGGCCGCCAGCTGTCCTTCGGCGTAAACAAAGTATTTATGGACATCCCGGCCGTTTTCGGTCACTTTTTCATAATCCTTGCCGATATACACGGTCACGCTTTCCACAGCCCCGGACCGGGTCACGGTCTTTTTGTGCCTTGCCCGGTCCGGCCCATAGGAAAAGGCGTTTTCAAGGCCCCCTTTTGTGAACCGGGACGGTTTGTCAAAGGAGGTCCAGGCAATGGACATGGTTTCTGTGGTTTGTCCGGAAGTCGTTGTTTTTCGGATCATGTTGCCGTTGTCGTCATAGGAAAACGTCCGGGAAGTTCCATCCGAAGCCGTGACCGAAGTGACGGCATGGGGTCCGGCGCTGTTTCCCCCGTACACATACGTCCCCACGCCGGACTTGGAAGTCATGTTTCCTTTTGCGTCATAAGCATAACTGATGGATTGGCTGATCGCTCCCGAAAGAGACGCGCCTGTCAGACGGTTGAGATCGTCATATGAGAAAACTTCCCTTAAATTGTTCACATGATCGATTCGCCTTTTGACATTATTCACTTTGTCATACGTGTATTCAAGATCGCGGATCGGAGCATTCGACCCCAAAACAGTTCGGATCCGGCCCAGATGGCCGGTGGCGGGGTCGTAATTCCGACGGGTCTCAAGTCCGTTTCCGAACCTGAATCGGGTCAGCCGCCGGGAGGCGTCCCGCTCCGCGACTTCCCAGAAGGAAAGATTTCCCTCGTCATCCACCATTTCACTTTCAACTTCAATGATTCTTTGCATCCTGTGCTCGATTGTTTCCGCCAGGGTCAAAAAATAATCCGCCACCATTTCGAAAAAACGGATATGTCTCGCAAAAATTCGTGGAAGTGTTTTAGACCATATTTCAATCAGGCCAATGATATGCCCGGCGAAATCCAGACATCTCTGCCGCATGATCGACATGGCCCTCAAATCATAAACGGAACGCGGCCCCAGGCTTTTGACAGCCGACAAATACCCATCGTCGGTGTACACATTTTTCAAAACAAATCCCCCGGGCAACATTTTTTTGCTTACTCGACCTTCGCTGTCATAAAACGTTCGGGATAAAAATGTCCCCCGGCCCGCTATTTTTGTCTCAACCTTATCTGGGCGTCCAAACCCGTCATATCCATATGTCCGGCTGAACCCGTCGGCATGGGGAGCCCTTTCAGATGCGAGTTTTCCTTTTCCCATGTTCGCCGTGTCATAGGTCCATGTGGACACGCCCTCGGTTTCTGTTCGCTTGACCATGCGCCCGAGTTTGTCATAATCCATGGTCACGGTCTGATTTTTGGCGTTTGTCTGGCTGATCAGCTCATCAAAGGCGTTATACGTGTATGTCCATCCTCCCATGTCCGGATCGCTCATGGATATTTTCCGGTTCCGGTTGTCATAGGTCATGGTGGTCGTCACGCCTGCGGCGTCGGTTTCAAGCAGGTTTCCCAAAGCGTCGTAGGAATACGTCACCGACGCGCCTTCCTCCTCGTTGACTTGAACCACATTGCCCAGAACATCTTTTGTGGTGGTCTTTGTCTGGAGCAGGGCGTTGGTTTCAGTGGTTAAAAGACCGCTGTAAGAAACAGAGTTCACCGAATCGGCGCCGTCCGGTCCAGGATAAATTATTCTTTCGGCCCGACCGATTTCGTCATATTGGGTTTCCACGCCCCCGGCCCTGCCATCGTCCACTTTGACTCTTCTCTGGCAGACCGTTCCGTCCGGTTCCACGTAAGTTTCTGTGGTATATACCTCATTGCCGGAAAAATACGGCAATGAAGAAAAAACTTCCCGTCCGGAAGCGTCATATTCCTTGTCCTGGTAAACCGCTCGACCGTCAAATCCGGTGGTTTCCTGGCGGACGGCCCTGTCCATGGCGTCGTAATAGACGGTTTTCGGGGGAGCCCCGCTTGATGTTTCCGTCACTTTATATATTTTATGAGTTGTGTCCGAATACGACGCCCCGCTCTCGATTTGATCGGACCAGGCGTAAGCCCACGCAGTCTGCGTTCCATCCACCCGACTTTCCTGTTCCTCCCGCCCCAGGCTGTCGTATTCCCAGTCGGTGACCAGTCTGTTTGGGCCTGTGAGCCGGGTCGGAACGCCCCACCGGGGATCATATTCCCAAGTCTCGGTGTGTCCCAGGGCGTTGGTGATGGTTTTGGGGAACAATCCATTGGAATCGAACGCGGTTCGAGTGGTCCGGGTCTGGACGTCCTTCCCGGAGAGGGATACGGATATCCTGTTCCCGAACTTGTCGTATTGATAGGTTTCCGTCAGCTTCAAATCGGCGTCGCCGGGCTCTGTGGTTTTGGTCAAAAGCAGGCCGGTGGCGGAGTCATATGTAAAACCGGAAGCGCGTGTCTGGGTGTGGCCGTAACCTTTGTAAACGCTGGAGGATGCGGTGAGCTGGCCCAGGAACCAGTTCGAGATGTCGTTGTGGTAAGCGCTTGTCGTGGTTTTGACAAAGGTCTGCCCCCCGCCGGTTTTGGTGACAACAGTTTTCCCCACGTTGCCGTAATCATCAAAATCACTGTTTTGTGTCACTTCTCCGGCGACAAAAGTCCCGTCAACCTCGAAATCAGCCTTTACGCTTTCGACCGCATATGGAAAATATACCTTTCCGCCATATAACGCCTCTTCCCTATATATATCGTCATACATATCCACCACATCTTTTATTAAAATATCCCTTTCGGCTTCTCTGATTTTCACTTTCATTCTTTCCGGTTTTCCCACATAGGGAAAATCCTGGCGGAACTCCGTCCGGGTGACGATCCCGGTCTGTTCGTTTGTGGATTCTATCCATTCAAAACCTAAGTTTCCCCTGCCCTGAACATGAACCTTCGCGCCTCCGTATTGGTAAGACAGGTGGTTCATGCCTCCGATTCCATTGGAGGAACTCACCCTTGACACAAGCCGTGTCGGACCGGCGATATCCACCACAGGGTAAACGGAGCCACTGTTTTTTGTATGAACCGAAGAGTCTGAAAGGCTCTTGTATTCAATGGTCGTGGTTAAATCCATTGAGCTGGTGATGGAAGTGATGATCGGGCGGCGTCCGGTATTGAGTCCCACATGGAAACCTGACGTCCCGCTTCCCCAATGACTGCTTTGGATACGATCCGGAAGACCGTCGCCGTTTATGTCCCTGAGGTCCGCGTCAATGTAACTGTAAGCGTACTCCGTATTTGAGGTGGTGTTGACATGAACCGGGTAAACCGACACATCTCCGGCCGGACTCGTCCATTTTACGGGAGCGCCGAAACCGCTTCCGTTATTCAAGCCCACATAAAAACCGGATATCCCGTCCTCCCAGTTTTGATACGCCACTTTGTCCGGAAGACCATCTCCGTTCATGTCCATCAGCTTTGAACATATATTGCCGCCGCTGTTTTTGTGAATCGGGTTGTTTTGCCAGGTCTGGCTGGATTGAGCGCGGCTGATCCAGTCCTGCGGACTCTCAAAACCGGCCCCGTTGTTCAAGCCCACATAAAAACCGGCGGTCCCGTCCTCCCAGTTCTGATACGCCACTTTGTCCGGAAGGCCATCTCCGTTCATGTCCATCAAATCTGAATACGTGTGGTCATCATCGGCGTAAATCGGGTAATGATACCAGGTCTGGCCGGATTGGCCATTGGTGATCCATTCAGCCGGACTGTCAAAACCACTTCCGTTATTCAAACCCACATAAAAACCAGCGGTCCCGTCCTCCCAGTTTTGATACGCCACTTTGTCCGGAAGGCCGTCTCCGTTCATGTCCATCAGCTTTGAGCATGTATTCCCACTGCTGTCTTTGTGGACCGGATTGTTTTGCCAGGTCCGGCCGGATTGAGCCCTGCTGATCCATCTGGCGGGAGGGTTAAAACCGCCTCCGTTATTCAAGCCCACATAAAAACCGGCGCTGCCATTTCGCCAATCCTTATACGCCACTTTGTCGGGAAGACCGTCGCCGTTCATGTCCATCAAATCCGAATACGTGTGGTCTTCATCGGCGTAAATCGGGTAATGATACCAGGTCTGGGCGGATTGGCCATCTCTGATCCATTCGACGGGAGAGTCGAAGCCACTTCCGTTGTTCAATCCCACATAAAAACCGGCGGTCCCGTTCTGCCAGTTTTGATACGCCACTTTGTCTGGAAGGCCGTCGCCGTTCATGTCGAGAAGGGTTGCGGCGGGGGTATAGTTGAGGTTATTCCTGAACTTAGTATGGAACCCCTTCGATACACGGGTATCACCGGGGTAACTGCCATCGCTTCTTGCTGTTGCGCGACGTAGTGACATTATTGCCGAAGAAATTATTTTAGAAATATATAGAGGCGCTATTCCACCGTTGCGAGTAGCACCGGATCCGAAGTTATGGAAAACGTAAACAGGAATAGTGGGCCACTCATCCAATAAATTTCCTGTATTTGGATTGGATATCCATTCCGCCGGAGAATCAAGATCGCGACCATTGTTAAGCCCCACATAAAATCCCCGGTCACCGCCCTGCCAGTTCCTGTACGAAACTCGATCTGTAAGCCCATCTCCATTCATATCCAGCAGCATCGAATAGACATTTCCGTACGTTTTCTGAAACAAAGCGGAAGTCACAAAAGGTGGAAAATGAGTTTCGGAATAACTGCCGCTTGACGCCTGAAACCACTGGTAAGGCGAATCAAAACCATCCGCGCCTGTTTCCCATGTAAACCTCACCGGCGGCAGGGCGCTCCCACCACCGTCAAACTCCTGAACCGACTCCAGAAAACTTTTGCCATGAGCGGAAGAGGCCCTGTAGTTGAGACGATATTCCCTGACCAGGGTGTCGGCCCCTTGGTAGTCGGCGTAGGTCTTGACGCTTTTCAGCCGTTGGGTCATGCTTATTTTAGATCCTGCGGAATATTTCACCACAGGGTCATGCCTGTCTTCATATTCAAATCGCACGGAGTTGTTTCCGCCCGCGTAATCGATCCGGGTGACGCGGCTCTCACCTTCGGCGACGTTCTCATGATACGTGTAGGTCATCACATTCCCGGAAGTGTCCGTCACCTTGCTCAGCATCCACATCCGAACGGATGACTTCCCCTGGGCCTCTATGCGTGAATCCGCCGTGCCGCCATACTCCATGAGCATGCCGTCACGGGTGGTGACCGTAAAAGACGCGGGCCCGCTCCCGGCGGAGCCCTCTGAGACAATTTTGGAAAAACCGTCTATCTCGGTCCGGTATTCGGTCCCGTCCCCGCCGTCATCACCGGAAATGGCGATCAGCCTCCGGCCGTCCAGAAAAAACCGGTCTTTTGAACTGTAATACACCCCGCCCTTGAAGCCGTCCTGGGCGATGGTGGCCCCGCCCCGGTGAATGGCGGAAAGACCGGAAATGTTCCAGCCGATCCCCAGGAGCCCGTTGGGAGCGCGGCTGCTGTATTTCAGCGCCGGTCGGGGCTCCAGTTTGTTCACGCCTGGAGGAACCATGATGGGAATGGAATAAGCGGCGGCGCCGTTTTCCACGTTGAAAGAGCCGGGTGTTTGTCCAACCAGGGAGGCGGTTTCATCAGCCCGCGCATTCACCCGAAACACGGTTAAACAGAGAAGCGCGAACACATTGAAATATAAAATGATCTGCGTTTTTTTTAAACGGCTCATGATTTTCTCCCGCTCGATAAAACCTTGGCCATTTTTCTCGGACCCTCTCTCCAACGTCTCTTCATCAACCTGCTCACTTTTCCGCGTTTTCCAATCCCGCTTTTTCTTGACATGGGATTTAAAGGAGATTATAAATATTTATTTGAATCAGTGACATTCAGGCGCTTGTTTCAAGCTTAATAGGGAACCCCGTTAAAGTCGGGGACGGGCCCGCCGCTGTGAGCGCGTACGAAAGCTGTGTTTCGCCACTGTCCCGGTTTTGGGGATGGGAAGGCTCAGCCGGTAGGATGATGCGCAAGTCAGAAGACCTGCCTGAATGAAAAGACGGCGTTTTTCCCGGAAAGAAAAACGCCCCGCTTAGGATCTTGAGTAAAAAAGGGATGCCCCGGATCAAACAGTGATGAGGTCCGGGGTTTTTTATTTTCCGGGCCTGGATGCTCCGGACCGTTCCGGTTCGGAGACGCCTGGGAGGCTGACGAGATGTTGAAAAAGACAATGATGGTTTTTGCGCTGGCGTTTTTCCTGGCCGGCGGAGAGGGACTGGCCGACGGCGGGAGCAAAAAAGACGACGGCGATATCAAAACACTGGACGCCATTGTGGTGACTGCCACCAAAACAAAGGAGAAAAGGAAGGACATCCCCAACTCGGTGATCGTCAAGGACGCGTTTGACATTGAACAGTCACCGGCCTCGGGACTGGGCGCGCTTCTGGCCGGGGAGCCGGGGGTGGACTGGCGAAGCTACGGCGATTACGGCGGCGCCGCCCAGGAGCTTCATATTCGCGGCATGGGGGGAAGCGAGGTCCAGGTTCTGGTGAACGGAATCAGCGTCAATTCGCCGTCTTTGGGAACCGCCGACATCAGCGGAATCAACCTGGACAATATCGAGCGGATCGAGGTGGTCAAAGGCTCCGGATCCCTTTTGTACGGGTCCGGCGCCATGGGCGGCTCCGTGAATATCATCACCAAAGGGCCGGAGCGGGATCACCCCCTTTTGAAAGTCACCGCCGGCTTCGGGGAGAATGGCGCATACCGGCTGTCCGCCGACCAGGGCATGTTCATCTCAAAAAACACGGGCTGGCATCTGTCTGTGGGAAGAAGAGAGACTGATGGACACCGAAACAATGGCCGGCTGACTCAAAACGACCTGTCCCTGAAACTGACGCATGAACAGGACGATATTTTCAACGTCAGCCTCTACGGAAATTATATCAGCCGTTTATATGGAAACCCGGGAATTCAACCGCCTCCGGAGGCAAACCTCGTCTTTAATGAAGTCAACGGCGAGCCGTTTTATGATGATGAGTCGGCCAGTCTGAAGGATGAGGGGAAATCCGTGGACAAGCGTCTGTCGCTCACTGTGGACGCCAAGCCGAAAAAATGGCTGGGGATCCATGTCCGGGGCCACTGGTCCGACATGGAAAGCGACGACCAGAAGTGGGAAAACGCCTCCACCTGGGGCAGCCAGGCCGGGGAAAGCAAAAAAACAAGGGTGGACAACCGGGTGTTCGGCGCCGAAGTCAATTTTGAGATTGAACCCCGTTTGGAAACCAAGATACTTATAGGCGCCGATATCAAGGACCATGTCTGGAAGACCCGGGGTGTGGATTTTAACGCCTCGGGACTCGCCACAGGGGAAAGCCTGAACAGCGCCTCCATCAAAACCCGTGGCTTTTTCATTGAGGCGCAGCTTCGGCTTAACCGCTATGTGAAGGGACTGGCCGGGATCCGGAATGAGCGCCACGAATTTTTCGGCCGGGAAAACCTTCCCCTTTTCGGTCTCATCGTCAATCCCATGGACAACCTGGCGCTGAAGATCAACCACGGCAAGCATTTCAAAGCGCCCTCCCCCAACGATCTGTTCTGGCCGGAGGACAATTTCGTCCGGGGCAATCCCGATCTCAAACCCCAGACCGGCTGGCACACCAACGCCGTCCTGGAATACGAGATCCCTGAAAAAAAGCTGGATATCTCCCTGTCCTGGTTTAAATGGAACATCGACGATAAAATCACCTGGGCCAAAAATCCCAATTTTCCCGGACCCTTTGGGGAGGATAAATGGACCCCTTCGAACCTCAACAAGAGCCGGGGAACAGGCTGGGAACTCGGCCTCCGTTACAATCCCCTGGATTCCCTGGGACTGTCTTTGGCATGCACCCTTACGGACGCCGAGGATGAGACGCCCGATTTGACCCGGCAGGCCCAATATGTCCCTGAATATTCATTTAAAACAGGATTGGCATACAGGAACGATCTGGGAATTTCGCTCGCGGTGGATATCCGCCTCGTCGGCGAAAGGGAATATTACAAAAAGGATACTGACAAAGAGCCTTCCCACGTCTTGGAGGAGTATGCCACGGTGGACATGAAGGTGGATTACCGCTTCAATGACCACTGGACCTTTTCCGTTTCCGCAGACAATCTTTTTGACAAAGATTACGGCGTGTATATGGGAAGTTTCGCCGACGGCTCCGGGAAACTGGTTTACGGATATTACCCCGGCGCCGGGCGCTCGGTGAGAACCTCCCTTTCGTATAAGTATTAGACGGCCCGCTCCCCAGGGAGCTTTAAGGAAAACCCATGACCGAAATCATTCAGCAGGGGGGGATCATCATGTATCCCCTGATTCTATGCTCCGTGGCCTCCTTTGCGGCCATCATCGACCGGACCCTTTTCTGGATTTACGTCAAAAGAAAACGGAACCAGCCGCTGGTGGACGAGGTTTTAAGTCTTTGCGCCCAAAGACAATGGGACGAAGTGCGGGAAAAGACCCGGGGAAGCCGGGATTACATGATCCGGATCCTGGTCAGCGGCATTTTGCACCGGGACTTTTCCATGGCCAAGGCCATGGAGTCGGCGGCGGCGGCGGAGATCAAAAAAATGCGCCGCTTCATGGGGGTCATCGACACCATGATCACGGCCGCGCCGCTTCTGGGCATTCTGGGCACGGTGACGGGCATCATCGCCTCCTTCAAGGCCTTCGGGGGGTATGGGCTGGACAATCCCGCCGCCGTCATGGCGGGCATCGCCCAGGCCCTTGTGACCACGGCATTCGGCCTGGGGATCGCGATTTTTTCGGTGTTTCCCTATAACTATTTTTACTCCAGGATCGAATCGGCGGCCACGGAGATCGAAACCTGCGCCACGAGCCTGGAGATCGTGTTTGAAAAAGGGACGCCCTGAGAAATGAAAGCCAGGCGTTATGTATATAAAAGGAGCGCCCGCATTGAGATTCTGCCTTTAATCGACGTGGTGTTTCTGCTTCTGGCGTTTTTCATCTACGCCATGCTGTCCATGGCCGTTCACCGGGGCATGACGGTGGCCCTTCCGGAGTCCGCCTCGGCGAAAATCGTGAAGGGACGGGCGGTGTCCGTGACCATCGCCGAAGACGGCCGCCTGTACATTGATGAGAGCCCGGCGTCCTACGAGGGCCTGAAGGCCGAGCTGGTCAAACGGATCGGGAATCAGACGAGCCCCGAGGCGTTTTTGTTCGCGGAAAAAACCGTCCAGTGCCAGACCATCTTTTCGGTTCTGGATGAGATCCGGGCCGCCGGGTTTGAGCGGGTGTCTCTCCAGGCCAAAGGTTTGGGCGAAAAATGAGGGTTTTTGTCGCGGTCCTGGTTTCCATGACCGTCCACCTGGCGTTTTTCCGGATCCCGGGCTTTGACGCCCGGCCGTTTCACTTTGAAAAAAAAATGGATGTGATCCTCACATGGCCCGACCGGCCCCCGGAAACGCCCCGGCCCCTGGAAAAAAAACCCGCGGCCGCCGAAAAGAAAAAAAAAACGCCGCCGCCCAAAATAAAAACCCGGGAAACCCTTCCCCAACGGTTCGCGCCCCGGAAAACCGCGCCTGAAAAACCGGCGCCCGAAAAAACGCCGCCTCCAAGAGCGCCCAGGGCCCGGCCCGGGCCCGGCCGAAAGACGGAGACACAAACGCTCTCCAGGGGGGCCGCCAGGCCGCGGGCGGAGAAAAAACCCGTTCCCCTGTATGGGCGGAACCGCCCCCCGGCCTACCCGGCCCTGGCCCGGAAACGGGGATGGGAGGGCCGGGCGATTTTAGACATCCTGGTGGACGCCCGGGGCCGGGTCAAAGACATTCGGATTCATTTATCCAGCGGACACGCCGTTTTGGACCGGGCGGCTGTCCGGGCCCTGAAAAAATGGATATTCGCGCCCGGGGCCCGGGGAGGCGTCCGGGCGGCCATGCGGATCAAACAGCCGATTCAATTCAGGCTCACGGACTGACACACATGGACACACAAAGCCAGGAGAGAAAAAAATCCGTTTTTGAGGACCCGGACCGCATGTCCCGGATTCCCCGGGGCCCCGGCGTCTATCTCATGAAAGACGTGTCCGGGGAGATCATCTATGTGGGAAAGGCCCGGAACATCAAAAAGCGCATGGCCTCCTATTTTTCCCCCCGCCTTTCCCGGGACCCCAAGACAGCGGCCCTGATCCGAAAAATCCACGATTTCGAGACCCTGCTCACCGAAACCGAAAAAGAGGCCCTGATCCTGGAGTCCAGCCTCATCAAGCGCCACCGGCCCCGGTACAACGTCACTTTAAAGGACGACAAACGCTACCCGGTCCTTCGGCTGGACATGGACCATCCCTACCCGGACCTGAGAATCGTTCGAAAAATCAAAAACGACCGCGCGGTGTATTTCGGCCCGTTTTCGTCCTCCGGGGCCGTGCGCCAGACCCTGAGACTGATCAACCGGACCTTCAAGCTGCGAAAATGCGGGGCCTCGGCCTTTAAAAACCGGTCCCGGCCCTGCCTGCATCACCAGATGGACGCGTGCCTGGCCCCCTGCTGTCTGGATGTGAAAGAGGAGGATTACCGGGAGATCATCGCCGATGTGACGCTTTTTTTAAGGGGAAAAACCCCGGCCCTGATTCGAAAAATCCACCGGGAAATGTTCGCCGCCTCGGACGCCCTGGAGTTTGAAAGGGCGGCGGCGCTGCGGGACAAAAAAATCGCGCTGGAAAAAACCCTGGAGCGCCAGGTGTCGGTGACGGTGGACCTCGTGGACCGGGACGTCATCGCCGTGGCCCGGGAAAACGAGTTTTCCATGATCGCGGCTCTTTTCGTCCGGGGGGGGCGCGTCATCGGGTCCCGCTCCTTTCCCGTCTCCCAGACCCTGGCCTCGGACCCGGAAATCACCGGGGCCTTTATCCGCCAGCATTACGAAAAAAACGCCTTTATTCCCGAAGAGATTCTGACCGAGTTCGGCCCCGAGGACAAGGCCCTGCTGGAAGAGCGGCTGTCGGAGCTGAAAAACGGGAATCGAAGGAAAAAAAAGATCCGGATCCGAACCCCGCGCCGGGGCGAAAGGGCGAGCCTGGTGAAAATGGCCGCAAAAAACGCGGAAAAGGACTTAAAAGACCACATCGCCTCCCTGATGTCGGACCGGGACCTCATGTCGCGGCTCAAACGGACCCTGAAGTTGAAATCCCTGCCCGCCCGGATCGAGTGTTTCGACAATTCCAACATGTCGGGAAAAGAGGCGGTGTCCGCCATGGCGGTGTTTGTGGACGGCAAGCCGGACAAGTCCCGGTACCGGAAATACAAGATTAAAAACGTCACGGAACACGACGATTACGCCTATATGGCCGAGGTCCTTAAAAGGCGTTACGGAAAAGGAGAAAAATCAAAGCCCTACCCGAACCTTCTTTTGGTGGACGGGGGAAAGGGCCAGCTGGGCGTGGCCCTGGCGATTCTCCGGGACCTGGGCCTGGACGGCGCCTTTGATGCGGCCGGGATCGCCAAAAAAGACCCGGCAAAAGGGGAGGTCCGGGACAAAATTTACAGGCCCGGCCGGGCCAATCCCGTCCAGTTCGGGGGGGCCGGCGACCTGCTTCTTTTTCTCCAGCGCGTCCGGGACGAGGCCCACCGGTTCGTCATCGCCTTTCACCGGAAACAGCGGGGCAAAAATTCCATGCGCTCGGCCCTGGACGACGCGACGGGAATCGGGGAAAAAAGAAAAGCCGCCCTGATGAGATACTACAAAAGCGTCAAAAATATCCGGGACGCGGACGAAAAAGAAATGG
Organism: Candidatus Desulfarcum epimagneticum; assembly: GCA_900659855.1. Lineage (NCBI taxonomy): Bacteria > Pseudomonadati > Thermodesulfobacteriota > Desulfobacteria > Desulfobacterales > Desulfobacteraceae > Candidatus Desulfarcum > Candidatus Desulfarcum epimagneticum. The sequence continues at coordinate 202,266 of CAACVI010000034.1, forward strand.
CCGCCCTGCCCGGCATGAACATGCCGGCGGCCCGGGCGGTGAAAGAAACCCTGGGGAAATACAGCCGATTAAAATAAAAATGACAATTCTTTTGAAACTATGAAACGATTCTTTACGCTTTTATTCGCCTTTTTATTCATCCCGGCGCTTTTATTCACGGCGCCCGGGCCATTGGCGGCCTATCCGCTGTCCTTTTCGGACGACGCCGGGAAATCCATCGTCCTGGACCGGGAGCCCTCCCGGGCCGTGTCCCTGGTCCCGTCCGTCACCGAAATGATCCTGGCCATCGGCGCCGGGGAATCCCTCAAAGGGATCACCTGGCACAGCGTCACGCTTCCCGGGGCCGCCGGAAAAACGGTGGCCGGGGGATTTTTCGACCCTTCCGCCCGGGTGGTGGCCGCTTTGAGGCCGGACGTGGTGTTTGTCTCGGACATTCATGAAAAAATCGATGAGACCGCGGCGCCGGGCGCCCGGATCATCGTCATGGACTCCGTCTCCATTCCCGGCGCCTTCGATCAGATCCGGCTTTTGGGAGACATTTTCAACCGGAAAGACCGGGCCCGGGAAGTGGTCCGAAAAATTGAAAAAGACTTTGACATCATCCGGAAAAAGACCAGGGCCATCTCCCCGCGCAAACGGGTCATGAGAATCATGGGCCGGGACCGGCTCATGACCCCGGGCGCCGACTCCTTTCAAAACGAAATCATCCGGGCCGCCGGGGGAATCCCGCCGGAAAACCTTGAAAACGGGGACGTGGTTTTCATGGGCAAAGAGGCGTTTGAAGCGTTCAATCCCGAAATCCTCTACGGATGCGGACGGGATCGGGACATTGAAAAAAACGTCCTTCATCTTCCCGGTTGGCGGGACGTGGACGCGGTTCGAAACAAAAAAATATTTTATTTTCCCTGCGAGCTGACCTGCCGGGCCTCGGTGAACGCCGCCTATTTCACGGGATGGCTGGCCGCCTCCATTTACGGGGACGCGCTTTTAAAAAAGGAAAGCCGGGTCTTTGGGGACAAAATTTTCAAGTCCCGACCCATTGACACGGTCCCGGGATGGGTCCGCCAGGCGAGAATCGCCGAGAGCCGGATACACGATTTTGTCCACAAAACCCTGATCATCGATTTCAAAACCCCCATGGCCATTGTCTCCACCCTGGAGGGAATTCGGCGGGGCGTCGGGTCCATCGGCAACCATTACATTCCGCCCCATCACTGGCCCCTGACCGGCGCCCACACTTTGGAGGCGCTTCGAAAAACGGTCTATCCGATCATAGGCGCCGACGCGAAACAGGCCTCGTTTCTGTTCACCGGCGCCGACATGGACCATCTGTCCGCGGTCACAGAGACATTCAAAGACATCGAGGTCTATGTCCTGGCCACCGCCGGGGTGTCCTCCAACGCCATGCGGATGTCTGTGGACCGGGGCGATTATTACGAGCCGGGGGACGCCGCCGCCGAGGGAAGGGGCACGATCAATCTCATCATCATGGCCGACAGGCGGCTCACCCCCCGGGCCATGACCCGGGCCGTCATCACCGCCACGGAGGCCAAAACAGCGGCGCTGATGGATATGGACATCCGCTCCAGCTATCAGGGCGGACGACGGGCCACCGGGACCGGGACCGACAACATCATCGTGGCCGAAGGGGCCGGCCCGGCTCTGGACCATTCCGGGGGCCACTCCAAGCTGGGGGAGCTGATCGCCCGGGCCGTTTACAAAGCCGTCCGGGAGGCTGTGGCCATGCAAAACGGCCTGTTCACCGGGCGGCATGTTTTCCAGCGCCTCATGGAGCGGGGAATCCTGATCCATGAGCTGGCGGACGGTCCGGGATTTCCGGGCGCTGTGGAAAAAAGACGCCTGAAAAAAGAGGCCCGGGAGATTCTTCTCAACCCTTCCCACGCCTCCTTCATGGCCTCGGCCCTGGGTGTCAGCGACGATTATGAAAAGGGGCTCATCGCCGACCTGTCCTCGTTTGAGCGATGGGCCGAAGACGCGGCCCGGCGAATCGCCGGGAGGCCCTGCGAAATCAAACCCTTCACAGCGGGACAGGGGCTTCCAAAGGCCGTGTCCACGGCCCTGGACGCGATTTTCTCCGGCGCCGCCGCCAGGTTGAGGGATCGGGGTGAAATAAAATGAGAATCAATCAGACACGGCGCGCGGCGGCTGTTTTTTTCGTCTTTTTTTCAGTCCTTTTTTTACTTTGGAGAGGAGCGGCCCGGTCGGCGGACATGGAGGCCCGAAAAATCGTGTCCCTGGGCCCCGTCATCACCAAGATGATCTATATGCTGGGCGCCCAGGACCGGCTCATCGCCAACACCGTGTACTGCGTGGCGCCTGAAGAGGCCCGCGAAAAAAAAAAGATCGGCACGGTGATGCAGGCGGACATTGAAAAAATCATCAGCCTGGCGCCCGACCTGGTCATCGCCAGCTCCCTGGCCCGGGAAAAGCAGCTGGACATCCTGAGAAGACACGGGGTCCGGGCCATCCGCCTTCAAAATCCCAAAGGATTTTCTGAAATCTGCGACATGACCGCCCGGCTGGGAAAAATAGTGGGCCAGACCGAAAGAGCGGCCGAAATCATCGCCGGCGCCCGAAGACAGGTGGAGGCCGCGATACGCCGGACCCGGGGATTGAAAAAAAGAACGGTTTTCATGCAGATCGGCCTAAAGCCCCTGCGCGCCGCCTCCAAAGACGCCTTTATTCATGACTACATCGTCCTGTCCTCGGGCGTGAACATCGCCGAAAATGAGACATCCGGCGTTTACAGCCGGGAAAAGGTTCTGCAAGAAGACCCCGACGTGATTCTCATCGCCACCATGGGAACCTCCAAAAAGGCCGGGGAGATGGAGAAAAAAAGATGGGCCGCGTTTTCTTCCCTGAAAGCGGCCCGAAACGGCGAGATCCACGTCCTGGACCCGGAGATCGTGTGCAGCCCCACGCCCCCGATATTCGCCCAGGGCCTGGAAGAGATCGCGTCTTTGATTCACCCGGGGATCGGCGTTTTCAAAAAACGCCCTCAAGCCTTCGGCGACGGGAGCCCATGACTGAAAACAAAAAACGAAAATGGGCGTTGGCCACAGCGTCCCTCATCGGCCTTGTCGCGATTGCGAGCCTGATCTCTTTATGCGCCGGAAGCGCGGGAATTCACCCCGCCGACATTCCGGGCATACTGCTGAAAGGGCACGGCACGGCGGAGCGAAGCATCCTTTTGGATATCCGTCTGCCCCGGCTGATCCTGGGCCTGGCCGTGGGCGGGTCCCTGGGGCTGGCCGGCGCGCTTCTCCAGGGCATATTCCGAAACCCCCTGGTGGAGCCTTACACCCTGGGCATCTCCGGCGGGGCCTCTTTGGGGGTGTGCGCCAACATCATTTTGAACCTCCATGACACCCTGGGCATGCTCGCCTACCCGGCCTCGGGTTTTATGGGCGCCGCCGCGGTGGTTTTTTTGGTTTACGGGCTCAACCGGAAACCCGGCGCCATGAAATCCGGGGGCATGCTTTTGACCGGGGTGATGATCAGCTACGTGTCGTCGTCCGCGGTCATGCTGCTCATGGCGGTGTCCGGAAACGACGATTTGCGAGACATCGTGTTCTGGATCATGGGGTCTTTGGACGAGCCCAGCCCGTTTTTAATCCGCGCCTCCGTGTGGGTGTCCCTGGCGGGTCTGGCCGCGTCGTTTTTCTTCTGCCTGGATCTCAACGCCCTGGCCCTGGGGGAAGAAGAAGCCGAGCATCTGGGAGTCCACGCGGCCCGGACCCGGAAAAGGGTCTTTGTCATCGCCTCGGTCATGACGGGCCTGAGTGTGTCCGTGGCCGGCGTCATTATGTTCGCGGGCCTCATCGTGCCCCATTTCATGCGGATCATCATCGGCTCCGACCACCGTATCCTTCTCGTCGGCTCTTTTCTGGCCGGGGCCTCGTTTCTGGCCCTGTGCGACGTCATCGCCCGAACCATCATCTCCCCGCTGGAGCTTCCCGTGGGGGTCATCACCGGCATCATCGGGGGAACGGTCTTCATCTGGGCGCTTTACAGAAAAGGGAGCGAGATGTCATGACCCCTGTTCTCAAACTGGACCGTGTGGATTTGGGATACCCGGGAAAACCGGTTTTAAAAGATGTCTCCTTCGGCCTTTTACCCGGCGAAATGGCCGGCGTGACGGGCCCCAACGGATCAGGCAAAACCACTCTCATCAAGGCCGCCGCCGGCCTCATCCGACCGGAAAAGGGCGGGATTTTCATCAACGGCCAAAACATCCGGGCCATGTCCCATATGGAGCGGGCGCGGCGCATCGCGGCGGCCCGGCAGTCTTCGGACGCTCCCCACATGACCGTGGAGGCGCACACGCTTTTGGGAAGGCTTCCTTTTTTTAAAAAATACCAGTTTTTCGAAACCGAAAAAGACCGGTCCACGGCCCGGAAATACATGAGGCTCACCGGTGTGCTCGCCCTGAAAGACAAGCGCATGGATGAGATCAGCCAGGGCGAAAGGCAGCTGGCCGGCATCGCCCGCGCCCTGTGTCAGGAGCCGGCCCTTCTGATGCTGGACGAGCCCACCTCCAACCTGGACATCGCGCGCCAGGTTCAAATTCTGGAGCTGGTGGATCATTTGAGAAAAGAGATGGGAATGGCCGTTTTAACGGCCCTTCATGATTTGAACCTGGCCTCCGAGTATTCCGACCGGATCATCATGGTCAACGGGAAGACCGGGAAGGTCCGCGACATGGGGGCGCCGGAAGACGCCCTGACCGAAGACTCCATCCGGGAGGTGTACGACGCCCGGGTCTCGGTGTCCCGAAACCCGGATTCGGGAAAACCCCGGGTGTTTGTCAAAAGGCCCCCCGCGGCGCTCAGGACGCCATCTCCACGATCCGGTTGACGAGCTTTTCGATGCCTTTGGCCACGTCTTTGATTCCCGGCCCCAGCATGTAGGCCGGGGTGGAGACGATCCTGTTTTTTTCATCCTCCACGATCCCGTCCACCGGGCATTCCACGTGCCGGGCGCCCATGGCCTCCAGGGCCGACGCCGTGGCCATGTCGTTTCCGATGGTCAGCCGGGGATTTTTGTCGGACAGGGCCGACGCCAGGACCACCGGCGCGATGCAGATGGCCCCCAGGGGTTTTCCCTGCCCGGCCATCTCCCGGATCAGCCCCCGGACCCCCGGGTTCACGACCGCGTCCTTTCCCTTTTCGGCGAAATCGCATAAATTTTTCGCGGCGCCGAACCCCCCGGGCAGGACCAGGGCGTCCAGGTCTTCGGCCCGGACCTCCTGGATGTCCCGGATATCGCCCCGGGCGATCCGGGCCGACTCGGCCAGGACGTTTCTTTGCTCACCGGCCATTTCGCCGGTGGCGTGGTTGATCACATCATGCTGGCCCATATTCGGCGCCATGGCCTCAATCCCGGCGCCGGCCCTGTCCAGGAACAGCAGGGTCAGCGTCGCCTCATGAATTTCGGATCCGTCGTTTTTCCCGCATCCGGACAGCAGAACTCCGATTTTCGGCATAACTCTTCCTCCTTTTTTCGATATAAAACCAAGACCAAGGCGCGAGGCGATCGCCCCATATAGGCGTCACCGGGGGAGATGAAGAGGAGCGGAATCCCTGTCCGCGCGCAAGGCATGGCGAGTCGCTATGGGTTTGGGTTTCAGACGCGCAAGTCGGCTCTTTATTTTTTTTTGACGCGATTTGTAATCCTCACAAATGGCGTCGAGATCATAGTCAAATAATTTGGAATGTTCATGCCGGATCCTGCGAACTTCTTCGATAATAGGGTCTTTCATATTTCATCTCCTAAAAATTCTTCCGGCGAGCATATTTCAGGACACGCCCAACCGATTTCTTCGAGTAACTGTCTGATTTTTATTCGAATGAATGGGTTGTTGATCTGTTTGAAATTCCAGGTCACAATAGCGTCCATTCCATTTGCCGCCGCCACCGCGATATGAAGCGCGTCTTCAGGACATTTTTCAGGAATCGCTTTTTTGAGCAGAAAAATTCGAGCGATTTCTTTAATTTCATCATCGATCTCAAGAGCCCGGAAGGATTCTATCATCCGTCGACGATGCTTTGCCTGGGTTTTATCTCCCCTCAACGCCTCTTGAATGACGATATCGGAAATGAACACCTCAAACTCATGAAGGCGATTCCAGAAATCCACAGTGGACGCCTGACGAGCCGCGATCACTATATTTTTCGATGGTCTCGCGGTTAAATAGCTGATGACGCTTGTTTCAATGTAAATTTTTGATTTCATCAGTTCGTCTGATTTTAATGCTCTTATGTGTCGGGTTAGAGAAAAAGATCAAATAAACACAGGTCCTTGCCCCTCATAGAGACTGAAACGGCGGGCAAAGGTTTTTTTATGTTATATTAACAGTCTCCCTGGTCTTTTTCAATAAAATTGTTTTTAATTTTTTTCCCTTTCAGAATGACAAATTAGGCGCTACCATATGACGCCATGGATCGTATTCGACTCCTGACCGACTACATAAGGAGGTTTTCATGGATTTAAGCGAGCGCCGCCCTGAGAAACTAATGTCCGCAGACGAGGCGCTGTCCAGAATCAAAAACGGAAGCCGGGTGTTTCTGGGGACCGGGTTCGGCGAGCCCCGTCATCTGATCCGCGCCCTTGCCCAAAACAAAAAACTCCACGACATCATGATCTACCAGATGCTTTCCTCCACCCTGGCGGAATTTGTGGACGATCCGTCCTTTCTGCGCCGTTTTTCCATCAAGCTTTTTTTCATCAACAACGTCATGCGAAAGGCGGCCTTCGAGGGAAAAATCGACTACATCCCCAGCTACCTCTCCCAGCTCACCGGCCTTTTTTACAGCCGGCGGATCGGGCTGGACGTCTCCCTCATCCAGGTGGCCCCGCCGGACCGGTTCGGCTACTGCAGCCTGGGCATTTCCGTGGCGCTGTCCCGGGCGGCCATCGACAATTCCAAACTGGTCATCGCCCAGGTGAACCCCCGGATGCCCCGGACATGGGGGGAGACCTTTGTCCACGTGGACGAGATCGACTGCATGGTGGCCTTCGAGGAGCCCCTCCTTGAGGACAAGCCCTGCGAACAGGATCCGGAAACCGCCGAAATCAACGCCCGGATCGGCCACTATGTCTCCCAGCTTGTGGACGACGGGGCCACGCTTCAAATCGGCCTGGGAAACGTGCCCTATTCCATTCTCCAGTACCTGGAAAACAAAAAAAACTTAGGCGTCCACACCCAGATGATCACAGACGCCTTTATTCCGCTGATGGAAAAAAAGATCATCAACAACAAAAAAAAGACCCTGCTGCCCGGCAAGGCGGTGGCGTCTTTGTGCATGGGCTCCGAAGCGCTTTACCGGTACGTGGACGACAATCCCCTGTTTTATTTCAGCTCCTCGAAATTCGTCAACGACCCTTCAGTCATCGCCAAAAACGAGCGCCTGATCTCCATCAGCTCCGCCCTGGAGGTGGATCTGACCGGCCAGGTCTGCATGGACTCGGTGGGGGATCTGTTCTACAGCGGAAGCGGGGACCAGGTGGATTTCCTCCGGGGAAGCGCCATGTCCAAAGGCGGGTTTTCCATCATCGCCCTTCCCTCCACGGCCCGGGGAGGAACCGTGTCCCGGATCGCCCCCCATCTGAGCAAGGGGGCCGGGGTGGCCACCACCCGGGGAGACGTGAATTTCGTGGTGACCGAATACGGCATCGCCGAACTCCAGGGAAAAAGCATCTACCAGCGGGTCATGGAGCTGTCCCAGGTGGCCCATCCCGATTTCAGGGAGGAACTCATCCGCCAGGCCAAAAAAAGACATTATATTTTCGCGGACCAGCTTCCCCCCTCCAGAGAGGATCTTCTTTTTCTGGAATCGTACAAATCCATTTTCAAACTCAAAAACGGGAAAACCATCGAGGTCCGCCCCCTGGTTCCGTCGGACGAATTTTCATACCGGAACTTCTTTTACTCCCTGAGGCAGGAAACCATCTTCCACCGGTTTTTCTACAATATCAAACTTTTCCCCCACGAGACCATCCAGAAACACTGGGCCAGCGTGGATTACCGGAAAAACATGTCCCTCATCGGGCTGAGCCGGGCCCGGGGGCACAAGGAAATCATGGCCATCGGCTCCTACGCCATGGGCGAGGACGGCGCCCGGGCCGAGGTGGCCTTTGTGGTCCGGGAGGATTTCCAGAGCCTGGGGGTCGCCTCGTATCTCATGGACGCGCTTCAAAAAATAGCCAAAGAAAACGGATATATGGGATTCACCGCCACGGTTTTGAGAACCAATTCCTCCATGCTGCGCATTTTCAAAAAGAAATTTCCGGCGGCGAAAATGTCCTCCAGCATGGACGGATTTGAAATCGTCGCGGATTTTGACGTTCCTCCTCCTCCGGACGGCGACGGCGCCCCTGAAACGGGCGAAAAAAATGAAAAATAAAAAAAGCGGCCCCCGGAAAGGAAGCCTTGAGACGGGCTCCAAAAGATGGCGGGAACTCATCCTGGACGGCGCGGAGCGGATGGGGGCGCCCCTGGACGGCCGGGCGGCGGGGCTTTTCGCCATTCATGCCCGGGAGCTTTCCATGTGGAACAAAAAAATAAACCTCACGGCCATCTCCGATCCCCTGGAGACGGCGGTCAAACATTTCATCGATTCCATCGCGGCGGCGGACCTGTTTCCCGAAGGCGCGCGCCTGCTGGACATGGGCTCCGGCGGAGGCTTTCCGGGCCTGGCGCTGAAAGCGGCCCGGCCGGACCTCTCCGTGACGCTGCTGGACGCCTCGATGAAAAAAACGCATTTTTTAAGCCATGTGATCCGGCAAACCGGGCTTGGGGACGTCCGGGCGGCTCATGGCCGCGCCGAGGACCTGGCAGGGGACGATTCATACAAAGGACGCTTCGACGCCGTGGTCTGCCGGGCCTTTTCGTCCCTTCCGGACATTTGGGAAAAAGGGGCGCCGTTTCTTTCAAAAAACGGCCGGCTGACGGCGTGGAAGGGAAAAAACGGGGAAAGCGAGGCCAAAGAATTTCTTTCGGGGCTTTCCGACATGGGCGCGGGCGGGGATGAGGCCGACGTCCGGATAAAGAAATACCGGCTTCCTTTTCTTGATCTTGAAAGGGCGCTGGTCCTGATCCTGAAAGGGCGCTGAAGGAACCCCGGGGGATGAGATTTACGAATTTACTTTTTAGACGAGGCGTACCCGTCGGCGTACCATCCCCCCCCTTTTAATTCAAAGGAGCACTGGGAGATGATCTTTTTGGCCTCACACCCGCATTCGGGGCATTCAATTTTTTCCGTCCCCATTTTCACAAACTCCTCGGTGACGGTTCCCTCGGGGCATTCAAATTCGTAAACCGGCATTTTTTCTCCTTTTAACCCTTTTATTTTCAATAAAAACTGGGTATAATATACGCTGATTTTTCAGCTTGTCAAGAACAAAATAAACGCCAAAAACCCTTGAAAGGAGGCCGGAGATGGCTTTTAAACACTGCTGGGCGGACGACTATGTGGCCAAGCGGGCGTCGGCCGATGAGGCCGCCGGCATGATCCGATCAGGCCAGCGGGTGTTCATCGGATCGTGCTGCGGAGAGCCCCAGCGCCTGGTCCGGGCGCTTTTCGAGCAGTCCCACCGCTTCACCGGGGTGGAGATCATCCGGATACTGACCCTTGAAACCTCCGGGATCTCGCCCCTGATGTCGGTGGCGGACAAAACCCATGGACAGAACCTCACCATCCGGTCCCTTTACTCGGGATCTCTCAAAACCCGTAAACTGTCCCGGGACATCCGTTTCGCCACCCCCGTCAACCTGTCGGCCGTGCCCCGCCTCTTTAAAAGCCGGGACCTTCCCATCCAGGCGGCGCTGATCCAGGCCTCTCCCCCCGATGATTTCGGATGGATGAGCCTGGGGGTGTCTGTGGACATCACCCTGGCGGCGGCCCAGTCCGCGGATCGGGTCATCGTCCAGGTCAACCCCCGCATGCCCAGGACCCTGGGCCGCAGTTTCATCCATGTCGACGATGTGGACGTCATCGTGGAGCATGAGGAGGCCCTGCTTTCCCCGGGCGAGCCCCCGGACATGGAATCCGCCAATGTCATCGCCCAGTACATCGCCAACCTCGTGGAGGACGGCGCCACCATCCAGGTCTGCCCCGGCGTGACCCACGCCGCCACCCTTCTGGCCCTGTCTGAGAAAAACGACATCGGAATTCACACCCAGCACGTCACCGATCACATCATGCGGCTCATGGCCCGGGGGGTGATCACCAACCGCCGAAAGGGCCTCAACGAGGGGAAACTGGTGGCCAGCGGGGCCATGGGCTCCCGGGAGCTGTATGAGTTCCTGAACGACAATCCCTCCATCGAGCTTCACCCGTCGAATTATGTCAACGATCCGGCCGTGATATCCCGGCACCGGGACATGGCGTCCATGAATGTGGCCATGTCCATGGACCTCACCGGCCAGGCGGCGGTGGACGCCTTTTCCTACAACCAGTTCTTCGGCGCCACCGGCCTTCTGGACTTTGTCCGGGGGGCGGCCCAGGCAAAGGGGGGGAAATCCATCCTCATGCTGCCCGCCACCTATGAAAAAGGGAAAAAAAGCCGGATCGTGCCCACGCTCAACGACACCGCCGTGGTGGTTCCCCGGGTGGACGTTCATTATGTCGTGTCCGAGTTCGGGGCCGTCAATCTTTTCGGAAAAAGCATGAGAGAGCGGGCCATGGCCATGATCAGCATCGCTGATCCCGCTTTCAGAGACGAGCTGTTTGACAAGGCCAAGGAGCTGGGCCTGATCGGCGCCGGCCGCAGGCTCGGAGAATCCATCCGGGGCGTGTACCCGGTTCACCTGGAGGAGACCATTCTCGTCGACGGGATGAAGGTCGTGGCCCGGCCGGTGAAGCCGGTGGATGAAAGACGGATTCAGCAGCATTTTTACGACCTGGACAAAAACGACATCGTGGCCCGATTTTTCCATGAAAAAACCAATTTCGTCACCGAAGAAAGCGAAAGCGTTTACCGCGTCGATTATGTCAACGACATCACCATCGTCCTGGTGACCGGGGAATTCGGCTTCGGAAAAGTCATCGGCATCGGCCAGTGCCTGAGGGACCCCCGGACCCACGTGGGGGAGATCGCCTTTTCAGTGAGCAAACCGTTCCAGGGAAAGGGGCTGGGCAAAACCCTGCTCTTCAAACTTCTCAAGGCCGCGAAGGAAAACGGTTTCACCGGCATGATCGCCTACACCACGCCTGGAAACAAAGGCATGCGCCGGCTGTTCAATCTGCTTCCCTTCACGGTGAAAACATCCCGGGAAGACGACATGCTTCTTTTGAGCTGCTCTTTTGACGAGCCCCGGGCTGAATAAAGTTTGATAAACTCGTAAAAAATAGATCAGACGGCGCCGTAATATACAAGGCGTGGCGCTTTTTTGAGAGAGAGGCCATACATATGGTATGCCGAACGAACAAAAAAACGCCGCAACGCAGTAGATCGGATTTTTTACGACGCCGTCAAGTTTAAGCGCCAAAGACGGCGCTTTGCCATTGACATTTGCCTTTTTATATTCTAATGAATAGCGAAAAAATATGATCTCAGGAAATGGAAATCACGAGCGCCCTGTGGCCGGGGCGATTTTGAAAACCCGGCCCGGGGAAAAAACACCGTAACTCCAAGGAGCAGACCATATGAGTAAAGCAGGAAAAGCAGCGAACGCCATGACCATGAGCTGGGGCAAGCTGGCCGCCCTTTTAACCGGGGTGATTCTTTTTGCCATCGTCTATTATTCGCCTCCATGGCCGGACGCCATTGATCCGGCCGGAAAACATTTTCTTCTAAGCCCCCAGGGAAAAGGAGCCATCGCCGTCTTTCTTCTGGCCGGCACATGGTGGGTGTTCGAGGTGGTGCCCATCGGCGTCACCAGCATCGCCATCGGCGTTTTGCAGGCCATGTTCCTCATTCGCCCGGCCAAGGCCGCCTTCAAAGATTTCATGGACCCGTCCGTCATGTTTATTTTCGCCTCCATCATGATCGGCATGGTCTTCACCAAAACCGGCCTGACCAAGCGCCTGGCCTATAAAATGCTGATGATCGTGGGGGAAAAAACCAGCATGATCTACCTGGGCTGCTTCGTGGTGACCGCCGCGCTCACCCACATCATGGCGCACACGGCGGTGGCCGCCACCATCTATCCGCTTCTGGTGTCCATTTACGCCATGTACGGAGAGGGAGACAAGGTGACCAAGTTCGGCAAGGGCCTTTTCATCGGCATGGCCTATGTGGCCGGCGCGGGCAGCATCGTGACCCTCCTGGGCGCGGCCCGGGGCGCCGTGGCGCTGGGTTTTTACAACGACGTCATGGCCGAGGGCATCAAGGCCGGAACCAGCGCGGACATCTCCTTTTTCTATCTCACCAAATTCATGTTCCCCATCGGATGGCTGATGACATTCATCCTCTGGGGATTTTTCATGGTTTTTTTAAAACCTGAGAAAAAAACCATCCCGGGATTAAGGGAAAAGGCCACGAGACTCAGCTCCGAGCTGGGGCCATTGACCAAAAATGAGATCATCGCCACGGTGATTGTTCTCTCGGTCATCGTCGTCATGTCGCTTCGCTCCTTTGTCCCCATGCTGAAGCCCATTGACAAGACCGCCATCATCCTGGTTTCCACGATCCTGTTTTTTGTCTTTCGGATCATGGACCTAAGCGATCTGGAGGATGTGCCCTGGAACATCATCCTTCTGTTCGCCGGGGCCATGAGCATCGGCTTCTGCCTGTGGGAAACCGGCGCGGCCAAATGGATGGCCGTGAACTGGCTGGCCATGTTCCAGGAATCCCCGGGCTTTGTCTTTATCATGGGCATCACCTTCTTTGTGCTGATGATGACCAACTTTATCATGAATGTGGCCGCCATCGCCATTTCGCTTCCGGTGGCCCTGGTCATCGCCCCCTACCTCGGGGTGGCGGCCGAGGTCATCGTCTTCGCGGCCCTGGTGGCGGCGGGAATGCCTTTTCTGCTGCTGGTGGGCGCGGCGCCCAACGCCATCGCCTACAACTCCAAGCAGTTCACCACCGGGGAGTTTTTCCTCTACGGCATTCCGGCCAGCGCCATCCTGATGGTGGTCATCGGACTGGCGGTCTGGATCATCTGGCCGCTGATGGGAATGCCCATCTCCGTTCCACCTTCCGTGGGAGGATAATGGACCGGAAAACCCAATTGGCTTAGGGCTCGCTCAAAAATAACTTTACATTTTGGAAGCCAATTCATCCTGCCTGACCGCGTTATGAAAACTCGGCATATCCCGATATGCCTCAAGTTTTCACGCCTTGTCAGACAGGCGACTTAACTCCCAAAATTGTAAACTAATTTTTGAGCGAACCCTTAACCCACAAAAAAGGGCGTTTTCAAAAGAAAACGCCCTTTTTTTATCGTCCGTCCTGATCTGAAAAAACGGGGTCTTCGAGTCTTTTCCCCAATGACCCCGCCGCTTTCACATCAAAAAATCATATTCGACACTCTTTAATCCGCACGCTGATCTCATGGAACACATCGGACAGTTTCAGCGCCCCGATGATTTTCTCCCCGTCTGTGACCAGAAGGGAGGGATAATTCCCCACCACAAACTGATGGACCACCTCGTTTAAGGTGGCGTTTTCATCCACAAACTCGGCTTCCTCCGGGGAGCGCATGAAATTCTTTACCTTAAGCTCGGACGCCTTGCGGCAAATATCGTCCAGGGGCTTTTCAAACAGGTTATGGGCCTCCAGCATGGATTTTAAATACTTGTGGGAAAGGCCGAACCGGGACAGGGAGGAGATGTCGCCCATCTCCATATACTTGGGCTCAAGGGCCTTGAAGGTGTCCAGGTAGGTCAGTATGCCGATCGCCTCTTCGTTGTTTCTCAAAACAATGACCGAGCTGTGGGGATACAGGTTCAGTTTGGATTTTTCCCGGGTCATTTCCAGCTCCGCCACCGCCTCGTACAAATAAGCGTCCTCATCCACAGTGGCATATTTCGAAAGGGGGATGATGATCTCTTTAATGCCGGTTGATTTCATAAAAATCTCCTTTTCTTTTCATCAATGTTTGGGTCGGTGTCTGGTCTTTGTTTTCCTGTTCCCCGCGCCGTTTCATGGACTGATCCGGATGGTGGGGTACAGCCCCTCCAGATCACCCTCGGGATAGGGCTGGATGGTGTTGAAGGATATGCTCTGATTTTTCTGCGCATGGCCTCGATATTTGGGCTCGGCGTCCTCGGCGCCAGCGTCTTCAAAAAACGCGCCGTTGGCCTCCAGTATGTGATGAATCCGGTCCTTGAAAGCGTTGACAAAGACCTCGCCGTCGCCTTTAAAAGACATGTTTCCTTTGGAAACCTCGGTTTTCACCTTCCGAAGCTCCGCGATGGGCATGCTGTGGCGCTCCAGCTCCTCCTGGTTTCTCACCATTCCCCATACGATATGGCGATCCGGAATGGAAAGGGGTTTGCGGATGTCGATGATGGTGTGGGGCATAATGACGCATCCCTTTCCGATCTCCAGCCTGAAATTGGGCCTGCCCCTTAAGAAACTGTTGAATCCCACAAACACATCCCGGTCCAGATGGGCCTCAATGATCTTGCCGCCGTGGGCCGTGACGTCGTTGCCCTCCAGGACCGAATTGATGATAAAACAGTTTTCCTGGGCGTTGGCGCCCTTTCCCAGCCGGGAATTCTGGATAAATGCCCGCTGGGCCACCAGGACATTCTCCCCGATCTGGGTCCGGGGCTTGATCAGGGCGTAACGGTCCAGGGAGGCGCTGTCGGGAACCCATTTAACCTCGTCCAGGTGCACTGTTTCAAAAATACGCTGAAAGGCCGTTTTCCGGTCTTCCATGAAATCCAGAAAAAGACCCTGGGGCAGACGGCCGGGCTCAAAATAAATATAATCATTCAACTCGTCGATGTCATGCTCATACCGGAATTCAAAGGCGTCTTTGGCGCGCACCCACACGGTCCCCGGGCGGATGTTCAAAGACTCGATCTCGCCGGCCTGCACATAGGAAAACCGGCCGATGACGCAGTTCCGGGCCGTGGTGAGATCCACTGTGGAAAACGGCTCCATGAAACATCCAAAGACCGGCGCGCCGTGTATGTTGGCGTAATGGGTGGCGATGGTGTCTTTGATGAAGAATTTTTCAAGGGAATCGGGATCATGGGAGAAATTATGAACCAAGGTCTTAATGAGAAAAGAGTTTTCGATGTCGATCTCCTCATCTTCGGCCACGGTCATGTCCTTATCCCCGACGCGAAGCGTCTCGCCTTTTTTCTTCAGCTCATCCCCCCGAATGTCGCTTTTGTACAAAATAGAATCGGCCACCCGGCATTTTCCCAGGAAATAGGTCCCGGCGAGACTGGACCGGGTGAAATGAAAATTCAGGGGATGGTTGGGAGAAACGCCATAGAATCCGTAAAATTTCACCATCTGACCCTTGGAAATCAGATCCCGGGACGAAGACGCCACGTCATAATTAAAAGTTTTAAGATCAACGCTTGAGCGTTCGACAATCCGTTCAAAAAGTTGATTCAGCTGCTCCATGTTTGATATCCTTTTTTTTTTGAGGGTGAAAACCAAAAGTCCGCAGCCGGACCCCGAAACCCGCCCCGCCGAAAACTCACGCGGCCGACCTCATGGCTTGAAACCGGGAAAGGTTTCCAGGGCGGGATTCTCAGCCAGGCTGTCCAGAGTTTTTTGATGCTCTCTTATATCCTGTTTTTTTGAAAAAGGCAAATGAAGAATGTATCGGTTTCCCTCAAAAAATGGGGGCGCCGCGATGGAGGCCCCGGCGCTGAGATGAAGCTGTTTGAGATTTTCGGCAAAATCCTCCCGGGCCTTTGAAAGAGCCGGAAAACGGCGTTTTTGAAGATAAAGCCGGGCGTTTTTTGTCTGAATGGGAAGGTCTTTGCCGTCTTCCGGGCCGGTGATGTCCAGAAATTCCGGGTCCGAAAACACATCCCGAACCCCGATGTCTTCCCGGATGGCGATCTCTTTGGCCAGAAGAAGAAATTCTTTCTGGCGGTTCAATCCCAATCTCAACGTATCAAAAATTTCGGCGAAAGTCTCGGCCTCCTCCCGGTTTAAAGCGGAGAGTCGGACGGCCATGGCCAATGAGATTCGGCCGGATAAAATCTTTTGTTTGATGGAATCCGGCAGAAAATAAACGCGCTGAAGGTCGGCGAGAACGCCTGAATTTCCGGGCAGCCCCAGGGCGCCGGCCTCCTTTTCCAGGTTTTCCTCCCCTGCCCCGGCCTCTTTGAGGCTCCGGAACAAAAGGGCCGCGGCGTTGGCGCGCTCCAGAAGATTGAGCGGCCTTGAAAAGGAATTGTCCGCGATGGCCCATCGGGCGAGGTCCAGCGGATCGGGTTTTCCCGAAAGCGCCCGGACCCGGATCTCTTTAATTCCAAGGCTCCGGCAGGCCTCGATTCGCTTAAACCCGCACACGATCCGCCACGATCCGCCATCCCCCGGCAGGGCCGCCGGGGGATTCAAAAGCCCCATGGTCTCAATGGAGCGCTCCAGGAGCCGGGCCTTTTCAGGCCCTTCCCACTCCGTGACGCGAAAGGTCCGGTCCTTGAGATCCAGGCGCCCGGCCGGGACGTCTTTGAGGCTATAGCGCATAGTCCGGGCCCGCGAGGCGTGAAACCGCCTCTTTGTATTTGTCCCGGGTCCCGTTTATGACCTCTTCAGGAAGACTTGGGGCCGGGGGTTTCTGATTCCACTGGATGGAAAGGAGGTAGTCCCGGACAAACTGCTTGTCAAAACTTTCCTGGGCGCCGCCGGGCCGGTAGGCGGATTTGGGCCAGAACCGGGATGAGTCGGGGGTCAAAACCTCGTCAATGAGGATGATCTCATCGCCGTCCATTCCGAACTCAAATTTTGTGTCGGCGATGATCACCCCCTTTTCATCGGCCAGCTCCACGCCTTTTTTGTAAATGGCCAGGCTCAGGTCCCGGACCTTTTCCGCCCGCTCTTTTCCGACCCGATTCGCCGCCTCCTCAAAACTGATGTTGATGTCATGGGCGCCCTCGTCCTCCTTGGTGGAGGGGGTGAAAAGCGCCTCGGAGAGCCGGTCCGACTCTTTCAGCCCGTCGGGAAGGGATATCCCGCACACGGTTCCGTCTTTTTGGTAGGATTTCCATCCCGATCCCGATATGTAGCCCCGGACCACGCACTCGATGGTCAAAGGCTCGGTCTTTCTCACCAGCATGCTTCTTTTGTCCAAAACATCCGCGTAGGGCCGGCACTCTTCCGGGTAGTTTGCCACGTCGCTTGTGATCACATGGTTCCGGACGATGGACGCCATCTGATCAAACCAGAAACGGGATATCTGGGTGAGCGCCTTTCCCTTGTCCGGGATGGGGTCCGGAAGCACCACGTCAAAGGCGGAAAGCCGGTCTGTGGCCACCATGAGCAGGCGGTCTCCCATGTCGTAAATATCCCGGACCTTGCCGCGTTTGACCAGTTTGAGGTTTGGAAAATCGGTTTCAAAAACGGTGTCTGTCATGATTCAATCATCCTTTCAAAATATTGATTTTGCTATAATTTCCTTCATCATCTCCGTGGTTCCCCCGCCAATGGACAAAATCCGGCTGTCCCGGGCCAGCCGCTCGACCAGAAAACCCTCCATGTATCCATAGCCCCCGAATATCTGGACCGCGTCATACACCACGCGATCGCAGACAGAGCAGGCGAAATTCTTGGCCATGGACACCTCGGCGATCTGGTCGATCCCGGAATCCATTTTGGCCGCCACCCGAAGGGCGAACTCCCGGGCCACTGTGGCCAGGGTGGTCATGTCCGCCAGCTTATGACGGGTGACCTGGAAACCGGCCAGGGTTTTGCCGAACGCCTTTCTTTTTTTGGAGTATTCAAGCGCCTCCTCCAGGGCCATCCGGGCGGTCATATACGCCATGACGGCCAGGGCCAGGCGCTCGCCCTGAAAATTTTCCATCATGATATAAAAACCGGCGTCTTTTTCCCCGATGAGATTTTCTTTGGGAACCACGCAGTCATTGAAAAAAATCTCCGCCGTGTTCGAGGCGCGCCACCCGGTTTTTTTCAAAGGCGCGGACGTCGAATACCCCGGGGAGTCGGACTCAATCACCAGAAGGCTGATTCCCGAATGCCCCGGGCCGCCGGTTCTAACAGCGCAGGCGCTGTGATCGGCGGCTCCGCCGTTGGTGATAAACGTCTTGCTTCCATTGACCACAAAATGGTCCCCTTTGTCAACCGCCCCGGTTTGAATGGCCGCCACGTCCGACCCGCCGCCGGGCTCGGTCACGGCAAGGGCCGCGATCCGCTCACCCCGGATGACCGGTTTGACGAATTTCTCCTTCTGCCTCTCGGTTCCATGCCGGACAATGGGAGGAAGGGCGATGTGCAGCGTTCCCAAAGACGCCGCGAATCCCCCGGACCCGGAGCGCATGATCTCCTCGTTGGCCGCCACCGTGAAAAAGATGTCCCCGGGGGTCCCGCCCAGCTCCTCGGGATAGCCGATGCCCAAAATTCCCATTTCCCCGGCCTTTCGGTAAATCTCCCGGGGAAATGTCCCGGCCTTTTCCCACTCGTCGATGAACGGTTTGACCTCTTTTTGGACAAATTCCCTGACGCTTCGCCGAATCATCTCATGGGCCCTGCCGAAATATGTCTGACATGGGGCCTTTTCTTTGAATTCCATGGTCATGGCGCTCTTCCCCCCTGTTTTATAAAAATCCGCGCGCTCACCCGCTCAAACAATTTATATCGTGAAATCTTCAAGGTCCCGGACCCTGATCAGACGGCATAATAAACCGGAGTCCGGAAAACACAGTTTCGGCGTTTTAATCACGCGTTTGAAAAAATTTTCAATATGGAAAGCCATCCCTGGGCCGTCGAATGGGAGATGCCGGAATCAGACGACAAATGGTTTAAAATTATCACAATGAATTTTGTCCTGTCAAGGCGGATTCAAAATTAGATTTTGAATCCGCCGTTTCCGGACCGGTTCCGTCATTTCGAATTTTCCCAACGCCGTCTTTCTTGACATTTTTCCTGATCATGTATATAAAAAATTTGTGTGACAACCCGTATAAAACAAATCTGCCCGGAAGGGAGAGAAACAATGGAAATGTTTTCATATCTTTTTTTGTTTTGCGCGGCGGGCTTTATTCTTCTTTACTACGGGGCCGAATGGCTGGTGAAGGGGTCCTCAAGCCTGGCCGGGGATCTGGGCGTGACGCCCATTGTCATCGGTCTGACAGTGGTGGCCTTCGGGACCTCGGCGCCTGAGCTGGTGGTCAGCGTGATCTCGTCCGTCCGGGGAAAATCCATGATCGCGGTGGGAAACGTCATCGGCAGCAATATCTGCAACATCGCACTGGTGCTGGGGATGTCCTGTTTTCTGCGGCCCATCGAGTGCGCCCCCTCCATTGTCAGGCGCGACATCCCTTTGATGCTGGCCATTTCCCTGTATCTTTTCCTGATCTCGATCAATTCCGTCATTGGACGGCTGGAGGGCGCCACCCTCTTCGCGGGCATCATTCTCTACACCCTCTACAATTACCGCGGCGCCTTGAATGAATCCGGACAGGGAGACGTGGATCGGAAATTCTGCATCATATCGGAGGTCAAAGAGATCGGGTGCGTGAACTCCCGGAAAACCCAGATATTTTTGATCCTCACAGGCATCGCCGGGGTCACGTCCGGAGCCGAACTCGTGGTGGATTCCGCCACCAAAATGATGAAAATACTGGGGGTGGGGGAAAAATTCATCGGGCTCACCATCGTGGCCTTCGGCACCTCCCTGCCCGAGCTTGCCACCTCGGTGGTGGCGGCCATGCGAAAAGAAATGGACATCAGCGTGGGCAACCTGGTGGGAAGCAATGTGTTCAACATCTTAAGCGTGCTGGGCGCCGCCTCCCTGGTGAGACCCATCCATATCCCCGGGGGATTTTTCCAGAGCGGTCTGATCATCGACTACGCGGTGATGATGGCCATCAGCGCCCTGCCCTGGCTCATGATGAGAAAAACCCCGGTTTTAACAAAAAAAGACGGCCTCATTCTCCTGGCCTGCTACACGGGATATATCGGATGGCTGATCGCAAAAGCGTAATCCCATGGACGCGACTGAAGGCGTTTTTATTTTCCGACAAAACCGCAGGGCGCGTCCCCTGGGCCATGGCCGGGATTCTTCTGGCCTACGCCCTTTTGTTTTATTTCCGGTTGTCCTTCGCCGACGATCTGGACCTGATCCCTTTGATGGAAAAATACGACGCGGGCGCCCTTTCTCTCAAAGATTTCTTCCTGGCCCACCGGGAAAGCCATTTTCACGCCGGGGCGTACTTCCTCCTGGTCCCCCTCATGATCCTGACCGGATGGAACAACCTGTGGGGGGTTGTCCTGAACGCGTTTTTACTGATTTTGAGCCACCAGGCTCTTTCCCGTCATCTCAGGCGCATGGCGTTTTCCGGAGATGATGCCATGAAATGGGCGGCCGCCCTGACCGCGTTTTTTCTGTTCTCCCTGGACCAGGCCGGAAACCTTCTGTCCTCCTGGCAGATCGCGGTTTTCATGAATCTTTTCGCCACAGTGGCGGGAATCGTCCTCTTCTCCCGGGAAGAGCTTCATTACGGCCATTTTTTTCCAGGGGTTTTTTGCGCGGCTGTCGCCGTGTATAATTTTTCCACCGGGCTCGCCCTGCTGCCCACCCTTGGGCTCATGCTCGTGTTTCACCCGGAGCCGACGCGAAGGCGGCGTGTCGTCATGATCCTTTTATGGCTGGCCTTTTCCATGGCCCTGGCCTTTCATTTCAAGACAGCGGTTCTTGCAGGCGCCGGACATACGGACATGTCCACAGGGTCCAAAATGGCGTTTGTTTTGATTTACTCCCTGAAATACTTAGGCTCGTCCATCTCACGGTACGCCTCGGACTGGGTCATCCCATTTTCAGCGGCGGGCCTTTTTTTCGCCGCGGCCCAGGTCAGGCTCCTCATGGTCCGTTTCAAAACGCCGATTCTGCCTTTGATGGCGCCCCTGGCCATGATGGCCTACGCCCTGGTCGTGTCTTTAATCACCGCTTTGGGACGCCTGGCCTTTGACACCGACCAGGCTCTGGTGTCGCGCTACATTAGTTTCTCAAACTTTTTCTGGCTGGGCCTGTGTCTCATGGGCGTCATGGCCCTTTCCAGAATCAAAGAGGCAAAACGCCCTGTGGTGTGGATGAAAACAGACGCCCGGAAAATCATTTTCAGGTTTCTGCTCATTTTAATCCTGATGAAAACCGGGAATATTGTCCAGGTGGCCCATAAAACGGCGGGAACGTCCCTTCAAAACCAGGCGCTCAGGCACAGGCTCATCGACTCCTACCCCCATGCGGCCCCCAAAGACCTGAAGTCCTTTTATCCCTTCGGACCTGAGACGGCCAGGCGATACCTGGACTATCTGCATGAGCGCAAAACGCATCTTTTCAGAAAATAAGCCCCTTCGCCGTCAGGGTCTTTTTTGGGACATGATATGCCGGATCAGCCCACCGCTTTCTAAAAGCGAGCGCATGAAAGGAGGAATGGGGTGGGTCCGGTAAGTCTCCCCGGATGTCTCGTTGGCGATTCGCCCCTGGTCAAAATCAATCTTAAGAAGGTCCCCTTCATTGATTTTTTTCGCCTCCCGGCATTCCAGTATGGGCAAACCGATGTTAAAGGCGTTCCGGTAAAAAATCCGGGCGAAGCTCACCGCCGCGACGCAGGCGATCCCGGCGGCCTTGAGGGCCATGGGCGCGTGCTCTCTGGAAGAGCCGGACCCAAAATTTTTTCCGGCCGCGATGATGTCGCCCGGGGCGATGAGCCGGGCAAAACCCGGACGCGCCCCCTCCATGCAGTATTTTGAAAATTCCCCCGGGTCGCTTGAATTCAGATACGCCGCCGGAACAATGGCGTCCGTGTCAATGTCGTCCCCGAATGTCCACGCATGTCCTTTGTGTGCCATCGTCTTCATCCATTTTTGGGTTAGGTCGGATTCTTAAAAGCCGTCACAGCGTCTCGTCCGGACCGGCGATCTTTCCGGCCACGGCCGAGGCGGCGGCCACGGCGGCTCCTGAAAGATAAACCTCGCTTTCCGGATGCCCCATGCGGCCCCTGAAGTTGCGGTTGGTGGTGGCCACGGCCCGCTCTCCTTTGGCCAGAACGCCCATGTGGCCCCCCAGGCACGGGCCGCAGGTGGGGGGGCCGATGACGGCGCCCGCGTCGAGGAAAATCTCCAAAAGACCCTCTTTCAGGGCCGCGCGGTAAATGGCGGGGGTGGCGGGCAGCACGATCAGCCGAACGCCTTTGGCCGCCTTTTGGCCTTTGAGAACGGCGGCCGCCGTCCTCAAGTCCTCGATTCTTCCGTTGGTGCACGAGCCGATGACCGACTGGTCGATGGGAATGTCCCCGGCTTCGGAGACGTTTTTCACATTTTCGGGAAGATGGGGAAAGGCCACCTGGGGCTCAATGGCGGCCGCGTCGATTTCCAGTTTTTTTTCATATTGGGCGTCGGGATCGCTTTCATAAAAACGAAATTCCCGAAGCGCCCGGTCCGAGACATACTCCCGGACCACGGAGTCGGGGGCGATGATCCCGTTTTTCGCCCCGGCCTCCACCGCCATGTTGGCCATGGTCAAACGCCCGGAAACCCCCAGGGCCTGAATGGCCGGGCCGTCGAATTCCATGGCCATGTAAAGCGCCCCGTCCACCCCTGTCCGGCCGATGACATGCAGGATCAGGTCTTTGGCCTCCACCCAGGGATTCAGAGCGCCTTTGAAGACGATTTTCATGGACGCCGGAACTTTCAGCCATATTTCGCCGGTGATCATCACCGCCGCCAGATCGGCGCTGCCCACCCCTGTGGCAAAGGCGCCCAGGCCCCCGTAGGAGCAGGTGTGGCTGTCCGCGCCGATGACGATGTCGCCGGGCAGAGCCATTCCCTTCTCAGGCAGAAGGGCGTGCTCCACACCGACATCGCCGCCTTCATAAAAATGCGGCAGACTGTGTTTGTTCGCGAAGTTCCGGAGTATTTGAACCTGCCCGGCGGACTGGACGTCCTTGTTGGGGGTAAAATGATCGGCCACAAGGGCCAGCCTTTCGGGGTCAAACACTTTTTGGGCGCCAGCCTTTTCAAAGCGTTCGATGGAGATGGGCGCGGTGATGTCGTTGGCCAGGGCCATGTCCACCCGGGCGGTGATGAAGTCCCCCGGCGAGACATGATCCAGGCCCGCGTGGGCCGCCAGAATTTTTTCCGTGATGGTCATGGGATGGCTCATGTGACCTCCTGGGCGGTGAAAATGTCAGTCGGAACCGGATTTCAGGGCCGAAAGAAAGGCGGACTGGGGAATCATCACCTTTCCCACCATTTTCATCCGCTTTTTTCCTTTTTTCTGTTTTTCAAGGAGTTTTCGTTTTCGCGTGATGTCCCCGCCGTAGCATTTGGCCGTCACATCCTTCCGATAGGCCGACACGGTTGAGCGGGAAATGATCTTGGCGCCGATGGCGCCTTGTATGGCGATCTTGAACATCTGGCGGGGTATTTCTTCCTTCAGCTTTTCACAGGTTTTCCTGGCCCTTTCCACAGCGCGATCCCTGTGGACGAGCTGGGACAGGGCGTCCACCCGCTCCCCGTTGATGAGAATGTCCATCTTCACAAGATCGGCGGGCCTTCGATCAATGATGTCGTAATCAAATGACCCGTAGCCCCGGGTGATGGATTTAAGGACGTCATAAAAATCAAAAATCACCTCGGCAAGGGGAAGCTCAAAAATCATCTCCAGGCGATCGCTGGCAAAATACTGGTAATTTTTGTTCACCCCCCTCCGGTCGAGACAGAGTTTCATCACCGCCCCCATATAACGGTCGGGAATAATGATGGAGGCCCGTATAAAGGGCTCCAGAGCGGCCTCTATCAGGGTCGGGTCCGGGTACAGCGCCGGGTTGTCGATAATCACCGCCGAACCGTCGTTCATGATCAGCTCATATTGCACCGAAGGGGCGGTGAGAATCAGCGACAGGCCGTACTCCCGCTCCAGCCTCTCCTGAACCACCTCAAGATGCAAAAGACCCAGGAAACCGCATCTGAAACCGAATCCCAGCGCCGCGGAGGCGTCTTTTTCATAAATCAGCGCCGCGTCATTTAATTTCAGCTTTTCCAGACCCGTGGCAAGGTCCTGATAATCGTCTGAGGCCACGGGATAAATGGAGGAGAACACCACCGGCTTGGTCTCCCTGAATCCCGGCAGCGGCTCGGTGGAGGGATTGCCGTCAAGGGTGAGGGTGTCGCCGATGCGGGTGTCGCTCACGGTCTTGATTCCCGCGATGATGTAGCCCACATCGCCGGCGGAGATGACCCGGACCGGCTCCCTTTGTATTTTGAACCGCCCGGTCTCCTCAACCCGGTACGACGCCTGATTCCACATGAACCGGATTTTGTCGCCGGGCCGGACCGCGCCGTCAAAGACCCGGAAATGAATGACGGTTCCCCGGAAGGGATCGTAGTGGGAGTCGAAAATCAGCCCCCTCAAGGGTTTGGACGGGTCTCCTTCGGGCGGCGGCAGACGGTGGACCACGCTTTCCAGCACATCCTCGATTCCCACGCCGTCCTTGGCGGATGCCAGAATGGCCCCGTCCGGGTCCAGCCCCAGGTCGTCTTCGATCTGCTGTTTCACCCGGTCGATATCCGCCGATGGCAGATCAATCTTGTTAATGACCGGGATAATCTCCAGATCGTGCTCAAGGGCCAGGTACAGATTGGCCAGGGTCTGGGCCTCCACGCCCTGGCTGGCGTCGATGAGAAGAAGCGCCCCTTCGCAGGACGCCAGCGCCCGGGACACCTCGTAGGAAAAATCCACATGGCCCGGGGTGTCGATGAGGTTCAGGGAGTAGGTCTGGCCGTCCAGCGCCCGGTAGGGCAGGCACACCGTCTGGCTTTTAATGGTGATTCCCCTTTCCCGCTCGATGTCCATGGTGTCCAGGATCTGGTCTTTGAAATCCCGGTCGGACACCAGGCCCGCGGCCTGAATCAGCCGGTCGGAAAGGGTGGATTTCCCATGGTCGATATGGGCGATAATGCTGAAATTGCGTATGTGTTTCAAGTGTGTGTTCCGTGACAATAAATGAATAAAGGTTGACCCGGGCCGGCCATGCCGGGCGCGAGATTTGAAGAAAAACTCAGGAGACGCGCTCAAAGGGGGGAAAAGCGGGGGCAAGGCCCTGTTGAAAAAGGGCCTTGCCCCGTGAAATATTTAAAAAATGATCCTGACGGAACCGCCGCAGGCTCCACGAATCCTAACCGGGAACGGAAACCGGGGCGGCCTTTCCGATGAAATTCATGGTCTCCTCGTACTGGGAGCGCAGATCCACCACGCCGTCGTCGATCTCTTTCTTCTGAGGGCTCCAGTCGGCCGGGCATTCGGTTTTGAGCTGATCGATCTTGGCCTCCATTTCGGTCACAAGGATCTTGACATTGTTGAAATAGGCCATGGCCTTTTCCTTGTCCGCTGTTCCCAGCTCATCGGATTTGGCGATGGCGTCAAAAAATTTGGCCTTCCACTCTTTCAGTTCCGTCTCCATTCCGCCACAAAAATCTTTTACGTCCATACAAACCTCCTTAAGTTTATACTGGTTGAAATGATTTAAGCAAAATTACTTCTGGAACCGGTTTGGGAACGCCCGGATAGGCGCCTCTTCTTCCGGGCTCAAACCAAAAATATAAATATCAATCAGATTGTGCGTCATTGTTTTTTTTATAAACAAAGATAACACAAAAAAACCGACTTGTAAAGGCCTGTCTTGAAATTTTCGTAAATTCGTCAAAAACAGACGCGACGCGTTTCTCTCACGATGTCCGTCCTGTCAGGTGGTTTTTCGGCAAAGCGGCGAGATATCCCGCAGGGACTTCACAATGTCTTGCAGGGATTTCAAAAATCCCATAATGTCCTCCCGGGTGTTTTCAATGCCCGGGGTCACCATAATGACGCCCTGGGCGTCGGCGTGGTCCAGACCGATGGACATCAGCACATGGGAGGCCCGCAGGGACCCCGTGGCGCACGCCGACCGGGTGGAGACCCGGTATCCGTCGTCATCCAGCATCAGCACGATGCTTTCCCCCTCGATATACCGGATGGCCACGGACAGCAGATTGGGCAGCCCGTTTTCCGGGTCGCCGTTGATATAATAGTTGTCGATATGGTTGGGAAGCTCCTCAATGACCAGATCCCTCAAACCCTTTATATGGGCGATCCTGTCATCCATATTTTCCCGGGCCAGCCTCGCGGCCTCCCCCATGCCCACGATGCCGATGATGTTTTCCGTTCCGGCCCGCTTGTTCCTCTCCTGGATTCCCCCGTCCAGAATGGGCCAGACCCTCACGCCCTGGCGGACGTAAAGCCCGCCCACGCCCACGGGGCCGTAATAGGGATTTGAGGCGAAACTCATCAGGTCCACCCCGAGCTTTTGAACATCCACCGGGACCACCCCCACCGAATCCACGGCGTCGGAGTGAAAAAGGATTTTTTTCTCCTTTGTGATCTTCGATATCTCCTCAATGGGCTGAAAGGTCCCGATCTCGTTGTTGCTGTGCATCACGGACACCAGGATGGTCTCGTCCGTGATGGCTTTCGCCACGTCGTCGGGATTGACCCGGCCTTTGGAGTCCACGCCCACGGAGGTCGCCGAAAAACCCATCTGGGAGAGCCGCTTGAGGCTTTTGTTGGCGGAGTTGTGCTCGATGTTGGTCGTGACAATGTGGCGGCCCTTTTCCGAATTGGCGAAGGCCGCGCCCTTGATGGCGTGATTCACGGATTCGGTCCCGCCGGATGTGAACACCACCTCCCGGGGGGTTTTGCAGTGAATCAGCCGCGCCACGGATTCCCGGGCCTCGTCCAGGGCCAGAATGGCCTCGTCGGCGCCGGAGTTCTGGCCCGAGGGGTTCCCGTAATTTTTTTCCATGGCCCTGACCATTTTGTCCCGCGCCTCCGGCAGGATATGATTGGCCGATATGTGGTCCAGATTGACAGGGGTCATCTTAATTTTCATCTCCTTCCTTAGTGATGTTCCTCAAGATCCGACTGGCACGCCTTGCAGAAGGAAATGTCGTCGCTGATCGACGCGTCGCAATAGGGGCACAGCAGCTGCTCGCACTGCTTGGAATCGATCTCCTCAAGCTCCACCTTGGGTTTGGGACGCTCAATGCCGGCCTTTTTGTCCTCATAGTCCTGGATGGCCAGATGAAGCGCGTCGGCCCCGAGATTGGAGCAGTGCATCTTGTTTTTGGGAAGGCCCTCCAGCGCCTTGGCCACGTCCTTGTTGGTGATCTTTTTGGCTTCCCCAATGGTTTTGCCCCGGGACATCTCCGTGAGCATGCTGGAAACGGCGATGGCCGAGCCACAGCCGAATGTCTGAAACTTGATGTCGTCGATGACGTCGTCTTTTATTTTCAGGTAAAGGGTCATCATATCCCCGCATAAGGGGTTGCCCACCTCTCCCACGCCGTCCGCGTCCTCGATGACGCCCACGTTCCTGGGATTCCTGAAGTGATCCATCACTGCTTTTGAATACAACATAACATCCTCCTCGATTTTGGGGGAAGCCTACCACAACTCCCATCGAATATTCAAGGAATAATTGGCCGTTTTTCCCCCTTCCCGAATTTTTAAGCGCCCGTCACGCCGACGGTTTTTTCCGGAGCCGGATGGATTGAGGGGTCGCCTCCACAATCTCATCTTCCTTGATAAACTCCAGCGACTTCTCCAGATCCAGCTCTTTGGGCGGAACCAGCAAAAGGGCGTCGTCGGTCCCGGAGGCCCGGATATTGGTGAGTTTTTTTTCCTTGGTCACATTCACGCGCAGGTCATTTTTCCGGGCGTTTTCCCCGATAATCATTCCGTCATAGACCGGGGCGCCGGGCCGGATGAAAATCACGCCCCTGGGCTGAAGATGAAAAATGGCGTACCCGGTGGATTTTCCTTTCCGGTCCGAAACCAGGGCGCCGGTGTTTCTCTTGGTCATGGGCCCCTGCCAGGGCTCATATCCGTCAAAAATATGATTCAAAAGCCCGGTCCCCCGGGTGTCGGTCAAAAACTGGGACCTGAACCCGATGAGCCCCCGGGAAGGCATCCGGAATTCCAGCCGGGCCCTTCCCCGGCCGTTGTTCCGCATATTGATCATCCGGGCCTTGCGCATGCCCAGCTGACGGCTCACCACGCCGGTGAACTCCTCGGGCGCGTCCACCATGACCCGCTCCATGGGCTCATGCAAAACGCCGTTGATTTCCTTGACGATGGTCTCGGGCATGGACACGGAAAGCTCGTATCCCTCCCGGCGCATCATTTCGATGAGTATGGCCAGCTGCAACTCCCCCCTGCCCATGACCCGGAAGGAATCGGTTCCGGAAAAATCCACTTTGATGGACACATTGTAAAGAAGCTCCTTTTCCAGGCGCTCTCTCAATTTCCGGGAAGTGACGTATCGGCCCTCCTGTCCCGCAAAGGGGGACGTGTTGACGGAAAACATCATGGAGATGGTGGGCTCGTCCACCTTGATTCTGGGCAGGGGCATGGGGCGCTCCGCGTCGGTCACGGTGTCGCCGATGTTGACGGCCTCCAGCCCCGCCAGCGACACGATCTCGCCCATGGACGCCGAATCCGACTCCTTTCTTTCCAGCCCCTCAAAGGTGTAAATGATATTGATTTTGGTCGGGGTCGCGGCCCCGTCTTTTCCCGCGATTGAGGCGGCCTGTCCCGCTTTGACACTGCCCGAAAAAATCCGTCCGATGGCCAGCCTTCCCACGTAGTCGTTGTAATCAATATGGGTCATAAGAATCTGAAGCGGCCCTTCCGGGTCCCCCTCGGGCGGGGGAACCGTGTCCAGAATCAGATCCATCAGCGGGCGCAGGTCCCGGGAGTCGTCCTCCATTTCCCGTTTTGCGATTCCTTTTTTGGCGTTGGTGTAAATCACGGGGAAATCGATCTGATCCTCGGTGGCGTCCAGATCGATGAACAGATCGTAAATCTCGTCCAGGACCTCGGAAATCCGGGCGTCCGGCCGGTCGATCTTGTTGATGACCACAATCCGGGCCAGATCCAGCTCCAGGGCCTTCTGGAGCACAAACCGGGTCTGGGGCAAAGGCCCCTCGGACGCGTCCACCAGCAGAAGAACCCCGTCGGCCATTTTCAGGGTCCGCTCCACCTCGCCCCCGAAATCGGCGTGGCCCGGGGTGTCCACAATGTTGATCTTGACCCCCCGGTAAGTCACGCCCGTGTTTTTGGCCATGATGGTGATGCCCTTTTCCTGCTCCAGGTCGATATTGTCCATGACCCTGTCCGGGGCCTTTTCGTGGCTTTTAAAAATCCCGGACTGCTTGAGCATCCAGTCCACCAGGGTGGTCTTGCCGTGATCCACATGGGCGATGATGGCGATGTTTCGAATGTCTTGACGTTTCATAATTTTTTTCCGATGCTTTTCGAGCGGGGGCGTTTCCATGCCCCTTTGAATTTAAGTTTTCCCCGACATCATCCCCGGAGCTTTTTCTTTTTGGACGCGCTGTCCACACCGACAATCAGCGCCGAAAGCAATTCTCTCTCATAAGCCCGGGGATTGACATAAGACAGAAAACCTTTCCTCGCGCGGCCTTCCGTGAGCAGAAAAATCCGCTGCTCCTTGTTCAAAACCTCCCCGGCGGAATCCCCAGCGGCCTTGGCGCTTAATTCACTGTCCAGATTCGCCATGTCACGATACCCATTGTCCGGCCTTATTTTGATTCTGACAAAGCTGTGATCAACAGAAATCACCTGGCCATCGGCAAGGGAGAAGGCCTTTTTCCCGATTTTTTTCATCAACTCAAAATTCATTATATCCACCAGGTAGGCCCCTCTTTGGCGTTTTAAAATATTTTGTTTTGCCTTTTCCACCGGCTGATCGATATAAATCATCACGTCAAAGCGATCCATATCCTGGGTGCGCAGCAGACGATGATGCTCATAGATCGCCGGGGCTTTCTCAAAGGAAAACCGCTCCTCCATGTCTTGATGATCCAGACAAACCACTTCCATGTCCATTCTTTTCGCCAGGGCGGCGGCCAGAGAGCTTTTGCCGCTTCCGGGAAGACCGTCTATGGCGATTCTGTCAGGAAAAACATGCCGGTCTTTAAATATTTTCTCTATGGCTTTCGCCTGCCGGATGACTTCCTCCGGCAAAGACTTGTTTTCATTGTTATGATCCAGGACAGAGCCAATGAGATATTGAATGTTTGTGTGGATCCCCTTTTTGTTCAAAATTTTTTTCACCAGAAATATTCCCGATGAAACAGCGATGCCGGCCGTTTCTCCCAGAAACGACTTGATGAAGCTGCCCATAATGCCCTCCCTTAAAACGCGGCGCTATGGTTTATAGATTCCGGTCCCGACTTCCCCTGAAATGACGGGGGCCTCGTCGCCTTGTGGCTATTTCATAATTCCCGCCTTTAATAACAAGCCGCTTTCCCATCACCAGGGCCTCCGCCACAATTCCCCGGGCATCGGCCAACACCCGGCCCATGGTGGGCCGGGAAATCTCCATTCGCTCCGCGGCCGCCTGCTGGTCAAACCCTTCGAAATCACACAGTCTGATCGCTTCCAATCCTTCAACCGGCAGGATGATTTCATCCATTCCCCATGGGGGATGCTCTTCCGGGAAAAAGGCGCCCACTGTGGGGGGCCCCTGCACGCGTCTTGGCATTTTCATTCTTGGCATTTTGTTTCTCCTGTTTTGATCATTTGATCATAATTTAAGCTTTATCCTTATAAAGTCAATAGATACAAATGATTTTTTGATCATTTTAAACAGGAATCCAAATCGAATGATGAGACAACCGCTTGAAAAAGCGCGACATTCAACCTTAAGACGTTCAAATAATTTTTTTTAACGCCTGTTTGTTTTTTGAAATGGCTTTTTGCGCAAAATCGTGAAGAAAATATGTCAAATTTTTTAATTGGCCTTTGTCTGCCGGGGTGGCCATCAATCTTTGGAAAATGGCGGGGAACAGGCGTCGTGACCGAAGCGCGAATAAAAAAAATGGCAGGAGACTTAAATGTCAAAATCTAAAATACGAGTGGCGGTTGTCGGCGTCGGCAACTGCTCCAAATCTTTGATAGAAGGCGTCGCTCTTTATGCCAAAACCGGGCAAACCCACGGGCTGGCTTTCGCCGACATCGGCGGATACAAGGCGAAAAACATCGAGTTTGTTCTCGCCTATGATGTGGATCCCAGAAAAGTCGGCAAACCATTGGCCGAAGCGATTTTCGCCAAGCCGAACTGCGCCATGAACTTCGGGGCGCCCGAAAATGATCTTAATGCCGTCTGTCGCGGCGCTATGGTTAAAAGAGGCGCTCTTTATGATGGCGTGGCGCCGCATATGTCGCGATATCCGAAAGACTCGGCGTTCAGGATTGGTGAAGACGCCGATCCGGTCAAAAAAGATATCGTGGAGGATTTGAAAAAATTCCAGGTCGATGTTCTTGTCAATTATCTGCCGGTCGGCTCTCAGTCCGCCGCTGAATTTTATGTCGAATGCTGCCTGGAAGCAAAAACGCCTTTTGTAAACTGTATTCCCGTCTTCATCGTTTCGGATGGTCATTGGGAAAAAAAAATAAAGGAAGCCGGCATCCTCGCCATTGGAGACGACATCAGGTCGCAATTGGGCGCGTCGGTGATTTCACAGGCGCTGCAGGAGCTGTTTTTAAACAGGGGGCTTCAGGTTCGTTTCCACAAACAGACCAACGATGGCGGAAACACTGATTTTTTAAACATGCTGGATGACTCCAGGGTGAAATCCAAAAAAATTTCAAAAGAAAATGTCATCCGATCACAAAATGACATTCGCGGCATTCCAGTTCCAAAAAATGGGATATATGCCGGCCCGGCGTCTTATATCCCGTTCCAGGGCGACAACAAGGTCGCCAATTTCAGAATAGAAGCGACGGGGTTTGGCGGCGCCCCGGTGATTTTTGACGCCAGGCTCAGCGTGCAGGATTCTCCAAATTCGGCGGGAGTCGTCATCGACGCCGTCCGATATCTGCAAGTCGGAAAGGAACTGGGGCTTGTGGGCTCGCTCAGGGGACCTTCGGCGGCGACCCAGAAGACCCCGCCGGAGCAGATGATGATCCAGGACGCATACATGGAGTGCCGGGCGCTTGCGAACAGACGGCTTACGGATTCAGTTAAAAAAAACAACATGGTTTAAAATAAGGGGCAAAGGGAACTCAATTGATCATCAATACTTTTGACATAGACGGAGTGATATTCCAGGGCGAGTATGACGGCGTTTACCCCGGGAAAAACGACATCATTGTCACGGGTCGCTCCCATGAGGAGAGAGCGGAAACCGAAGCCATGCTCGCCGGCAAGGGAATAAAAAACCGAGTGATATTCAATCCCCTTCCCTTTGACCTCAAATCCAGGGAGACTTCCGGACGGCATAAGGGAAACGCCATCAAAAAATTACGGGAAGAAGGCCACACCGTCCGCATACACTTCGAGGATGACGAAATACAGGCGCGGGAAATCAACCGGATAGTCCCCGGCATCCGAGTGGTATTGCTGGCCAACACCCCTGTGCCGAAAGAAAATGTCAGACATGAAACATAAAAAGAAAAACAGGATAACCGTATGCTGACGCATAGCGACAATACGGTGTGGTTTGACGGATATATCACGCGCAGTGAACGCGAAATCTCCCGGGGGCACGCGGGATGCGCCATCTGGATAACGGGGCTCTCGGCCGCGGGCAAATCGACTATAGCAAAATCATTGGAAAAAATTTTGCATGACAATAAATGCATGACATATGTTTTGGACGGAGACAATGTCCGGCGCGGATTATGCGGTGATTTGGGATTTTCCAGACAAGACCGCTCTGAAAATATCAGACGGATAGGCGAGACGGCAAAACTGTTTGTCGACGCGGGAATTATCGTCATCGCCGCGTTTATTTCACCTTATAGAAAAGACAGGGAGAAGATACGCGATTCGATCGGCAAAGAAGATTTCATCGAAGTTTTTGCGGATTGCCCCGTCGAAGTTTGCAGAGAAAGAGACCCGAAAAATATTTACAAAAAGGCGGAGAACGGCGCCATCAAAAATCTCACCGGCGTGAACGCCCGCTATGAAAAACCGGAAGATCCCGAAATTTACTTAGAAACTCATAAGCTCTCCATATCCGAGTCGGTCATGGAGATCACACATTACTTGTCGATGAAAGAATATACCGAAAATTTGCGATGAAAAAACACTGTTTTTGTTTTGTCTGCCAAAAGGGAATGATAGAGATTCAGGCCGTTTTGCTGGCTCTTTCCCTGTCAAGACATGTCCGATGCCCTTATGAGATGGTGGTCGGCATCCCGCCGGACAGGCCGGGAAAACCCGTCATGGAGATTCTCGAAGAGCTGAAGGCCAAAATGGCTGATATAAAGACGCCTGTAAAAAATTACCATTATGGAAATAAATTTCCTTTGTTTATAAAAAGCCCCGGCCTGTCCGAGGCGGACTGTTATGTCTTTCTGGACAGCGATATATTATGCCTTCGGGAGTTTTATGGAATAAAGAACATGAAAAGCCATGATATCGGGGTCAGAATGGCGGGCTGCGGCGACTTCCATAATAAAAAACAGACAAACCAGGACTTGATCATGAACCCGGCCGTCTGGGAGCCGATTTACCGAAGCTTCGGCCTGCCCGTCCCGAATGAGAGATGGGTTGAGCCCAAAACAAAAAAACCCACACTCCCTTATTTCAACGCCGGATTTATAGCCGTGAAAAAAGGGAGCCGTTTCCCTGAAAAATGGCTGGAGGCGGCGCTTAAGATCGAACAGGATAAAAATATAGACCCGGTTTATAAACGACCATGGCTGGACCAAATCGCCATGTCCATCGCCATCAGGCTGTTGAAATTGAGATGTCAGGCGATGGGAAGCGAATATAACTCGTATTCGAAAGAACATGGAAAGGCGATTTTTTTTCATTACCACAGGTTTGAAAATATGTTGAGGATTCCCCGGGCGGTCTCTTTGGCAAGGGACATATTAACCGGGCGCCCCCGACTGGTCGAGATGATCCGGGGAATCCGCGAGAC
Organism: Candidatus Desulfarcum epimagneticum; assembly: GCA_900659855.1. Classification (NCBI taxonomy): domain Bacteria; kingdom Pseudomonadati; phylum Thermodesulfobacteriota; class Desulfobacteria; order Desulfobacterales; family Desulfobacteraceae; genus Candidatus Desulfarcum; species Candidatus Desulfarcum epimagneticum. Next base: position 236,385 of record CAACVI010000034.1, read on the forward strand.
GTCGGGATCGACAGCGTCGAAAAAAACGCTTAACGATCTTCAAGGGCTTGAAAATTTATTGCATTAACGCTTAAGGAAACCAAATGATATGACAAGAGAAACTCTGATAAATCCGCCTAAAATACGAAAAAAGCTCGACGTTTTCAGGAAAATCACGGGCCGCTGGCGCGTTTTGCCCGACTTCGTCATTATCGGCGCCCAACGCTCAGGCACCACGACGCTTTATGAAAACCTGATCTCGCATCCCGATGTGGCGCCCGCCATACGAAAAGAAGTCCAATTTTTCAGCAAAAATTTTTCCAATAAAGAATCATGGTACAGAAGTCATTTCCCCCTTTCCGCGACCCGATTTGTCAAACAAAAAGCGCTTCGGCGCCAGTGGATGACGGGAGAGGCGTCTCCTTACTATATCTTTCATCCTTACACGCCGGAGCGTTTTCACGCGCTTAATCCGGGGGCCAGGCTTATTCTCATTCTGCGAAACCCTGTGGATCGCGCTTATTCAAGCTATTGGATGCAAAGGCGGCGCGGATCGGAAACCCTTCCTTTCCGGGAAGCGATAAAAGCCGAGCCGGAACGAATGCGCAAAGGAATCGGGAAACTCAAGGCCCGGCCGAATGAGCTGTCTTTTGAGCATTCGTGGTTTTCATATATTGGAAGAGGCGTCTACGCGGACCAGCTGGCCGTTTGGCTGAAATACTTTCCGCGTCATCAGATCCTGATTATACGAAGCGAGGATCTTTTCGAAAAACCGGATGATGTTTTCTCCGGAATTTTTTCCTTTTTGGGTCTGCCGGCATACAGACTGCCTGTGATCAAGGAGCATCATCGAAAAAAATATCCGGCCATGTCCGAAGAAACGAGACGCGCTCTGTCTGAATATTTCCGGCCACATAACAAGCGGCTTTATGAAATGCTCGGCCGTGATTTCGGATGGGGCTTAAGCTGTGCGAAAACACCGGGGGGTATAAATGCTGAAACCGTTTGACGGCATACATTTTTTTTTGATGTTCATCGGATGCCCTTACAGCGGTCACAGTTTGATAGGATCTTTGCTCGACGCCCATCCCCACATGATTATCGCCCATGAATACAATCTTCTTGCAAAGCTCGAAAAGTCCGGCGGAGACAATGCTGTCGAGGATGTGTTCCGGGGGCTTTATAAGAACAGCCGAAGCCATAAGGGAAAAAGAATTCAAACCGGCTATGACTATACCGTTCCCCATCAGTTCCAGGGCGCCCACCGGGATCCGCTGCGGGTCATAGGCGATAAAAAGGGCGGGGACACCACATTGAAGTTTATCGAAAATCATGGGGCGGCGCTCAAAATTTTTGACGCGTTCAAGGCGAAAATAAAGATTCCCGTCAAGCTGATCCATGTGACGAGGAATCCCTATGACAATATTTCCGCCATGGCCCTGCACGCTTACGCCAAAAGGAAAAAAACGAATTACTCCCAATTGCCGTTCGACCCGGACAATCCATTAAGAGACCGGGGGCTTTTAAACGAAAAAACGGATCGTTATTTTCAACACGCGAAAAAAAACATGGATCTGCTGAAATCCGGAATGGGGGACGGCTATACCCTTCGTTCTGAAAATTTTATCAAAAATCCGGAAAAAGAATTAAAAAAAATATGCTCTTTTTTGGGGCAGCCCGCGGATGAGGGATACCTGGAAGACTGCGCGTCCATCGTATATGACAAACCCCATAAAAGCCGGTTCAGGGTCCGATGGACCCAGGAAATGATTAAAAAAACGGCTCTTTGCATAGAAGAATATGATTTTCTGTCCGGGCGCCGTTATGATGAGTGATATCAAAATATTCGGAATCGGACTTTCAAGGACAGGCACCACCAGCTGCCACTGCCTGATGAGTCGTTTCGGATTTTCAGCGGTTCATTATCCCTCGTCTTTCCGGGAGATCCATGACCATGTCTTTTCAAACGATTCCCCGGTGAGCGGCAGATTCGAGGAGCTGGACAGACTCTACCCCCATTCCCTGTTTATCTATTCGACCCGGGAAGTGGAAAAATGGGCCCAGTCCTGTCTGAAACTGTTTTCCTCCGAAAAAAGACTCCGATCGATCCTGTCTTTTTCAAAAGATCAGAAAAAATGGTATGATTACGGAGATATGAACCTCTACGGGCGCGACCTGGCGGGGATGAAAGATATTGGCCGCGATGAATTAAAAACGGCTTATCACCGTCATGAAGAGCGGGTGAGCCGCTATTTTGAAAACAAAAAAGCCCGTCTCCTTACAATCGATTTTACGGACAGGGCTTCGCTGCCCTTAAGCTCTCTTGTGAGATTTCTGGAAAAAAACGGGGTGATGGGAATGCCCCATGTCAACAAAGGCCGGGATGGTTACATGTCTCCTTATCTCAAAACCGGCATGGCCCGGGATACTATTTCATGAATAAAGCGATTAAAAAAACAGCAAAACGGCGCCCATACAGGCTCAACGCCATAGTCATAGGCGCGGGTCTGCCCGGCCGCTCCATAGGATGGCTTCACCTTGAGCAGTTATTGGGGATGGAGTCCGTTCGGACGCGTCATATCGTCGAGCCATGGTGGCTTGACAAAAAAAATATCGACACGCAGGGGGGGCGTGAATTTTACGCCGCCTGCGAAAAGCTTCAATTGAGGCAAAAGGGAATTTCATTGCATTCGTCCGCAAAGCATCTCCCCGATTTGCCTGCGGATGAGCCCTGGCTGGCGATCATCGCGGCCCGGACTCACGAGGCGCCCGCCTTGTTTAAAACCGTGATCGAGAAAGGCGTCAGGCGCGTCTATCTGGAAAAACCCGGGGCGCAAAATGCCGATGAGCTCAAAGAGATGATTAAGACAGCCGACGACAATGGCGTCGCCGTGGTCGTGGGGTACCAGAAAACAACGGCCGGCTATGTCCGGAAAGCCTGGAACGCTTACAGCGAAGCGCCGGACGATGTCATTGATTTGAAATTCGAGCACCATAACCCGCACAATCGCAAAGAGCTTGAAACCATATTCCGCGCCAACATGGAAGGCATGCTGTTAAATCAATGCGGTCACGAGCTGGCCCTGTGGGTCAAAAAATGGGGAATCACCCGCGAAAGCATTGTCGATGTTCGGGTTCATGGGGAACATACACGGCTTGAAAGGTTTGGAGATATAAGGGATTTCTCGGAACTGGCCTTCACGGCCCTCACAAGCCATGGCGTCAATTTTACGCTTGTGGCGTCTCGATGCGGAGGTGTGGAAAGCGGCGTCAGGTTGAAAAAAAGATCCTCCGGCGAAGAAAAGGTCTTTTGGCAGGCCGATGAGAAAACGAAAAAAAAAGCCGAGCGCGTCCTGTCTGAATCTCCGAACACCGTTTGGTATTATCCTTTTTTTGAATCCGATTACCTGAGATTGAAACAAAACTTTATTGATCACATCCTGGCGGGCGAAAGCGGGATTCCCCGAAACGCGCCGAGTCTCAAAGACGCGGCGCGGGCGCTCGATATCGCCGAAAGCCTCTTGCCGACCTTGCTGGCGCAGGCCGATGAGACGGGGCAATGGACTCATTATCACGCGAAAAATGGCCCGACGGTTCGCGCCATGGACAGGCTCCCGTCCGCTTCCGATATTATGCGCTGGGGAATCCTGGGCTGCGGCAAGATCGCCAATGATTTCGCGCTGGCTTTGAAAGCGGTCCCCAATTCCACGCTGACGGCGGTCGCCGCGAGGAACGCCGGCCGAGCGAAATATTTTGCGTCCATGCATGGCGCGGGCGCCTCCTATGGCGACTATTCGCGACTGGCCGGCGATCCGAATGTGGACGTGATTTATGTGGCCACTATTCCCGAGCTTCATCGGCGGCATGCGGAGCTTGCGCTGAGGGCCGGCAAACATGTTTTGGTGGAAAAACCTCTGGCGACCTCGATTCAGGACGCCGAGGCCATTGAGCGCATGGCAAAAGCCGGCAAAAAGTTCTGCATGGAAGGGATGTGGACGCGTTTTTTTCCCGCCGTTGAGTTGGCCCGGCGGCTTGTCCACGAGGGGCGGATCGGCAAAATCCGCCATGTTCGGGCGGACTTCGGTTTCGATCTTTTCGCCGAGGAAGGAAGCCGCGACGCCAAATGGGCCGCGGGCGCGGGCATGAATGTGGGGGTCTATCCCGCGCACGCGGCCGTGATGATCCTGGGCCCCGAACCCGTAAAAATGGGAGCGGCGGGAATCACCGACCATCTGGGTTATGACATGGATGCGGAAGGGGTTTTATACGCCGAGTTCAGTAAAATGCGAACCGCCTCCATCCACTGGAGCCATTTGGTCGACACGCCTGAAGACATCTATATTTTTGGCGAAAAAGGAACGATTCGACTGCGCCCGCCGGCGCATGCTCCCACAAAAATCACGCTCTCCATTCCGGATGGCCGCCGACGAGACGCCCGCGCCGGCCTTTCAGACACCTGGGAATTTCCCCTGCCCGTTATTAAAGGCGATTTCTTCTATCCCCATTCGGAGGGGCTGTGTTATGAAGCCGCGGCCGTCCGGCGATGCATTCTCGCGGGTCTTTCCGAATGCCCCCAATCACCTCTTTCGGAATCGGTGTCGGCCCTTAAAATGGTTCTAAACGGCGTTTCTGAAATCAGACGGAGGCGCGCCGCGCCCATAAAGGCCGATATTTCCCTGAATTCAAATACCGCCGGGGAAAAACCATGCCGTTAAACGTTATGATCACGGGGCTCCCGAGATCAGGCACCTCTTATTTTTGTCAACTTCTCAACAAAATCGACAACTTTGCCGTCATAAATGAGCCTGAGGATACCCGGAAATACTTAACCCGGGATTTCGATAAAAAAATAGTGGCGTTTTACGACCTTCTAAGAAACAAAATCAAAAACAAAGAGCCTGTCTACAATAAAACCGTCCAGGACACCTTCATATCCGGCGGAGATCGCATAAGCTGGCTTCCGGATGGAATCAGAAACGACGACTTTATTCTGGCCACCAAAAAGACCTTTCAATACCTTTTTTCCCTGAACAAACTCTTTGAAACCCAACAGGAAATGAAGGCGGTGGTCCTGGTCAGAAACCCCTGTCACAATATATCTTCATGGAAAAAATCATTTAAACACTTAAGGGAAGCCGCGCCCGGCTTTTTTCATGACCCGGCGTTCTCAAGTGTTTTTTTCACGGACGAGCAGATGTCGTTTGTGTCGGAAATCAGCGGACAAAAAAATGTGTCCGTCAAAAGATGCCTTTTATGGGTCTTTGCCGCGCGCTGCGTCATCAATCATATGGATAAGGCGGTCATTATAAAATATGAGGATATTGTCAAACGACCCGCCGAAGTCATAAGCGACGCGTTTGGCCTTCCGGAAGAAGAGATTCCCGAAACCATAAAAAAAAGCGAAAAAAAGCCCTCGCCTTTGCATTTGTCAAAGGAGGATATAAAAAATATCCGGCGGATATGCAAAAACGAGGCGAACATCCTTGGCTATGACATTTAAAAAAATCACGCCCGGCATATGGAATTTTTTACGGCGCCGCGACCCGCTTTTTTACGAGCGCGCCAAAGAGCCGGGCGCGGTTGTTTTGATCCGACCCCATTGGCTTGACCAAAAGGTGAAGGTTGTGTCTCATTTTTGTTGACATATTCCGTGTGTTCCGGTTTAAATAGAATTAGAGTTTTTCTGAAAATGCCTTGGCGGCAAACAAAGTTCCAACACGTTTTTCACATGACCCGGCATCCACAGATGGTCAACCTAACCCAGCGCTAAAATCCTGTAACCCGGAGCGGCGCCATGTCATTCGATAATAAAATGATCCATGCGGCTCACCCTGTCCTGGATTGTCTGGTGGGTTTTTCGACGCGCCTGTCGGAAAACGATGCCATCTCTTTGGATTCCCTCCGCGGCCGTCTCCTCGGTCTGATTCGGGAAATGGAAAATTCTTTGGAAAAACTTCCCGGAATGTCTTCCAGGATTGTGACCGCGGATTACGCCTTGACGGCCCTGATTGATGACACCCTTTCTTTTTCCCAATGGCGCCATGCCGAAGAGTGGAAAAAACATCCCCTTGAAGAAGAAATTTTCAACACGAACGCGGCGGGGGAGCGGTTCTTCGAACTCCTTGAGAAAGAGGGGCTTTTGGATCCCCGGCTGGGCGAGCTTTTTTATATCTGCCTTTGCCTGGGCTTCGGGAGGGAAAGGGCGGACGCGCCCCGACTGAAGCAGAAGCTTTACATGATGATTTCCCCCCCCATCCCCGATGATGACCGAAACCTGTCCCCCGACGCCCCGCCCCCGCCCCAGGCGCCGGAAACCCGCCTTCCCCGGAAGATCGGTCTCTGGAGTTTCGCCATTGTGCTCGGAGCGGCGGTCATTTTTTACCTCATCGCGAGCCAATGGACCTGGCTTGACGCCGCGGAGCAAATCAAAACTCTCATCCAGGTCCTGGGGACGGAAGGATAGAGGCGCAAAATGATTTTTGAAAAGGACGTGAAAATCCCCCCATACGATCTCCCCTGGATCCTTGTCATGGGCGAGCCCCGGTCGGGCAAAACCACCGCCCTGGAGAAATCGGGTCTGGATGTTTCCGTTTCAAAAGACACCCTGCCCGGGTCCGGGGGGCCGGTCAATTGGGAATGGCGGTTTTCCAATGAGGCGGTGATCATAAACACCGCCGGGCGTTTTTCCATGCATGGGGATTCCCCTCCCCACCGGAAGGAATGGGATTCATTTTTGGGCCTTCTGGCCCAAAAGCGCTCCCGATGCCCCATCAACGGGGTTGTCGTCGCCATTCCGGCCGATTCCCTCCAGAAGGACAGCCTTGAAACAATCCGGGACAAAGCCCGAAAAATTCATAAAAGTCTGGCGGAGCTGAAGGCGAAACCGGGGGCGGAGCGCCCCGTGTATGTCATGGTTTCAAAATCGGATCTGATTTTCGGGTTCGCGGAGTTTTTTGAATCCCTTTCCGCCTCGGAACGGCTCCAGACAATGGGCTGGAGCCGGGAGGGCCCGGGGCCCTCGCCATTTGATGAAGGGGAATTCTCCCGCCGGTTCGACGCGCTGTCCCGCCGGTTTTATCAAAGGGGCCTGCGTCGCCTGAGATCATCGCCCCCGGACCGTTCCGGACCGATATATGCCTTTCCATGGGAATTTAAACGAATCAAAATCCCTCTTCAAACCTATCTTGAAACCATTTTTGAAAACCCCCCCCATCCTCTCCCCCTGGCGTGGAGGGGATGTTTCTTCACCAGCGGGCTCCAGGAGGAAAAAACCATCAAGGAGCCGGCCCGCTCCTCTCCGCCTTCCCGGCCGTATTTTATCCACGATTTTTATAAAAAAGTCTTTTCCCAACTCGGGCTTTTGAAAAAAACGGAACATGTGAGCCGGCGCAAAAAAGGATCCAGGTCCGCCGCCTGGGTTGTGGCGGGAATTCTTTTTATCTTTTGCGGATGGTTTGTCGGCCATGCGCAAAACGGACTGATCCTGAAACTGGAATCCATCCAGACCGATTTAAAAAAGGCCAGAGAAATTCTTTCCAGTGAAAAAGAAAAACCGGGCTCCAAAACCATTGACGCGCTTAAGACGGTCCGTTCCCTGGAAAAGAGCCGGGAAACCCTCGAAAAAAGCTTTTCCTCTCGATTTTTAATGGGTTTTGGAGCAAAATCCTTTCTCAATGACATTCAAAGCGCTGAAGAAAAAATTCTGGAAAGGGGGTTTGTGTATCCTTTTCTGAGAGACGTCGGCGAGGACATGGGCAAAATCATCCCGGGTGATGAGAAAGAGATGAAAAGGCTTCTGGGTTTCATGAAGGCGCATTTATCCATTCTCACCGGAAAAGCCCCTTCAAAAGAGCCTTTGACAAATTTTTTAGATCAGTGGCTGAAAAGCGGCGAATGGGAGGGCGCCGAAAGGGATGCGCTGGGAAAAATGTTATACCGGTATGCCGACGCAAAAAGGGAGTCCTCCCATCGGCAAATGGACGGGGAAATAAAAAAATCGGCCCTGGCCGCCCTGGGGCGTTTTGATGATTTCTGGAAAAAACATTCCCGAAATTCGTCTGGCAAGTCACGGAAAGCGGCGAGGGATTTCATGAAAGAATATGAAAAGATTCTCAGGGGAGCCGGAAAGATCACCCATCTCATTCATTCGGCCGACGCGTTGCGGAATGAGATGAATTCCGGCTCATTCGCATCGTCCCTGGAATTGAGACAAAACTGTGAGGACGCATACAAGGAGCTGGAAGAAAACGTCGCGCGACAATACCGGGATGAAATGATGGGAAACCGGAAGGACATTTGCGCCGCGCTGGACCCGGGGACAGTGAAATCTTCCGGCGGGCCCCCCGGAAGAGGCAAACCCGCGGCGGCCCCGGACGGCTCAATCCATCCTGAATTTAAAAAAATGATGGAGGCCCTGGCGTTTGCCCGGGATTTCAACCCGTCATCTTCCGTTGAAAAATGTGTTCGCCAATTGAAAGGTAAAATAAATAAACGGCGAGACTTCATCCCGGTTTTTGATCAGTGGCACGAAAACTGGTCGTCCCAAAAAAACCGCCGGAAAAATAAAATCGATCTCGCCCTTGAAGATGACCCATCCCGGAAATGGGACAGGAATCATAAAGAACAGTTTCAATCCGCTCTGGGCCGGCATTTGGATCAAAAACTGATTCGCGCCGGAAGAGAGATTGTGGCAAAACTGTCCAAAAGTATTTTAACGGACTGTTTCAAAGCGCCCCGTCCCTCCTCTTGTGAAAGGCGGTCCTGGGCGGAATCCACATTTGAAGGCCTTTCGGCTCTTCATAAACGCTTTGAGGCGCCGGCGAATTGGCGGAAAGAGAAAAAGAAAAGATTTCAGAATTTTCTTGAATCCTGGAAAAAAGGGGTGAAATCCTTTGATTCCGGCGAGGATTATCATATTCAATTGCATTAAAACAAAAAGGAATGAGACATCATGGGATTTAAATCTGTTTTGGGAATCGCGAGTCTGGTGGGAATGAGTCTGGTCGGCGACGGAGCGGCGGCCGGCAAAAACAGCGTGGTTTTTCTGGACATCAGCATTGACGGAAAAAAACAGGGGCGAATTGAAATCGAGCTGCGGACCGACGTGACGCCCAAAACCGCTGAAAATTTTCGGGCCCTGTGCGTCGGGGAGAAAGGATTCGGCTATAAAGGAAGCAAGTTTCATCGCATCATTCCCGGCTTTATGATCCAGGGGGGCGATTTTACCAGCGGAGACGGCCGGGGGGGAAAATCCATTTACGGCGCCAAATTCGAAGATGAAAATTTTGACCTGACACACACCGGCCCCGGGATCCTGTCCATGGCCAACAGCGGGCCGAACACAAACGGCTCGCAATTTTTCATCACCACGGAGCAGACCCCCTGGCTGGACGGAAAACACGTGGTGTTCGGCCGCGTGGTCAACGGAATGGATGTGGTTCGAAAAATAGAAAGCATCGGGTCGTCCGGCGGACAGCCCACGGCCGAGGCGGTGATTGAGGACTGCGGAGAGATGTGAAATCATAAGCGTTGACAGGGCGTCGGATATGCAAGCCGCCGGGCCTGCGGACGTGCGCTTCAAAGGCCCGGTAACGCAGCAGATACGGCGTCCTGTGAACGCTTAAGAAAAATCTCATACTGGTTGAATCAATGAAGACAACGATCCATCATTACTCCGGTAAAAGCATCCTGCCTTATATAATCGGCTCAGCCTTTTTGCTCATCTCTTTAGCGGTTGAGCACAGTCTTTACTATATCTATTTGTATTTTTACGCCGCCGGATTGCTTGAGACCCTGAAAAACGGAAACAAATTTGCCGTAGTGGACAAGACAGGAATAACTTTTTTTTATGGATCTCTTTTCCGGAGAGGAAGAATAACTTTTTTATGGGAACAAATCACGCAAGCAAGGCTAAAACGCTTCAAGAAAAAAATCATGATGGGCATAATAGAAGACTATAAATTCGTGCAAGGTCTGCTACTGTCTTTCAAAAATCCGATTTCGGAAAAGACCATAGGTAAAGTCAAGGATTATAACAAAACTGTATTGTTTCATGAGGGAATCATTATCGAAAAAGATGGCGGCGAAATATTCATTGATGAAAAACAATCTCATGGAGCCGCTAAAATTTTGCGGGATATGAAGCCTTATTTAATGAATAAATCGTCCAATTCAGATTCAAAAGGAAAAACCTTATAACGTCCCATGGACATGAGAAATTCTATCCGGGTCATTCCGGCAAGCTCGGCGGCCCGACCAGATGACAGACGCCCAAGCTCATAGAGTTTGACCGCTCCTAACATTTTTATTTCGCGGGAAAAATCTTTTTCATCGGTTTTTTCGGCCAGCAATACCTTCTCTGGAATATTGATTAAAACTTGACGAGTCGTCATTTTTATTCCTCCCGTTTTTCAGGCTTCCGGCCACGATGTTTATTAGTGCGTAAAACTATTTTTGAGCGAGCCCTTGCTTAACGGCGGTTCTTCTTCTTCGAAGCCTTGGCCTGTTTTTGTTTCTTTTTCTTGGCTTTCTTCTTTTTCTTCAGTGATTGACTGGAGGATTGTCCAGAGTAACCTGGAAAATAATCATAATCGGCGTCCGCCAGTGATGGAAACTCTCTGGAATCTTCATTGAAACAGGCCCACCATGACATAGAGGCGTGAATGTCATCCATGCCGTGCCGTTCAAGATCATTTTTTAACCTTTCAAGGCATTTCTCTTTACCCAGTTTTAAAGCTTTCTCAAAGGCGCTGTATGGAATCAGTCCCGGCATGATTAAACCATCCGCATAAGCCCGCTCGATCACGTCCATGACCTCTTCCGGATATAAATCACAGACAATATTCGCCAAAAGACCCCAGAAATCGGATATCTCATCCGCTTCTTCTCCGGAAAATAATGTTCCAAAAAAGTCAATCACTGATTCCCTTGGCTCATATCCCTCAATCGCGGCATATGCCAGGGCCTGACAGGCGGACGCCCTGCAGTAATCATCGGCCTCTTTGTTCAAAATCATGGATTTGATCCGCTCAACGGAGCCGCCGCAGGTATTTAATAAGATAACGGGAAGGTCGGAAGTGGCGACATCTCCGAATATTTCACCCGGCCAATCATCCGGGCGGCTGAACATATCCACGATGGTCTTATGGGCTTTGGACGCTTTCAAGTGTCCCAGCAGCATTACCGCATAAATATGGTCATACAGATTCTCATCTTCAACGTATTTCCCAGGCTCAGCGAGGACATTTTCAAGAATCTCTATCAGGCGGGGGATGATCTCATCTTTTAATTTGATGGCGGCATTGATCTCGTCCCGTTTATATGCGCCATCATATATTCTGAAGGATTCAAGTATTTCGGGAATGGTCAATTCTTCAGCGGCTTCATTTCTTCTGGTCGGATTGTCATTGTTCTCCATTTTAAGCATTCCTTTTTTCTCAGGGTTCGCTCAAAAATTAGTTTTAGTGAAATGTCAAGATAAAAGAGGGACTCTCTCCAAATCAAACGCATGGTTTTATTTTTTTCGTGAATATCATAAAAAGCGATTCACACGCAAGAGGCCATTCCGACGAATCATTTCCCGTCAAACCGAGTCCTCAAAGGAAAAAAATTTTCCGTCGACTTTTTCAACACCGCCTTTAAACCCGCTTTTGGAAAAAACCGCCAGCTCATCTTCCCTGTTTACAAACATTATGTTCTCCTTCATTATGTTTTGAAACATTATGTTTGAAAACATAATAATGAAAAAGTTGAGCGCCGTCAAAAGCAAAAATCCCCAGGGCTTTTTATCCTTTCAAAATAAAAGGATATCTGGTAAGAAAATGAATCGCAAACCAACCCGAAAACCCTTAAAAAACGGCCTGGACATGGAGGCTCTCTTTATTGCCGCCCTGGACATGGGACACATGGCGGACGAATGGAGAACTGAAAATGGGGAGAAAAGACATTCGATGGAAACAGAGATTTGACAATCTTGAAAGAGCGTATGAAATATTTTGGCGTATTCTGGATATTAAAGCGCCCAATGAAGCTGAAAAAATGGGTCTGATTCAAGCTTTTGAGATTGTTTTTGAACTTTCCTGGAAAACCATGAAAGATTATCTGTTTGAGCAGGGGTTTAATGAAAAATCCCCCAGGGGAGTATTAAAACAGGCATTTCAAAATGAAATCATCGCGGACGGGCATCATTGGATAGAAGCGCTGGAAAACAGAAATGAAACCACGCATACCTATGATGATGACATGGCCGAAAAAATAGACGGAAAAATCAGGGAAATATACGCGCCGATGATACGAGATATGTATGTCTATTTAAAAAAAGAATACCACCATGAATAGCGGCTCAATGTCATTAACTTAAGCAATGGGTTTGTAGTTTTGGTAAAAGGCCCTGGGCCTGATTTTATGTTTTCGCGGAAAACTTCTTCCGGGGCGAATGGGTTCGATTGTCTCAACGAAAATATGGTGAATGCCGGATATTAGTTTTTCGACCGCCTTGGCCGGCTGATTGAACAATAAAACCATGGCGATTTTCATCTTGGAAAGGGCTTGGGTAAAGTTGATCTGATAAGGATGTTTTCGGCCCCTGGTTTTATTCCTGATCTGTTTTTTGACCGGATGCGCCGTCATAGCAGTGAGATTTTTGGATAAAACCTTTGAATGGAAGTCCTGATAAACAGACAAAACGGACTTTCCGGAGAAATTTTGAACCTCGATCCGGCATTTTAAAGCTTTGTAATCTTCTTCGACGGGCCATCGCAAATGGTACAGATCTTTGAATATATGAACGGGAAAGGCTTGACCGTCGGTTAAGGATGTGATCAGAATTTCCGTTTCGCCGTTTTTCAGTTCCACCCGGATCAACCTTAATTTCAAAGGCTTGATGTCCAGGCCCATCTCTTTGCACTGGGAGATTGAGGAGGACGGGGCCTTTAAGCGGATAATCTTTTCCTTTTTGCCGGATTTGGAGAACTTTTGGATTATTTTCCATTTTTTTGATATTCGGGCGCAGAAATTGGCGTTGAGCGATAATATCAAATTGAAAAGCCAGTAGGCTGGATAGCCGCGATCCAGAAGAATCAGGTCCTGGGGCAGGAGATTCAGAAAATGATCCGCCGCCAGCTCCCTTTCACCGTTCTCAAGCGGGCTGATAGCGGCGTGGATTGTGGTTTTATTGATGACATCGAACATCTGGGAAATTCTGGCCATGGGGCGGGGTTTGCCTTTTGTGGGTTTCAGGACCCCGAAATGATCGGTGATCTCTTTTTCATGGGGAAGGGCCAAGGTAGAGCCGTCAATGGCCAGCAGGTTAAATCCGCGCCATGTTTCAGGCGACATGTTTTCATAAAAGAAGCGGTTGGAGAGCCGATTGAGTTCTATAAAAGCCTCGTGTTTAAGTTTTTTTCGGGCCTTGCACAATGCGGCTTTTGAGACCATGCGTTCAAAACCGTCCAGATGAAGCATGGTTTTATAAAAACGATCCAGTTCATCCTGATAGGATCCTTTGGGCAGGCTTAAGAAATAATGGATCAGTGTGGGGAATGTGAGAAGTCTGTTTCTCTGGAAATCTTTTTCAGAAAATCTGTGTTTTTGAAGAAAATCATGAGAATGAATGATTTTATTGAGATTTTTGAAAAGGTTGGCACAGATTTTGCAAAGCAATATCCGTGCCGTGGCGACGTGACTTTTCAACTTTTCTTGACATTTTTTTCTCCTTTTAGCAAAAGAATGGTTTGAAAACTTTAAAACAGAAATATCATAACTGCCTGAAAAATCAATAAAAATATTCATTTTAATCGCTTAAGTTAATGACATTGAATAGCGGCTTGACAAAACTGGATATGGAAACCATTATCCGGGTTTTCGAGAAATACCCGGAAATTGAAACGGCTGTTCTGTACGGCTCCCGCGCTATGGGCGCGTATCAGAAAGGCTCCGACATTGATATTGCGTTAAAGGGAAAAAAGCTTACCTCCGGCATCTGTTCGCACGTCCATTTTGAGTTGGAAGAAGAGACCCTTCTGCCTTATTTTTTTGATATCACGGATTATCAGAACATTAAAAATGAAAAACTTAAGGATCATATTGACCGGGTTGGGAAAGTGATTTATGGGATTGGCGGTGGTGATCAAATTTTCACGCAGACGCCTTGACCAGCGGCTGAAAGCGAATCCTTCCCCGCCTCCCAGGGCTTTTTATCCTTCCAAAACAAAAGAATATCTGCTAAGAAAATGGATTGCAGACAAACTCGAAAACCCTTAAAAAACGGCTCAGACATGACAGATTCAAAAAAAACGCATCCATCTTTTCCCCCGGCCCGGGGGCTGTATGACCCCCAAAACGAGCATGATTCCTGCGGGGTGGCCTTTGTGGCCGATATCAACGGAAAAAAAAGCCGCAAAATCGTCAAAAACGGGTTAAAGATACTTGAAAATCTCATGCACCGGGGGGCCATCGGCGGGGATATGTCCACCGGCGACGGGGCGGGCCTTCTGACCCAGGTTCCCCACGGTTTTTTCCAAAAAACCTGCGCCGGGCTGGGAATCGACCTGCCCCCCGGGGGGGAGTTCGGCGTGGGCTTCGCCTTTATGCCCCGGGACAAAAAAGCCTTTGAGGCGTGCGCGGCCATCGTGGAGGACCAGGCGGCCGAAGCCGGCCTTTCATTTTTGGGATGGCGGGACGTTCCGGTGAAAACCGGCGTCATAAAAGGCCAGGCCCTGGCCGAGCGGCCCCATATGAGGCAGTTTTTTGTGAAAAAAGAGGGCCTCAAAGACGCCGCGCTTGAGCGAAAGCTCTACGTGGCCCGAAGGCTCATGGAAAAAGCCGCCGACCGGGTGAAGATCAAAAAAGGATGTTTTTACCTTCCCAGTTTCTCATGCCGCACCATCGTGTACAAGGGCCTGTTCACCGCGCCCCAGCTCTCCGGGTTTTACCCGGACCTTCACGATCCGGACTTTCAAAGCGCCGTGGCCGTGGCGCATCAGCGCTACAGCACCAACACCTTTCCGTCGTGGGAGCTGGCCCAGCCTTTCCGCTACATGGCCCACAACGGCGAGATCAACACCATCCGGGGCAACCTCAATCACATCCGGTCCCGGGAGCAGTCCCTTGACTCGGCCCTTTTCGGGGCGGACATCAAAAAAATCCTGCCGGTGATCAATGAAAACGGAAGCGACTCGTCGTGCCTGGACAACACCCTGGAGCTTCTGGTCAACGCCGGCCGCTCCATTTCCCACTCCATGCTCATGCTCGTCCCCGAGGCGTGGGGGGTGAAATACCCCATGGGGCCGGATCTGAGGGGATTTTTTGAATACCACGCCGGGATGATGGAGCCCTGGGACGGCCCCGCCGCCGTGGCGTTTTCCGACGGCGCCGGCGCCGGCGCGCTCCTGGACCGAAACGGCCTCCGCCCGGCCCGCTACACCATCACCACAAACGACATGATCGTCTTTGCCTCCGAGGCCGGGGTTCTGGACGTGGCGCCCGGGGAAATCCGGGAAAAAGGGGCGCTGGGGCCCGGAGAGATTCTCATGGTGGACTTTGAGAAAAAACGGGTCCTGAAAAACGCCGAGGTCAAGACCCGGAACGCCCGGAAACATCCCTACCGGAGGTGGGTGGAGGAAAACCGCATCTCCCTGAGGGGATTTTATTCCGATGTCCGCGATGTGACGCCCGAGACCTCCACGCTGCTTTTCCGCCAGAGACTGTTCGGCTACTCAAGGGAAGACCTTCATCTGATCCTGGCCAAAATGGCCCGGACGGGCCAGGAGCCGGTGGGCTCCATGGGAATGGACGCGCCCCTGGCCGTGTTTTCGGAAAAAAGCCAGCTTCTGTTCAACTACTTCAAGCAGCTGTTCGCCCAGGTCACCAATCCCCCCATCGACTCGGTGCGGGAGGAGCTGGTGATGTCGCTGATGACCTTCATCGGAAATCCCGGGAACATTTTAAAAGAGATTCCCCAGAACAGCCACCTGATCAAGCTGGCCCATCCCATCCTGGGCAACGACGATCTCACTTTGATCAAACGCTTGAGCATCAAAGGGTTTTCCAGCGCGCTGATCCCCATGTTCTTTCCCCGGGGGGGCGACGGAAAAGACCTGGAGGCCGCCCTGACCCGAATGGGGGACATGGCCGACGAGGCCCTTGAAAACGGGGCCTCCCTTCTGATCCTTTCCGACCGGAACCCGACCGAAGACCAGACCCCCATCCCGTCTCTCCTGGCCGCCTCAGCCATGAACCGCCACCTGGTGGACAAAGGGGCGAGAACCGGCGCCGGCGTCATTGTGGAGACCGGGGAGGCCCGGGAAGTGATGCACATCGCCCTTCTTTTGGGATACGGGGCCACCACCGTGAACCCCTACCTGGCCTTTGAAACCGTGGCCCACATGGCGGAAACCGGTTTGATTCCCGGGGTCCGGGGCTCGGCCGACGCCATTGAGAAATACATCAAGGCGCTTTGCAAGGGCCTTTTAAAAATTATGTCCAAAATGGGCATCTCCACCCTGAGGAGCTACCGCGGGGCCCAGGTGTTCCAGGCCATCGGGCTCAACCGGGGCCTGGTGGAGCGCTATTTCAGGGGGACCGCGTCCCAGATCGAGGGGATCGGACTGGATGAGATCGCCCGGGAAACCGCCCGGAGGCATGAGGACGCCGTCCGGGACTCGCGCTCCCCGTCCCCCCTTCTTCCCTCCGGCGGGAATTACCGCCTTCGGGCCGACGGAGAGCGGCATCTCTGGACCCCGGAGTCCATCTCCCTTCTCCAGCGCTCGGTGAGGGAAAATGATCCCGGTCTGTACGAAAAGTACGCGAAAACCGTCAACGACCAGTCCGAAAAATTCTCCACCATCCGAGGGCTGTTCCGGTTCAAAAAAACGGACCCCGTTCCCGTTGAGGAGGTGGAGCCGGCCTCTGAAATCGTCAAACGCTTTGTCACCGGGGCCATGTCCTTCGGCTCCATCAGCAGAGAGGCCCACGAGACCATCGCCATCGCCATGAATCGCATCGGCGGAAAAAGCAACAGCGGCGAAGGGGGCGAGGACCCGGCCCGGTATGTTCCGCTTGAAAACGGGGACAGCCGATGCAGCGCCATCAAGCAGATCGCCAGCGGGCGCTTCGGGGTGACCGCCGAGTACCTGGTCAACGCCTCGGAGCTTCAGATCAAAATGGCCCAGGGCGCCAAGCCGGGCGAGGGGGGGCAGCTTCCCGGCCACAAGGTCAACGATGAGATCGCCCGGGTTCGCCACTCCACCCCGGGGGTGACGCTGATCTCGCCGCCGCCCCACCACGACATCTACTCCATCGAGGACCTGGCACAGCTCATTTTCGATTTGAAAAACATCAACCCGAGCGCCCGGGTGTCCGTGAAACTCGTGTCTGAAAACGGGGTGGGCGCCGTGGCCGCCGGGGTGTCCAAGGCCCACGCGGACCTGGTTTTGATCAGCGGCTACGACGGCGGGACCGGGGCGTCTCCCCTGTCCTCCATCCGCCACGCCGGTGCGCCCTGGGAGCTGGGGCTCGCGGAGACCCAGCAGACCCTGATGCTCAACGGGCTCAGAAGCCGGATCCGGGTCCAGGTGGACGGACGGATGAAAACCGGCCGGGACGTGGCCGTGGCCGCGCTCCTGGGCGCCGAGGAGTTCGGTTTCGCCACCTCCATTCTGATGACCCTGGGATGCGTGATGATGCGAAAATGCCACGAAAACACATGCCCCGCGGGCATCGCCACCCAGGACCCCCGGCTTCGGAAACTCTTTAACGGAAAACCCGAGTATGTGACCCGCTTTTTGACCATGATCGCCGAAGAGACCCGGACCCACATGGCCCGGCTGGGGTTTCGGACCATGGACGAGATGGTCGGGCGCTCGGACCTTCTGGAAATGGACCGGGCCATCGACTTCTGGAAATCCCGGGGGGTGGATCTGTCCCGGACCCTGGTCAACGACGCCCTTTCCGGAGACTCTCCCAGGCGAAAAACCGAAAGCCAGCCCGACGACACCCGGGACATCCTGGACCGGACGCTCATCAAACGCTGCAAAAAATCCATTCAAAACAAAAAGCCCGTGACCCTTAAGACGCCCATCCGGAACGTCAACCGGACCACCGGCGCCATGCTTTCGGGCGAGATCGTCAAAACACACGGGGGAGACGGGCTTCCCGACGACGCCATCACCTGCCGGCTCACCGGCGCGGCGGGCCAGAGCTTCGGCGCCTTCGCCGCGAAGGGCCTGACCCTTGAGCTGCATGGCGAGGCCAACGACTACCTGGGCAAGGGCCTTTCAGGGGGAAAAATCATCGTCAACCCCTACCCCGGCGCCTCCTTTGACCCTTGCGAAAACGTCATCGCCGGAAACGTCATCCTTTACGGCGCCGTCTCCGGCGAGGTGTATATCCACGGCAAGGCGGGCCAGCGCTTCGCCATTCGGAACAGCGGCGCCTGGGCCGTGGTGGAGGGCGTGGGGGACCACGCCTGCGAATACATGACCGGGGGACGGGTGACGATCCTGGGGGAGACCGGCATCAACTTCGCCGCCGGAATGAGCGGGGGCATCGCCTATGTCTATGACCCCCATCAGCAGTTTGACAAAAGATGCAATCTGGACATGGTGGACCTGGAGTCGGTGACCGATCCCCAGGATGAGAAAGAGCTGAAAACCATGATTGAAAAACACTTTCAACACACAAAAAGCGTCCGGGCTGAAAAGATTCTCAATTCCTGGGAATCGGAGCTGCCCTTTTTCACGAAAATTTTTCCCATGGAATATCGAAAGGCCCTTGGCAAGATGATCCGGGAAGACGAAGAGACGGAAAGACAAGAGGTGTGGCATGGGTAAACCAGGCGGAATCATGGAATACGACCGGAAAGAGCCCTCTTACCGGCCGGTGGAGGAGCGCCTGAAAGACCACCGGGAGGTGGAGATCAAAGCCGGCGAAAACGAAATTCTGGAACAGGCGGCCCGGTGCATGGACTGCGGGGTTCCTTTCTGCCACGCTTACGGATGTCCGGCGGCGAACCATATCCCGGAACTCAACGAATTCATCCACCGGGGGCTGTGGAAAGAGGCCCTGGACATGCTGCTTTCCACCAATAATTTTCCCGAGTTCACCGGCCGCCTGTGCCCGGCCCTGTGCGAGTCCGCCTGCGTGGGCGGAATCCACCAGGGCCCGGTGTCCGTCCGGGAGATTGAGCTGGCGGTGATTGAAAAAGCCTTTGAGACCGGTCTGATGAAACCCAGTCCCCCCGAAAGGAGGGACGGAACATCCGCGGCGATCATCGGGTCGGGCCCCGCCGGGCTGGCCGCCGCCGACACCCTGAACCGCGCCGGCGTCCTTGTGACGGTGTTTGACGAGGCCGATAAGCCGGGCGGCCTTCTTCGCTACGGAATCCCGGATTTCAAAATGGAAAAACGGGTCATCGACCGGCGCGTCCAACTGATGAAAGACGAAGGGGTGATCTTTGAGACCGGGATCGTGGCCGGGGAAGACATCTCCTTGAAGTATCTTTTGAAACATTTCAACGCCGTGTGCCTGGCCTGCGGGGCCCGGGCCTACCGGGATCTGCCGATCCCGGGGCGGGACCTGGACGGCGTTCATTTCGCCATGGACTACCTGGTTCAGCAGAACATCAAAAACCGGGGAAACGCCATCGACCCCTCCCTGGAAATAGACGCCCGGGGGAAAAAAGTCGTGGTCATCGGCGGCGGCGACACCGGCTCGGACTGCGTGGGCACGGCCCTGAGGCAGGGGGCCCAGAGCGTGACGCAGCTGGAGATCATGCCCAAACCCCCGGAGGAAAGGCCGGATGAGACCCCCTGGCCCATGTGGCCCCAAGTCTTAAGAACCTCCCACGCTCACAAGGAGGGCGGGGAGCGGCGGTGGTCCACCGCCACCCAGGCGTTTGAGGGAGAGTTCGGGCAGGTGAAAAAGCTCAAATGCGTCGAAGTGGAATGGACGGCCGGCGAGCCCCCGGTCCCCAAAGAGATCCCGGGCTCTGAATTTGAAATCGAGGCGGACCTGGTCATCCTGGCCATGGGATTCACCGGCCCCGGGAACAAACCCCTCATCCAGGCGTTTAACCTGGAGACCGACTCCAGGGGAAATGTCAAGGCAGACCCTCACCGCATGACCAGCGTGGACGGGGTCTTCGTGGCCGGGGACATGACCATCGGGCAGTCTTTGATCGTGCGGGCCATCTCCTCGGGACGCGAGGCGGCCCAGGGGGTTTTGTCTTATCTGAAAAAAAAGGTGTGAGATGGTTGGGAGGTCAAGCTTTTCAGAACCCGACCGTCAATAGTTGATAAACTCGTAAAAAAGCTTGGGATGGCTAAGTCAAAAATTCGATATACAAGGCGTAGTGGTTATTTTTAATCAAGGCAATACATGTAGTATGCCTTGATTAAAAATAAGCGCTGCAACGCCGTAGATCGGATTTTTTACGACGCCATCAATAGTTGTGACAGCCTCAATCCGTGACGGCCTCCTAAAAAAACTGCCATGCCTTTTTTTACGAGTCCGTCTAAACGGAGGGATGTCAACGGTTTGTGGCGGAGAAAACAGTCAGCAGGAGTTCCGCGTTGTCAATCAATTGATAGACCGGTTTTTTACCGGACAAACGCTCGCTCTCATCCATGATAATGGGAACGCCCTCCCCCCGCTTTTCCATATAAAAACCACGTCCCACATCGCCAATCGATTCCGTCACCGGCGTTTCGGCCAGCAGACTCGTAATCAGCTCATTCCGGGTGGCCTGGCGAAGCGCTATGTTGTCCAAAGTCACTGTGTTCGGGAGGGGGCCCGGCGAATAAATTTCCAGGCGGTCATCAAACATAAAAAACCGGATCTTTGAACCGAAAATTGAATAATCACGGTGCGCCACAGCGTTGACCACAGCCTCAAAGACAGCCCGTTCGCTGAACTGCGTTTTTTCAATCCGATGGGGTTTCTTTACGGCCATGACCGTTTGATTTCTTTTTAAAAACGCCATGGTCTGATGAATCTGCCGATCCAGCGGGCCGCGAATTTTTTGAGCGTCCATTTGATAATTGGAGTCCCGCTTCTTTCCCCGGTAGCGAACGGCTTCCACATAAGCGCTTGACAAGAAGCGCTCCGGGCGCTCGCAGCAAAACAGGACGCCGGCCACCGAAGCGCGAACCACTCCGCTTTCTTCTTTTGACAGCAGGTTTCTTTTCAGCAGCAAAGTCTCGGCCGGCTCATTTGAACGGGCCGAATATTTGCGCCACAAGCCCTCGGACAAATCGTCAAGGCTCGATTGGGGAACCGACTGTTCTTCGAATCTGATCAACCTGGCCTGGCTGCGCTGTTGAAACAAACGGGCAAGATAGTCCGGCGGCATTTTTCGTTTCGAACTCCCCTGGCGATGAAAATATCCCCCCGGACTTTCATGAACAAACAGACTGCGCGGGATATCGACTTTAAGCGCCGGCCGGGAAACGCCTGTTTTATCGGGAAGCCGCATACGAAAAGATAAAAACAAAACCGGTGGCTTAATGCTCTCGTTGCAGATTTCATACACATAACGTTCGACGGCTTCAAGACGCTCCAAAGGAATGCCCTCAATGTCCCGGGTTTTATCGTCCACACCCAGAACAAGCGCGCCGTCATGGGTGTTGGCCATCGCCGCGATTTCATCGGCCAAATCTTCGCGCTTCGGCTCCGCGACCCGCTGTCCCTTAAAACGAACGGATTTCAGCTCAAGAGAAGTGTCTTCCCCGAGACGTATTTTTTCCAGCAGTTCTTCCGGTGTGTCAAACATGGCGGTCCTCCAGGGCAATGCGGCGATAACGATCTTCAAAGGCTTTGCGGCCGCCTTCCATAACCGCGCAAACAGCGTGGCGAACGATTTTCTCCTGAAGACCGCCCTGAGACTCCACACGCGTTTCCCCGCCTTTCACGGAAAGGGCGACCACCAGCTCCGCGTCGCCGTTGACCACAATGTTTGCGTTGTGCGTGACCACGATCACCTGTCTATGGCGTTTAACCTCCCGCAACCGGTTTACGATCAAATCATAAATAAGGCGGTTGTCCAGGTCATCTTCCGGCTGGTCCAGGATCAGGGGCTCTTCGCCGTAGGAAAGCAGAAAGGCCAAAAGCGCGGCGGTCTTCTGGCCCGGCGAGCCTTGCTGAATGGACCGAAAGCCCCGCCCATCCCCCGTCGCGCTATACCGGACGTGAAGTGAATCCTCCGGAAACCACAACTCAAGGCGGTCCATGGCCTCTGGGGGAAGCTTTCTGATATGGGCCGCGAAACGCTGATCTTTGAACAACGAATTTGAATCGGATCGCCCCGATATGATGGCTCTGACCCTGTCCTTGATGTCCGCGAGATTCTTTTCGATATCCTCTGGACCATCCACGTTTGCATGAAGTTTTCCAAGCAGGGAATCAACATCCTTTTCAAATCCGCCGCCTTCTCTTTGAATCAAACGGCGAAATTCCTCTTTGGCGGTTTCTCCGGAACCGTATGGGGCGACCTCTATCCGGATATGCCGGTTTTCACCCAAAACATGATCCAGAAATTTTCGTCGGGATTCGGTCCGTTCCCGGCGAATCTTCAGCAATCGCCTAAGAGATTCATCGGCCTGCGTCTTCAGCTCTGAAACTTGTTTTCTTCGGCCCTCCAGTTCCCTCAGCCGCCGCTCCACAGCCTGCCGGCGCTGAACCAGCTCCCCATAAGCGTCGGGGGCGCCCGCTCCTTCGCCGGCCAGTTTTTCCCGCAAGTCTTCGTACGCCTTTTCGGAGGCGTTGACGCCGCGCATCCAGGAGGATTCAACTTTTTTTGTCAACCACCTTGAGATCGCTTCATTCGCTTGAGATGACAGAGCCTCTAGGGCCTTGCGAATTTCTTCTAAACGGCTGAGCGCCTCGGCGGCCAGACACAGCAGTCCGGAATCTTCCGCCGAATCAGGATCAAAGTCGGTTTTATCCAGATGGTCCGGAACAATTTCAGACGCGATTTTTCGCAGCTGATCCCCGGCGGCGTTCCAGCTTTCCTCCCATGCTTCGACTGTTCGTTTCTGGCGGCTTCTTTTTTGAAACAGTTGAAGGACATCGGCATGTCCCGCCTCTTCAAAGACGGCCAGTTTTCGTTTCACGTCATCCAGTTCCCCCAAGAATCGCGGCTCATCGGCAAGACCGGTCTCCATCTCCCTGGCCCTGGCGCGAAGCGACAGGAATCTGGCTTGCTCCGCGTCCCATTTTTCGGACCAGGAGCGAAGATTCACCTCCGGCGCGTCGTCCACAACCCCCAGCAATGCAAGCGGCGTTTTGGCAAGCTGGAATATCTGCTTCTGGCTGTAAATCCGAACCGGAAACCGCTGACGAATGTCGCCTTCCGCCGGGCGCCACTCTCCGCCGGATTCCTGTTCAATCGGTTCAAGATCTCCGGAATCATTCCACTGGACACGAAACCGGTCGCCGTTCTTTCGGTAAATCACCCTGATTGAGGACTCTTCTGTAAGCAGCCCGGTGTCTTCCCGATTCGAATAGACCCTGCCGTATTTTTCAAAGTCCGATTCCAGCTCAGGCGGCAGTTCATCCCCGCGTCGAAGGGCAATGCGAAGAAACTCCACCCCGGTTGACTTGCCTGTCCCTCTCCCGCCGATGACGGCGTTCAGCCAGGGATTGAGCCCGAGGGAAAATTTTTCGGATCGTCCTAAAAAACGAGCCCTGGAAATTTCCATGGATTCCAACGCCAGCGGGGCGTGATCATTGGGGTCCCCGCTTTCCTGATCGGAGCGCCGCGCGGAAAGAGATCCGTCCAGAAGAGCCAGACGCAGTCCCTCGATATTGGGGACGCCCATCTTGACCCAGGTGAAATGACTGCCCGGGTATCGCTGTCCCGGACTTCCGGAAGGATGATGGGAATCCGATCCCAGCAATTCGGTCCAGCGCGGGTTTTTTTCATTGTATAATTGTGGTTTTTGTAAGGCGGGATTCACCACCTCCATGGCGAAGATCGGGTCACAGTCCAGCGCCTGAGACAATGTCTGCCCTTTCCACGTAAACAAACCATTTCTCTTATCCGCGTGGGCGGGAATCGCGATGCCCCCCCTCTCAACGATTGCGCCGACGACCTCTGCGAACGATTTATGTGTGACGCCGTCGCTTTCTCCAGGAGCCCCTTTATACCCCACAGCCCCGCGAAGGGCCTCAAGGTCCGAGCCGCTCTTTGAAGGATCGAATATGGCCAGGAGATGGATTCCGCCATGGACGGAAATCTCCATTCCCGGGAACAGATAAAGTTGACGGAACCCATCGGTTTTTTTCCGTTTCAGGCGCTCCAACGCGGCTTTAAGCGGATCAATCCAGGCGGCGGTGTTATGATCGGTAATCGCCACGCAATCAATGCCCGCGCGCATGTGATCCAGCAGCCATTCTTCTTTCTCGCGTTTTTTCAGACTCGCCTGATTCGGGCCTTTTCCGTAATCGCTGGAAGCGGGCGTGTGGGCATGAAAATCAAATTTCCACCACCTGGAGCCATTCCATTTCCATTCCGTCATGTGTTTTTCCTCAATGTCGCCAGCGTGTTCATGTCGTCAAATTTACGTCATCCGGGACGCAAAGTCAACAAAGGGAAAAAGACGACTTTCACCCCCCAATGGCGGACATGCGGCAAGGGGCCGCCTCGGCCGGGGCCTCGGTCAAATGGTGGCGCGAGGGTTTTTGCTCCACCGCCGAGATAAAAAGCCTTTCCAGGTCCTCGCCGGAGCAGCCCGAGCGCATGGGACCCTTTAAATCCACCTCTTTGTCCGACAGCAGGCAGGGCCGAAGGGCGCCCGACGCCGTGAGCCTCAGGCGGTCGCAGGCGTGGCAGAAATGCCGGCTCACCGGGCTGATGAGGCCGATTTCCCCTTTGGCCCCGGGAAAGGCGTATCGCTTCGCCGGGCCGTCGTTTTTTCCCTTTTCAATGGGGATCAGCTCCCCGATTCGTCCGAGATTCCGCCGGATTTCCCCGGACATGACGCCGACCCCGTCTTCAAGGGGCGCGGCGCCCATGGGCATGTATTCGATAAAACGGACATGAAAGGGATAGTCAAAGGTGAGCCGGGCGAAGTCCTCCAGCTCATCGTCGTTGATTCCGCGCATGGGCACCACGTTGATCTTAATGGGCGCCATTCCGGCCGCGTGGGCGGCCTGTATGCCGTCCCACACCTCTTTGAAAGCGTCAACGCCGGCGATTCGTTTGAATTTCCCGGGGTCCAGGGTGTCCAGGCTGACATTGATCCGCCGAATCCCGGCGGATCGAATCTTTTCCACGCGGGATTTGAGCAAAACCCCGTTGGTGGTCAAAGACACATCCTCGATCCCCTCCCAGGGCGCCATGGTCTTTAAAAAACCCGAAAACCCCTTTCGCACAAGGGGCTCTCCCCCGGTGAGCCGAATTTTGGAAACGCCCAGCGCCCGGCCCGCGCGGATGACCCGGGCGATCTCCTCATAGGTGAGGATGCGGTCGTGGGACATTTTGGGGTCAAGCCCTTCGGGCATGCAGTACAGGCATCTTAAGTTGCACCGGTCGGTGACGGACACGCGCAGGTAGCGAATCCGCCGGCCGCGGGCGTCCATCAGGTTCTGGGTCAGCATGGGGAGGCGGCCCCTTCGGCCCACTTTAAAATGGCGCGGGTCAGCCCCTCCATGGTGTACTCATCGGCGCTGACATCCACCTGAAAGCCCAGATCCAGCGCGGTCCGGGCGGTGATGGGGCCGATGACGGCCACGGTCACAGATTCCATCAGCTCATCCATTCGCCCGGGGGGCAGAAGGGCCGCGAAGTTTCGCGCGGTGGAGGAGCTGGTGAAAACGACCATGTCGATCTCCTTTTTTTCCAGAAGCGAGACCAGCTCCCCGGCGCCCTTTGACACCGGCCTGGCCCGGTAGGCCGGGACCTCGTCCACATGGGCGCCCATCTTTCGCAATTCCACCGGCAGGATGGGCCGGGCGTCCTTTGCCCTTGGAAGCAGGACCCGCTTCCCTTCAATATCCGTTTTCTCAAAGGCCGCCACGATGGATTCCGCCCGGTAGGTCTCGGGGACGATGTCGCTTCTCACCCCGAAATCCAGGAGGCGCTGTTCCGTGGCCGGGCCGATGACGGCGGTTTTCACCGGGGCCAGCGCCCGGGCGTCTTTGTTTTTTTCAAAAAGGGCCTCAAAGAAGCGCTGAACCCCGTTGACGCTGGTGAACACCAGCCAGTCATAAGAGGCGATGTCATCCACCGCCTTTGACAGGGGAATGGGGTCCTCGGGCGGGGCGATTTCAATGGTCGGAAACTCCAGCGCCCGCGCGCCCAGGCTCTCAAGCATCCTGGAAAATTCCCCGGCCTGGGCCCGGGCCCGGGTCGTCACGATGGTTTTTCCCATCAGGGGACGGTTCTCAAACCATTTCATGGACTTTCGCAAACCCGCCACTTTTCCCACCACAATCACGGCCGGGGCCTTCATGCCGGCGTCTGTCGCGCGCTGGAAAATGGTTTCAAGGGTTCCGGAAACGGTTCTTTGCTCCCCGGTGGTTCCCCGCCGCACAATGGCGGCCGGGGTGTCTTCGCTTTTCCCGTGTTTCATCAAAAGAGAGGCGATATCGGCCAGGTTTTTCATGCCCATCAAAAAAACCAGGGTCCCGGGGTTTTTGGCCAGAACCTCCCAGTCAATGTCCGAGCCTTCTTTCAGGGGGTCCTCGTGTCCGGTCACAAAAGTGACCGAAGAGGCCGCGCCCCGGTGGGTCAAAGGAATTCCGGCGTAAGCCGGGGCCGCGATGGCCGAAGTGACGCCCGGGACCACCTCAAAAGAAACGCCCGCCCCGGCCAGGGTCTCCACCTCCTCGCCCCCGCGCCCGAAAATAAACGGGTCCCCGCCTTTCAGGCGCGTCACGCGCGCGCCGGTTTTGGCCTTTTGAACAATCAGCGCGTTGATGCCCTCCTGGGACATGGTGTGGTCCCCGCCTTTTTTGCCCACATAAATCAGCTCGGCGTCTTTGGCGGCATGCCGCAGAAACGCCGGGTTGGCCAGGTAATCGTAGATGACGACATCGGCTTTGGCGACACATTCCAAGCCCTTGACGGTGATGAGCCCCGGATCTCCCGGTCCGGCTCCCACCAGAAAGACCTTTCCTTTTTTTTCGGTTGTTTTTTTCTTCATGAATGAATTGCTGGTCCTTATTCAGTTGATTTTTTTACGAGTTTATCAAAATTATCAAAGGGTTTACCCGGCGCGACGGCGTTCGATGGCGTTAAGACACGAGCGCGCCATCATTTTCCGGGACACATTTCCCATGGAAAGAAGGCGGATGAACCAGTCTTCCCGAAACGCGCCGCTTTTCATGATGGCCTTCAAATCCATCCCCTTGTCCCGCATGCGCGCCACCCTTCCCAAAAAATCCTCCAGAAAGGCCAGTTTGGCCTTAAGCTTCGCCTTTCCGTTTTTCAAAACCGGGTGGTGGCCGCAGAGCAGCGCGTCAAAGTCCAGGGCCAGCGCCTTTTTAAGAGAAAGTATCTGGGCGTCGATTTTTTCATCGGACCTGAAAAATTTGATCCTCTCCCCCAAAAACAGGTCCCCGGAAAAAAGACGGCCATGGTCTTTGTCCAGCCACACGGTCATGTCCGGCGAATGGCCGGGGCAGTGAGACGGCTCAAGACATACCGGGCCGAACTCCATCCGGTCCTTTGCCGGGCGGACCCGGGCATTTGCGGCGGGCCCCCACACCAGGCGCTGGTAAGGCATGATTTTTCTCTTCGACTTGAGCTTTTCGGCGGTGATCGAATGGCCGAAAATCGGGATGGAAAACCGTTCGGCGATGGCGGCGGCGTTTCCGCAGTGGTCTTCGTGGTGGTGGGTGAGGACCAGAGCGCGAAGGTTTCGGCCCGCCAGGTAGTCCAGGACCGCTTTTTCCATCATGCTGTGGCCCGTGTCGATGAGGACATCCCCGATCAGATACAGGCGCGTGGTCATCAGAACCCGGCCCAGGGGGTTGGACCCCACCTCAAGGGACCTCACATCCCCGTGTCTATGCTCTTTGGCGACCCGCATGTCTCTTTAAGCGCTTCCTTTTCTTATTCCCTGAAATCCTTAAGGATTTCGTCCGCGCCCCGGGAGATCAGCGCCTCGGCCAGACACACGCCGATTTCACCGGCGGATTCAGGCCTTCCCGTCTCCAGATGTCTGGCTATTTTTTTTCCTGAAACGTCCGCCACCAGGCCGGTGAGAGTGAGGACCCCGCCCTCCATGCGGCCATGGGCCGCCACCGGGACATGGCAGTCCCCGCCCAGGCGCTTTAAAAAGGCCCGCTCCCCCTCCACGGCGGCGCGGGACGCGTCGTGGTTCAACGGACGTGTCAGGGCGTCGGTCTCAGGGTCGTTTTCCCGAATTTCCAGGCAAAGCGCCCCCTGTCCCACGGCCGGAAGCATGGCGTCCGCGTCCAGACGCTGGGTGATCCGGTCCTCCAGACCCAGACGCCGGATCCCGGCCACCGCCAGCACAATGGCGTCCAGGTTTTCTTTCTCAAGCTTTTCCAGGCGCGTGTTTAAATTGCCTCTTAAAGGGGCGATCTCAATGTCCGGACGCCGGTGAAGAAGCTGGGCCGCCCGGCGCAGACTCCCCGTTCCCACGCGGGCGCCCGCGGGCAGATCCTGAAAACCGAGCCCGTCCCGGGACACAAGCGCGTCGCGGGGGTCTTCCCTCTCGGGAACCGCCCCGATCACAAGGCCCGGGGGAATGTCGCCCGGCATGTCCTTCATGCTGTGGACCGCGATGTCGATCCGTTGATCCATCAGCGCCTGCTCGATCTCTTTGACAAAAAGACCCTTTCCCCCGATCTCCGCCAGGGGGGCCTTCAAAAACCGGTCGCCCTTTGTCTTGATGATCTCAAGCTTCGCCGAAACAGAAGGGAATCTTTTTTCAATGGCCGATTTCACCCAGTTGGCCTGCCAAAGCGCCAGGGCGCTTCCCCTTGTGCCGATTTTGATGTTTGATTTCATCAGTGGCCGCACGACGCGCAGCTTCCCGCCGAGCAGCTCCCGCAGGCCGAGGCGGCCGAGGCCGACGAGGCGACGGTCTCTCCCCCGGCGCCCTTGCTTAAAAATCCGCAGGCCGACATCATTTTTTTCACTTTTTTCCCGTCACAGTCCGGGCAGTCCGGAATCTCGCTTCCGAAAACCAGCCGCTCAAAATTCTTTCCGCAGTCATCGCATGTGTATTCGTATATAGGCATGGTATGCGCGCCTCCTTGATGGTTTGGTGGTTTGATTGGATCGGATTCGCGTTCCGTCCTTTTTTAAAAGGGAGTCGGGGCGCTCATCCAATTCCTTAATATAAGATGAATTCAGAGATTTTCAAGCGAATTCCGCAGGAGTCATCCGCGTCCGGCCCCTTTGATTTTTTCAATATCCGCGCGGGAATCGTGCCCCAGCTCCCCGGCTTTTTTGAACTCCGCCAGGGCCTGGGGAAAACGTTTCTGCTTGAAGTAAACCCGTCCCAGCCGGTGTCGGAACAGGCCGTTTTCCGGAACCAGCTTCACGCTTTCCCGGCAAAACATCTCGGCGATTTCCAGGTTTTTCCCGGAGGTCTCATACAGATGGCCCAGGGCGGAAAGGGACAGCGCGTCATTGGGATTGTTTTTCACCGCTTTTTTATAGCAGAACTCGGCCTCTTCGATCATTCCCGCCGCAACGCGGCACTCGCCTAAGAAAAAGGCCGTCGGGGCGTTTTCAGGCCTGATGTCAGCCGCCTTTTCGAAGTATTCGGCGGCCTTTTCAGGGTTGTCCATCTCCAAAAGCAGCTTCCCGGTCTGAAATGAGACCTCGAACACGTTCTCTCCTATTTCCTCGGCTTTCCGGAAATACCCAAACGCCTGGTCATGCCGCCCCAGGCACGCGCTCACGAACCCGGCGTTGTAAATGGGCATCACCTGGGACGGATCGATTTCAATGGCCCTTTTGAATTCGGCCAGGGCTTCCTCGTGGCGCCCCAAAACCCCGTGGCACACCCCCAGGCTGTTGATGACATTGAGATTCAGGGGGTCCATGACCAGGGCCATCTTGAACTCTTCCACGGCCCAGTCCACCTCTCCTTTTTCATACAGCTCATCTCCGCTGACATTCAAACTCACGGCGTTGAAGGTCACGATGCTTCCCGGCCCGGTCATCAGGGCTTCGGCCAGGGCCTTTCGGGCGTTGTCCAGAACCTGGCCCCTTAAAAAGCCGTGGCGGGGATAATCGGCCACGCCGATGAAAACCCCCTCTTTCCCCAGGGCCGAGAGATCATACCTCATCTGGGCGGCCGCGGCTTCGCAGATATTTCGATCCTTTCCCGGGAAAAAGCACACCAGGGTAAAGGGATCCAGAGGGCCCCACATTCCCTTTTTGCTCTGAACCAGGGGATCAATGATTTTCCCGGCCTTAAAAAGCCTTTCAATGGCCTTTGCCTCGTTTTCGTCCTCGCCATCATCTTTTGACACGGGCATTCGAATCGCCACGGCGCCGAATTTGGGCGCGGATTTCATGGCGGCCATGGCCAGACCGATGAACGCTTTGCCGGATCGAATGTCCGGGAAGTCCCGCATGAACCGGTCGTTGATCTCGGAAAGATGTCTGGACGGAACCTGGGTTCCGGAGCCGAAATCGCTTCCGTGATCCAAAAAATCCCGAACCGCGCTTAACGGATTTAACAATCTTTTTTTGACCATATTTTAATCAACTCGTAAAAAACCGCTCAGGCGGCATTGTGAAAAATAGATTTTTTACAGCCTTCTCAGCATGTCCAGCGCCGCCCGGGCGATGACCGGGGGCTCGTCATCCCGGATGGTCCTGGCGTCCAGGATCAGCCGGTCGCGCTCGATTCGGCCGATGACCGGGGGGGAGAACGCGCGCATCATTTTTTCCGCCCGGTTGGCCGAGACCCCCGACACCCTCATGGCCACGCATTTCGTGGAAAGCCTCAAAAGGGGAAGAGAGCCGCCGCCGGCTTTTGAAAAACCGTCCAGCTCCGTGATCTCCAGCCGGGGATCGTCTATTTGTCTGAGCCGGGCCGCCAGGTCCCCGGCCCGTTTTTCGATGGTCCCCATGGGAAGGGTGAGCATGTCCAGGACCGGAATCCGGCGAACGGCCTTTTCAGGGGGGTCGCGGTAAATCCGAAGGGTCGCCTCCAGGGCCGCCAGGGTCAGTTTATCCACGCGCATGGCCCGGGCCAGGGGATTTTGTTTGATTTGATCCACCACCCGCTTCCGGCCCACGATGACCCCGGCCTGGGGGCCGCCCAAAAGCTTGTCTCCACTGAATGTCACCACATCGGCTCCCGACGCCACCGATTCCTGGACGGTGGGCTCCTTTTCCAGTCCGAACCGGGAAAAATCGATGAAGGTCCCGCTTCCCAAATCCTCCATCACCGGCGCGCTTCGGGCCGCGCCCAGGGCGACCAGGTCCTTGAGGGGCACATCGGAGGCGAATCCCACCACGCTGTAATTGCTGGTGTGCACCTTGAGCAGAAGCGCCACGTCCTCATCGTCCAGCGCCTCCCCGTAGTCCCGAAGATGGGTCCGGTTGGTGGTTCCCACCTCTTTTAACCGGCAGCCGCTTTTTTTCATCACATCCGGGATTCTGAAGGAGCCGCCGATCTCCACCAGCTCTCCCCTGGAGACCGCCACCCTGCGTCCCCGGGCCAGGGTGTCCAGGCAGATGAGCACGGCCGCCGCGTTGTTGTTGACGGCCATGGCCGACTCGGCCCCGGATATCTCGCATAAAAGCTCCTCGACAATGGCGTGCCGGGACCCCCGGGCGCCCGCCTCCAGGTCGAATTCGAGGTTGGAATACCGGGAGGATATGCCGGATATGCGTTCCAGCGCCTCTTCGGCCAGAAGGGAGCGGCCGAGGTTGGTGTGGATGATCACCCCGGTGGCGTTGATCACCGGGACCAGCTTAAAGGCCATGTCCGCCTCCGCCTCCGCCTCCGCCCGCTCCAGGATCCGGTCGTCGGATATCCCGCCTTTGTCCCAAAGCCCGTCCCCCCGGATAATGTCGGCCCTGAAACCCTGGATGGCCCGTCGGACGCTTCGGACGGCAACGGCATGGGGGATATTTTTTCGGGCAAACCCGCCGGAGGATATCTCAAGGATATGGTCCACCCCCGGAAGCGACTTCAGCGCCTGTTTCTGTTCTTCCCCCAATGTTTTTTTCATCTCTTCCCGCCCTTGCCGGCCGTTAAAAACCAAATTATAGACGCTAACATTTTTTAAAGGGTTTTTTCAATCTTTTTTTAAAACAAACGGTTTTACGGCGCTTTGGGCCTTGACACACGACTCTTCGGAATTTACTATATCAAAGCGGCTCCGGAAACGGCGGGTGTGGCGCCGTTTTAAAAAACCCGATAACCGATTGAAAGTATGAGATTATGAATTCAAATAAAAAAAAAAGCAGGGCGCTGGGCCTTTGCTCGGGAGGGCTTGACAGCATCCTTTCGGCCCTTGTTCTGCGACAGGCGGGAGTCGAGGTGGAGTGGATCACTTTTGAGACCCCGTTCTTTTCATCTGAAAAAGCGAAAAAAGCGGCGCGGATGACCGGAATTCCCATCACCGTCCGAAACATCTTTCCCGATTATATGGAGATGCTTCAAAACCCGCCATGCGGATACGGGAAACACATGAATCCCTGCATGGACTGCCACGCCCTGATGTTCCGGCTGGCCGGGGAGG
The DNA here is from genome assembly GCA_900659855.1 of Candidatus Desulfarcum epimagneticum. NCBI lineage: Bacteria > Pseudomonadati > Thermodesulfobacteriota > Desulfobacteria > Desulfobacterales > Desulfobacteraceae > Candidatus Desulfarcum > Candidatus Desulfarcum epimagneticum. Next base: position 269,046 of record CAACVI010000034.1, read on the forward strand.
AGATGAAAACCCAAAAGTTCGATTTTCTTTTCAGCGGGGAGGTTTTGGGCCAGCGCCCCATGTCCCAGACCCGTCCCTCGTTGAGATACGTGGAAAAGCATTCCGGGTTTGACGGCCATATCCTTCGGCCCTTAAGCGCCGGCAGGCTTCCTGAGACCATTCCGGAAAAAGAGGGTCTTGTGAGCCGGGAGTCTTTGCTCAGCCTGACGGGACGGTCGCGAAAACCCCAGATCGAGCTGGCGAAAAAATACGGAGTGACGGACTACCCGGCGCCCGCCGGGGGGTGTCTGCTCACTGACAAGGGGTATTCCGCCCGGCTTAAAGATCTCTTTGAGCGCCAGGACCGTTTCACCGAAGAAGAGTTGCGTCTGCTCAAATACGGCCGGCATTTTCGAATCAGCGACGGGATGAAGATCATTGTGGGCCGGAGCCGGGGCGACAACCGGAACATGGAGCGGCTTCGGGACCCGGACAGGGATATTTTACTCAAAACGGAGACAGTCCCAGGCCCGGTGGCGCTTCTGAGGGGAGACGAAAAAGACATGGACATCGATTTCGCGGCGTCCATCTGCGTGGGCTACAGCAAGGCGCCCGCGGGGTCCGTTCAGCCGGTCCGGGTGTCGCTTCCCGAAGGAAAAAGCCGGACCGTCATGGCCAAAGGGATTTCGCCCGGGGAGGTCAGGAACCGGATGATCCTTTGACCTTTTCCTTCTCTTCCTTTTTTTTCAGGGCCTCTTCGGCGTCCCTTTCCTTGATCAGGCTTTTGGACACATTGATGAAGTGCCGGGCCTTTCCAAGCGTCGGAAGGATGTCCTTATAGTCGTCAAGGATGGATTGAAACCGGACCATGGCGGCCTCGTAGCGTTTGGCCTTGAAATAATGCGACCCGATGTAAAAAATATTTTCCGCCATGTCGCTTCTGCATTTCCGGATATATTTGCCCACGTCCCGGTACGGATGATCAGGGAACCGGCGGTTCAGCTCCTCAAAAGACTCAATGGCCAGCTTCGTGGAGCCCTGGTCCCGGTCCACAGTTCTGATCTGCCGGTAATAAGACAGGGCGATCCGGTAAAACACATGGGGCATGGCCCTGTTCCGGGGATGAAGGCTTTTGAACGACTCATACTCGGCGATGGCCTCCGGGTATTGCTTTCGCTGGAAATACGAGTCGGCGATTTTTAATTCCGCCAGCTCCGCGAGATCGCTGAAAGGGTACCAGTCTCTCAAATTCTCAAAGGCCGCGATGGCTTTTTTGTAATCGCCATTGGCGAAATGCGTCATGCCCGCGTCCGCCAGCTCATGGGCCGTTCTTTCCTCCCGGGTATTTTTAAGCGATCCGCCGCACCCCGCCAGAAAAACCATACAAACCAAAACGGTGATTGTTTTTTTCATCGTCATAGACTCTCAATATAATGTTCCGCTGAAAAAGCAGCTGTGGCGGCGTCTCCCACGGCGGTTGAAATCTGCCGCAGGGGTTTGCTTCTCACATCCCCCGCCGCAAAGACGCCGGGGGCGGAGGTTTCCATTTTTTCATCCGTCATCACAAACCCGGACGGATCAAGCCGGAGAGAATCGCCCAGAAAGCCGGTGTTGGGCAAAATGCCGATCCATACAAAAAGGCCGTCCACCGACAGTTGTCTCTCCTCGCCGGTCTTGACGTTTTCAACCGTCACGTTCTCGATGTTGGAAAGACCCCCCACGCCTTTGACCACCGAATCCCAGACGAATTCGATCCGGTCGTTGGCAAGGGCCCGCTCCTGAAGGATTCGGGTGGCCCGGAGCTGGTCTCTTCGGTGAACGAGATAGACTTTTTTGGCGAACCGGGTCAAAAACACCGTCTCCTGAACGGCGGTGTCCCCTCCCCCCACGGCGGCCAGGACCCTGTCTTTGTAAAAGGGCCCGTCGCATGTGGCGCAGAATGAAAGCCCCCTGCCGAAAAAGCGCTCCTCTCCCGGGACCCCCAGGTTCCGGGGGGCGGCGCCTGTGGCGATGATGACACTGGAGGCGGTCAGGGTTTTTCCGGAAAGCGAGAGGGTTTTTCGGTCGGAATCCAGATCCATGGACATCGCCTCGTCGCTTTCGATCTCCAGGCCGAACTTCCGGGCCTGGTCGGTCATCTTCTCCACCAGGTCCATCCCTGAGACGCCCTCGGGGAAACCGGGGTAATTCTCAATCCAGTCCGTGATCAGCGCCTGGCCCCCGGGCGCGGCTTTTTCCACAAGAAGGGTTCTGAGCCGGGCCCGGGACGCGTAAAGACCCGCCGTGAGTCCGGCGGGCCCGCCTCCGATGATCACCACATCATAATCGTTTTTTTCCATAGCTGACAAATCTTTAAAGCGCCTGTTTGATTAATTCTTCAAGCTTGGGTTTGGCCATCATCCCTGTGGCCTGCTCCACCGCCTGTCCGTCCTTAAAGAGAATCAGGGTGGGAATGGCCCGGATTTCATATTGGCTCGGGGTGGCGGGATTGTCGTCCACGTTCATCTTGGCGAACTTGACCTTGCCGTTGTAATCGGCGGCCAGAGACTCCACAATGGGGCCGATGGCCTTGCAGGGGCCGCACCAGGGCGCCCAGAAATCGACAAGCGCGGGCTTGTCGGACTTTAAAATCTCTTTCTCGAAATCGTCGTCATTGATTTCCAAAATATTTTCCGACATGATTCACACATTTCCTTTCCATAGGGTTTCAATCAAAAAACGCTGTTTATCTTTTTTGCGTCGAACCTTTATCATAATAACCGGGCCGGAAATTGTCAACCCGAAAAACCCCCGAAAAATCCATTGAACCCCGTCGCCGCCCGAAAGGGCCTCACAAATCCGGCGGCGCCGGCGGGGCCTCTCCCAGGCATTTTTCGCATTCTTTACGGTCCGGCTTTTCAGCGACGCAGAATTCCTCAAAGGCGCGGATCCAGCGGGACCCCGTCCGGGGGCAGCGCTCAATAAACTCCATGAACCGAAGCAGGGTTTCAATGGTCTTCGTGTCGATGACATGCTCCATGCGGCAGGCCGCGGCGTCGGCCTCAGCGTCGCCGAGTTGAAGAATATTTGAAAGAAAATCTTTGATGATGACGTGGCGCCGCCGGATCTCCCCGGCGGTCTTTTCGCCTTCCGGGGTCAGGGTGATGAATCCGTAGGCCTCATAGTTGATGAGCCCCTTCTCCGCCAGGCTCTTGAGCCGGCCCGTCACCGATCCCCGCTGAACCCCCAGTTTCTCGGCGATATCCTTGGACCTGGCCACATGGCGCGTTTCCTGCAACTCCAGTATGGCTTCCAGGTAGTCTTCCAGGCTCTCCGAAAGCCCGGTCTGTGTCTTCATGCCCCCTCCCTGTGAAATTTGAAATTCGCTTTATGTTATCTGGGCATAAATGTTAAGTCAAGACATATAAAAAAAGTATCGGTAAATCTTTTTATTGACAGAAAAGAAAGTTAGGTGTATAAAACTTTATCATTGAAACAAAACCTCATCACGTCCAGCGGAAAGGAGCCTTTGACCCCATGAGCATCATCAACATGCGCCGAATGAAGGCGGGCCAGACCGGAACCATTTCCTCCATCAACGCCAACGGAGAGCTCGGAAGACGCATCCGGGACATGGGCCTGATTCCCGGCGCGAAAATCCGAGTCCAGGGCCGCGCCCCCCTCTACGACCCCCTGTCCCTCAAAGTGATGGGTTTCACCCTCACCCTGAGAAACAGCGAGGCGGACTATATCAACGTGGAGGCGGACTGAGATGCCCCATCCCATCATCGCCCTGGCGGGCAACCCCAATGCCGGGAAAACCACCCTTTTCAACGCGCTCACCGGCTCCCGGCAGCGCGTGGGCAACTACCCGGGAATCACAGTGGAGCGCAAACAGGGGGAATTCGTCTCCAGACACGGGGTTCTGGACGTGACAGACCTTCCCGGAACTTACTCCCTGACGGCCTACTCCCTGGAAGAGGTGGTGGCCCGGGATTTCCTGGTGAACGAAAAGCCCGACATGGTCATCAACATCGTGGACGCCTCCAACCTGGAGCGCAACCTGTACCTTTCCATTCAGTTCCTGGAGATGGGCGCGCCGGTGACCCTCGCCCTCAACATGATGGACATGGCCGAGTCCTACGGCATCGAAATCGATGTGAAAAAGCTTTCAAAGCTTCTGGGGATCGCCGTGGTTCCCACCGTGGCCCGGACCGGGCGGGGAAAAAACGCGCTCATCGACGCCGCGGTCAAAAGCATGGAAACCCCCAAACCCGCGCCGCTGGACATCTCTTACGGCAACGACATCGACGGCGCCCTGGATGAAATGGAGGCGGTCATCGAACAGGACGGCTTTCTCACCGAAACCTACCCGGCCCGGTGGATCGCCCTGAAATACCTGGAAAATGACGAGCAGATCCTGGACCTGGGCCGAAAAAAAAGCCCGGCGCTCTCCCGGCGCCTGGAGGGTCTGGTGGAAAAGGTCTCCGCCCATCTGAAAAACACCTTCGACGCCTATCCCGAGGCGCTGATCGCGGACCAGCGCTACGGCTACATCAACTCCCTCATCAAGCAGGGGGTGGTCAAACATACTCTGGACCAGAACCGGCTCCAGCCGTCGGACAAAATCGACCAGTTCCTGACCAACCGTTTCCTGGGCCCCATCATCATGGCCGGGGTGGTCATGGGCCTTTACCATTTCACCTTTTCCTACAGCGAGATCCCGGTGGCCTGGCTGGAGTCTTTTTTCGCCTGGCTGGGGGGGCTGGGGGAGGCGTATCTTCCCGAGGGCCATCTCAAGTCTCTTCTGATATCCGGGGTCATCAACGGCGTGGGCGGGGTGATGGGGTTTATGCCCCTGATCGTTTTCATGTTTTTCGGCATTTCCCTGCTGGAGGATTCCGGCTACCTGGCCCGGGTGTCGTACATGATGGACCGGGTGTTCCGGTATTTCGGCCTCCACGGGGCCTCGGTCATGGCCTTTGTCACCTCCGGGGGGATCGCCGGCGGCTGCGCCGTCCCCGGGGTCATGGCGGCCCGGACCCTCAAATCCAGGCGCGAGCGTCTGGCCACCCTTCTCACCGTGCCCTTTATGAACTGCGGGGCCAAACTGCCGGTGTTCGCCCTGCTCATCGCCGCGTTTTTTGAAAAAAACGAGGCCGTCGTCATGTTCTCCATCACCGTCATCTCCTGGATCGGGGCGCTTTTGTCGGCCAAACTTCTGCGAACCGTCATCATCAGGGGGGAATCCACCCCCTTTGTGATGGAGCTTCCCCCTTATCGTCTCCCCACTTTCAAGGGGCTGCTCATCCACACCTGGGAACGGGCGTGGCAGTATATCAAAAAAGCGGGAACCGTGATCCTGGGAATCTCCGTGATCCTGTGGGCCATGATGACCTTTCCGGGGCTTCCGGAATCCGGACGGAAAAAATTTGATGAAAAAAAGCTCGCCATTCTGGCCGCCGCCCCCAAAGGCGTGTCCGAAGAGATCGCCGGGCGCGCCGGGCTTTCCCCCCGGGCGCTGGAATTGGAAAAGGCCCTGGCCCGGGTCGAGGCCGAGCGGGCCGAGGCCGGGCTTCAGAATTCCATCGCCGGACGCGTGGGCGGGGCCATGGAAAAAGTCACCCGTCTGGCCGGATTTGACTGGCGGACCAACATCGCCCTCCTGGGGGGATTCGCGGCCAAGGAGGTGATCGTCTCCACACTGGGGACCGCCTATTCCATGGGCGCCGAGCCGCCCGGGGACGGCGGGGACGGGGCCTCGCTTTCCCGGAGGCTTAAAAACGCGCCCGGCTGGAGCCCGGCGGTGGCGTTTGCCCTGATTCTTTTCACCATCTTCTACGCGCCGTGTTTTGTGACGGTGGTGTGCATCTCCCAGGAGGCCGGATCCTGGAAGTGGGGGGCGTTTTCCATGGTCTTCAACACCACCCTGGCGTTTTCTCTTGCCGTGGCGGCGTTTCAGATCGGGTCCCTGTGGATGGGGTAGGGGCCCGGCTCACATCTTTTTCATGAGCTGACCGGCCGTCGTGAGAAGGGGGTCCCAGACCGGTCCGAAGGGCGGCGCGTAGGCGAAATCGACCTGGGAAAACGCCTCCACGGTCATGCGGGCGGACAGGGCCGCGGACACGGCGTTGATCCGATGGGCGCAGCCTTCCCGCCCCGCCATCTGGGCGCCCAGAAGACGCCCGTTTTTCCTGTCCCCGACCATATGAATCCATATTTCCGACGCCCCGGGATGGGCGTGGGCCCGGGACCGGGCCTTGATGGTGACGGACGCCGGGTCAAACCCCTCCTTTACGGCTTCCCTTTGGGTGACGCCCGCCTGGGCCGCCTCGAAATCAAACACCTTGAACACGGCGGCCCCGGCCACGCCCGGGAGCCGGACGTCTTTGCCCGCCAAATGGTCGGCCACGGCCCACCCGGCCCGGTTGGCCCGAAGCGCCAGGGGAATCCATGTCTTTTTGCCGGTCACCACATGAAAGGCGTCGGCGCAGTCCCCGGCCGCGTAAATATGGGGATCGGAGGTTCGCATGGCCCGGTCCGCGGCGACGGCGCCGGCCACGTCGGTTTTAAGGCCCGCCGAAAGGGCGAAGGCGCTGTTGGGGACGACCCCCATGGCCGCCAGAACCATGTCCGCCTCCATGTCGGGGCTGTCTTCGCACACGATTTTCAAAGCATTCCCCGTCGGCTCAATCCGCTTCATTTCAACGCCCATGCGAAGGACCGCGCCATGGGACTCCGTCTCTTTTCGAATGGCCTCCGACAGCTCTTTGGCCATGCGGGGAAGGAAAACAGGACCGGGCTTGGCCATCTCCACCTCGATGGCGCGGGACCGCAGGGCCTCACACATTTCCAAAGCGATGTATCCCATGCCCATGATCACCACTTTTCGGACGTTTCGCTCCCGGAGCCACGCCTTTATTTTCCGGCCGTCCCCCAGGCTTTTGAGCCCCATGACCCCGGGCAGGTCCGCGCCTTCCATGTCCGGCATAACGGGCGAGGCGCCGGTGGCGATCAGAAGCTTGTCGTAGGGCTCCTCAAACGCCCGCCCCGACGAGTCCTTTCCAAAAACCCGCCTGGCCTCCGGATCAATGGACGTGGCCTCATGGCCGGTCAGCAGACGGATGCCCTGCTTTTCCCTGAACGTCCGGGCGTCGCGAACCACCAGGTCGTCTATGTCCCGATTCGGGTCGGCGATGTTGTAGGGCATCCCGCAGGCGCTGTAGGACACGTCCCGGGTTTTCTCCAGAACCGTGATCTCAATGCCCGGGATGTTTCGCCCGGCCCGGCTGGCCGCGCTCATTCCGGCGGCGTCGGCGCCGATGATCAGAAATTTCATAAATGAACCTCCTTAAATGTGTCCCCGGTGGGCATGACAGGCATAATGAAAAATTGAATCATACCCGCCATTTTTTATGGCTGTCAATCATTTTCCCACCCCTGTTTTCCGGTTTCAGGTTTCCTTTTAAACCATAGAAAACCATTGACCTGCCTTTTACCCTCTATTACAATAAGCGTAAAATAATCAAAACCATCCATTTGACTTTTTTTTCAAATCAAAGGGGCCCGCTATGCTGAGCAAAATCACCACCGCCGACGCAAGAAAAAAATTCGCGAATGTCATTAATCGGGTGGCGTCTGGAAACGAATCATTTGTCTTGACCCGGAGGGGAGAGGCCATGGCCGCCCTGGTTTCCATTAAGGACCTCGAACTGCTTCGGGAAATGGAGGACCGTTTTGATATTGAAGACGCATGGAAGGCCAAATCCGAGCCCGGTGAGCCCATTCCATGGGAGACGCTGAAAAAGGAGCTGGAAGCTTGAAATACCGGATAGAGGTCCAGCGATCCGCCGCCAAAGCCCTTAAAAAAATCCCAAAATCTGATCAAAACCGAATCATAAAAAAAATTGACGGCCTTTCCGGGCGACTCCCAAATCCCAATTCCACCAAAATGAAAGGGAACAATCCCTTTCATAAAATTCGCGTCGGACACTACCGCGTGATATACGAAATTCAAGATGAAGTCCTTTTGATCCTGATTGTGAAAATCGGCCACCGCAAAGACATTTACCGGAATCTCAAATAATCAATAATCCCGGACTCATATAAATCGGGATACAATCCGCCCCGTCCCCTCACCGCCCAAGCCGGCAGAACCGTCTCAGGTTCAATATCACGGCCGCCGCTGAAATGGTGACGCCGTAAAACACAACCGGTCTGCCCCGGTCCAGAAAATCCCCGATGGTCCCGTTGACAAGGGTCGATCCGGTGGCGAATATCAGATCGCTCCATTCGATGGCGTCCGGGGTGGCCTCCGGCGGCTCGATGGTCACGCCGCAAAACCCGGACCCGATATGGCCCTCGTCCAGATCAACGGCCCTGACCCGGCCATGCGACGAAAGAATTTCAAGAAATCTCGGCTGATGTCCCGCGAGCAAAACCTTTTTCCCGGGCTCGATGAGGTCTGGCAGACAGTCCGCGCATCGCGCGGGCTCGTCGTCTTTGCAGTGGATGGTCCGGCCGCAAAGCCCCAGGCGCCTGAAAACCGCGTTGAGCGCCGCGACAAAGACGGCCCTTTTCCGGTTTGAGTCCAGGCGCATGTCCAAAAGATCGTCCACCGCGAGGTCCGTGTTTTCAAAATCGTCCGAAAACGCCTGCCCCCGGGCGCCTTCAAAAACCGCCTCCACCATGACCTCCCGGCCCCTGACAATGGGATAATCATCATGCTCCGGCCTTCCAATGGCCTCTTCGGCGGAAAGGGCCTCGCACCGGACGCTTACACCGCGTCCCGAAAGACCGCGACGTTGGATTTGCTCTTTTAAACTTTCTTTCAACGCCTCATACACATTCATGGCCCTGGTTTTCTCCCTTTTATTCGGTTGGCGAACGCTGTTCCCTCGAAGATCTGGGCGCCACCCCTCCCGAATCTTTCGGGCCCCCTCTCACATGTTCCGGGCCAGGGGAATATAAAAAGAAAACTCGCTTCCCTCGTCCGGGCGGCTCGCGGCCTCTATTTTCCCGTTATGCGCCTCCACAATGCTTCTGGCGATCCCCAGCCCCAGGCCCGAGCCCGTGATCCACCGGGCGCGCTCGTTTTTCACCCGGAAAAATTTATCGAAAATTTTCTTCATATCCGCCTCCTCAATGCCGAAGCCGTTGTCCGTCACACTGACGCGCAGATTGTTTCCAGCCCTCCGGGCCGACACCGTCACCTCGCCCCCTGCGGGCGTGTACTTGATGGCGTTTGAGATCAAATTGGAAAGGACCTCCTCCATGCCGCGCCGGTTGGCCAGGACCTGGGGAAGCGGGCCGGTTTTTTTGGCGTTCGGGTGAAAATTCAGGCCGATGTTTTTGGCCTGGGCGCTCGCTTTGAAAAAAGCGACCTGATCCTCAATGACCTCGCCCATGTCCAGACTCTTTTTTTCCTGGACAATCAGTCCGGATTCGATGCGGGCCAGGTCCAGAAGATCGGAGGTGAAATCCCCCAGCGCCCCGATTCTTTCCCGGGCGCGTTTTAAAACGCCTTTCTGCTTTTCATTGACATCGCCGGCCAGACCTTCCATGAGGGTCTGAAGCTGCATGCTGATGGAATTGAGCGGGCTTCTGATCTCATGGGCCACCATGGAGACGAAATCGGACTTCATCCGGTCCATTTCCCGGGCCGCCGTGATGTCGTGGGTCAGCGCGATGGCCCCCAGGTTTCGGTCCAGCCGGTCCCGGAAGGGCACGCACCGGACGCTGAAAATTTTTTTCCCCACGTTGAATTCACCGGCCGGAAAGGCGTTTTTTTCAGGATCGTCGGACAGGGCCTCATCGATCATTTCCGAAACCGCGTCAATGCTCACCACCTCGGACGCCGGCCGGCCGATCACATCCTCCTCAAAACGGTCGGCGGTTTTCAAAAAAGCCGGGTTGGCCAGAACCACGTTTTTGCTCGCGTCCGTGGCCAGGATGCCGTCGGAGATGTGGCTGATCAAGGCGCCCATCCTGGATTTTTCCTCCCGGATGTCCTGGAGCGCGCCGATGAATTCAGCGGCCTTGGCGATGACCGCGTCCAGCTCCTTGGGGGAAAAGGGTTTGGCGATGAAATCAAAGGCGCCTTTTTTGATGGCTTCAATGGAGTGCTCAATGGTGGCGTATCCGGTGATGACGATGACCACCGTGTGCGGGTGCCGGGCCTTTAAACGCGTCAGAACGCTCAGGCCGGACATCCCGGGCATCATGAGATCCAGCAGAATAATGTCAAAATGCCGGTCCTCGATCATCTCCATGCCCGTCTCGCCGCTTTCGGCCGCGGCCACCTCAAACCCGGCCCTGGACAAAGAGACGCGGATCACGTCCCGAATGTGTTTTTCGTCGTCAATCACAAGGATGCTTCGTTTTAAAGCGTCGCTCAAACCGCTGTTTCCTTTCATGGGTTCTGGTTCCTCAAAGCCCCGGGGCTCCCTCGTCTCCCGGGGAGCGGAGAGGAAGCTCGATTAAAAAGGTCGTGCCCCCGGGGCCCGTGTGTTTCACTGAAATGCCGCCTTCGTTTTTTTCGATGATGCCATACACCACGCTCAAACCCAGACCGGAGCCCTTGCCCATTTCCTTGGTGGTGAAAAACGGCTCAAAAATTTTATGGATGTCGTCCTCGGGTATCCCGGGGCCGGTGTCCGAGACCTCGATAAAGACCCTTTTTTCCTCCCGGTCCGGAAAGGTGGACAGCTCAAGGGTCCCGACGCCCTCCATGGCGTCCATGGCGTTGATCACCAGGTTGATCATCACCTGGCTCATCTGGTTTTGATCCACGCTGACCAGCATGGGAGCGGGCCACATGTTTTTTTTCACGCGAATGTTCTGCATGAAGTGGATGTCCCGTATCAGGTAAAGGCTTTGCTCCACCAGATCGTTGACCCGGATCAGCTCCCTGGATATCCGGGTCTGGCGGCTGTAAACCAGAAGATCCTTGACGATTTTTTTGCACCGGTCCACATCCTCGATGACGCGCCTGAGATTTTCCTTTTCATCGTCGGGCACGTCCTCATTTTCCATCGCCATGCCGGCGTAAAACAGGATGCTGGTCAACGGGTTGTTGATCTCATGGGCCACCCCGGCCGCCAGCCGGCCGATGGAGGCCAGTTTTTCCGACTGCGCCAGGTTCCTGCGGGTGATCCGAAGCTGCCTTTCCATTTCGATCTTGTCCCGGCAGTCGGTGTAGATGCCCATGGAGCCGATCTCCTTTTCCCCCTCGTACAGGATGGAGGCCGCGATCTCCCCGGGAATGGTCTCGCCCTTTGAATTGACGATCTCAATCTCTGTGTTCAGCAGTTTGCCCTTTCCGCCGTAATCGTCGCTTCGCAGCATTTTCATGATCTTTTCCGCCACCCCCGGGGGATAAAAATCCCGCACGGTGCACTTTTCGCTGCACTCCTTTAAGGAAAACCCGAAAAGCGTCTCAGCGGCTTTGTTCATCAAAAGAATATTTCCCCGGATGTCCCCCACCACAATGCCGGCGCTGGAGCTTTGAATCACCTTGGACATCAGGCTCCGCATCTCCTGGAACCGCTCCCTTAAGGAATGAATATCCGTGGCGTCCCGGAAACTTTCCCGGACATAGGACACTTCCCCCCTTTCATTGAATATGGGGGAAAAGACCCGCTCTTCCCAGACGTCCCCGTCCCGGCCCGACACCCGGACCAGTATGGAGGTCTCTTTCCCGGAGGTGAAAATGTCGGACAGCGGGCAGTCGTCTCCGGCGCAAAAGGGGCTGTCGTTGGAAAAACACTCAAAACATGTCTGTCCCTCGATGCCCTTTTCGCGGCCGAACTGTTTGAAAAATTTGGCGTTCGCCGCCACGATCTTGAAACCCGGGTTTAAAATAACGGTGGGAAAAGACAGGGACTCAAAAATCATATGCCCCCAGTCCTTTCCGTCCGGGACGTCTTCGCAAGGTTTTCCGGCGCCCATGAGCGCCCGGGACCCGTCCGGGATCGGCTTGGTCATTTGGGGGCCTCAAAGGAGGCGGCGACGGCGGGAAGGGCTTTTTCAAGCCCCCCCCCGGGCATGGCCGCGTAAAGGGTGGACTCCGAGCACGAGCCGGCCAGCAGGCGAACGCCGGATTTTTTCAACACGTCAAAGGCCGCCTGGGCCACGCCGTGCCGGTCTTTGAAATGGGGCCCGTGAAAAAACAGCAGGTCCGCGCCGGACGCCGATTCTGAAAGGCCGCTGAAATCCCCGGCGCCGCGCCCCTCCATCCGGCGCCGCGCCTCGCGGGCCCATCGCTCTTTCAAAAAAACAAACAGGCGGGGCTCCCGGCCCGGGAGAGACTGGATAAAAGCCATTTCAAAATCCGCGCCCATCTCCCCAAGTTCGGACAGACATGGGCCCGGCCCGGACGCCATGCCCATCTCAAACAAAGACAGGCGCCTGGCCTCGCGCGCCCCGTAAATCCGAATCCGGGGCTCCATGTAAACGGCCTCGGTCTCCATGCCCCCCTCCGGCGGCCCGATGGCCGGGGCGTCGAAACATTCCCGGACGGCGCCCACGGCCGCCTCCATCTCATGGACATGAAAACCCCATGTGAGAGATGCCAGGGAAGACGACATGAAAAGCGGCGCGGCCCCGGCCCGTTCCAGGGCCGACACAAAGGCCCCCAGGATCTCAAGGCGGCCCCGGTGGGGAAAAAGGGACAGAATGCCCGCCCGGCCCGCCATTTTGACCCGGCCCTTCAACTCCGGACGGGCCGCCGCGGCGCGCGCCGCCTCTTCGTCTTTTTCCGAAAAGCATAAATGGGAAAAGCACGGCCCGCCCGACGCTGATCTCGAAAGAGAGCGGATGGGGATTCGCCTCTCCTTTAAAATATCCAGGAAAAGACAAAGCCCCGGCGCCGAGGGGTCCGGGTCCGGACAGTCAAAACGGACGGCCTCAGACTCCAGCCTCGCGCCGCGAATATGAATTTTCTCAATGGCCATGGGCGCCCCGCCGGGCCTCCTTTCCCCCGCGCTATTCCAGGTTTTCGCGGATGATTTCCATCAGGCGGCCCAGATCAATGGGCTTGGGGATGAAATCGTCGGCCATGTTGGTTTTGCCGTCCGTGTGGGTGTAGTGGGTGGAGGTCACGGCGTCTCCCACCGCCGTGAGAAGAACCACGGGCGTGTCCTTGTATTTGGGGTCATTTTTGATCTCGTCACACAGCTCATAGCCGTTTTTTTTGGGCATCATGACATCCAGAAGAACCAGATCAGGCCGGTTCGCCTTGATTTTTTCCCACGCCTCCTCGCCGTCATAGGCCTTTTCCACCCCGAAATCCTCGCTTTCCAGCTTCATCGAGACCGACTCCACCAGATCGGGATCGTCGTCCACCACCAAAATCAATCGTTTATCCGTCATGTCGTTTTTCTCCTTTGATTCATGGGGGCTGTCGCCCCGCTTGTTTTTCCGGCTCAAAATCCGGTTAAAAAAAACCGGCCTTCCGGCCGGCCTCTCACACTTCCGGCCGGGGGAAAAGCCCGGCTTTTTCCACGATTTCAGGGACTTTTTCCTCCCATTCAATGGCCATGATGTGGAAACCCGACACGCCCTCCACTTCCTTTAAACGCTCAATGGATTCCACCGCGATTTTAATCCCCTCATCGGCCTGCTTCTCCTTGGGGGTTTTGGCCATTCTGTCCACCAGCTCGTCCGGGACGTCCATGCCCGGCACCCGGTTTTTCATGTACCGGGCCATGCCCACCGTTTTCATGGGGGTGATGCCGGGCATGATGGCGACCTTTTCATGCAGGCCCCGGTCCCGGACCCCCTGCATCCACGTCTCGAATTTATCCAGATTGTACACGCACTGGGTCTGGATAAAATCCGCGCCGGCCTTCACTTTTTTGGCCAGCCGGGCCACCCGAAGCTCAAAGGGGTCGGCGAAGGGGTTGGCGGCGGCCCCGATGAACATTTTGGGCGGGCCGTCAATGTCCGCGCCGCCGTTGAACTTGCCCTCGTCCCGCATTTTTTTCACCATCTGGAGAGACTGAATGGAGTCCAGATCGTGCACATTGGCCGCCATGGGATGGTCCCCGAAATGGGTGTGGTCCCCGGACAGGCACAGCATGGCGTGAATGCCGTGGGCATAGGCCCCGATGATGTCGCTTTGCATGGCCAGTCGGTTCCGGTCCCGCGACACCATCTGGAGAACGGGATCCATTCCCATCTCCCGGATGATGACGCAGGCGGACAGGCTGGACATGCGGACCATGGCCGTCTGGTTGTCCGTGACATTGACGGCGTCCACATATCCCCTGAGCATCTCGGCCTTGGCCTTGACCACATCGGGACGGGCGCCCCTGGGGGGACCGCACTCGGAGGTCACCGCCAGTTCTCCCGACGCCAAAACTTTTTCCAGAACGCTTTCGGTCTTCATTGCGCCAAATCCTTTCTTATGATTTTTCGGGGCCCGCCATGCCGGCTGGACTTCCAGTTCTTTCCTTCAATGATGGTTTCGTAGCGGTCCTCCAGGCCCAGGGCCTTGAGGCGATGCCAGATCAGGTGCCAGGCGCAGTCCACTTCCGGGTCGATTTCGCATTTTCCGTTGGTGGAGCCCCCGCACGGCCCGTTCATGATGCGCTTGGCGCACCGGGCGATGGGACAAATCCCGCCGGTGAGGCCGATGAGGCAGTCGCCGCAGCCCTGGCAACGCTCGGCCCACACCCCCTGGCGCTCCGAGGCGCCCATGAACTGGGTGTTCAGGGCGGGAAACACCGGGGTTTCGGGAAACCGACTGGCCACCTCCTGAACCCCGCAGCCGCAGGCCATGGACAAAATGGCGTCCACATCCCCGGCCAGGGGGACCAGCTCCTCCACATATTCGGGATCGCACTGTCTTTCCAGGGTCTCCTCCCGGATGTCCAGGGTGTCGCCGGCTTTCATAAAGGCGATCTGAAGCGCGGAGGACAAAATCCCCACCTCCTTCTTTCCCCCGGCGGCGCACACCGTCACGCACTCATTGCAGCCCACCAGAAGAACGCGTCTGCAATGGCCGATGTATCCCATGATCTCTTCCATTGGTTTTCTTTCTGCTGTGATCATTCGTATTGACTCTCCATAGGGGCCCTCCCCGTCAAGGGGGACGGGCGTTTTTTCACACGGATTTGAAATTCGGGCCGAGAAGGCGAATTTCTTCCGTGATATCGGCGGCGGTCCGGGCGAATCGCTCGCCCATGCCCGCCGACATGGCGATCATTTTCACGCGGTCCTCTTCCACTCCGATCTCGCTTAGAATCTTTTTCGCCAGTTTCACCCGGCTCCCGGCCCTTGCGTTTCCATTTTTAAAATGGCAGTCTCCCTCCAGGCACCCGGCCACATACACGCCGTCCGCGCCTTTGAGAAACGCCTGCAAAATATGTTTCACATCCACCCTGCCGGCGCAGGGCACTCTGACGATTTTGATGTTCGCCGGATAGGCCAGCTTCATGCTGCCCGCCATGTCCGCCGCCGTGTAGGCGCAATAATTGCAGCAAAACGCCACAATCACAGGTTCAAATGATTTCATTTCATTGGCCTTTCGCTGAAAAGTCCGTTAAGTTCAGCGGATATCATGTCATCATCGCACTGGACCAGTTGAATGGCTTTGGCGGGGCACTCGGAGGCGCAAATCCCGCATCCATGACACTTGGCGGGGTCGATTTCCGAGCGGCCGTCCGCGTTGATAAAGGGAACGCCGTAGGGGCATGCCCGAACGCAGATCAGACAGGCCGCGCAGCGCCGGGAATCGACCTGGGCGAATGACGACCCCAGTTCGATGAAATCCTCGGACAGAAACGTCATGGCCCGGCCCGCCGCGGCCTGGGCCTGGGCGACGCTCTCCCGAATGGTTTTGGGGCCATGCGCCGTCCCCGCCGTCATGAAGCCGGGCTTCGACAGATCCGAGGGTCTGAGCTTGGTATGCTCCTCCAGGAAAAACCCGTCCGCCGTCCGGTTCAAACTGAAGATAGCGGCCAAATCCTCCGTGGCCTCGTCGTCGGCCTTCATGCCGCAGCTTAAAACCAGGCGGTCGGCCGATATCTCGATGTTCCTTCCCAGGACCCGGTCTCTTCCGCCCACCACGATTTTATCCCCTTCGGCCCGGGCTTCGGGGGGATTTTCAGGATCGTATCGAAAAAACAAAATCCCCTTTTCCCTGGCCTTGATGTAAAAGTCCTCCTGGAATCCCAGGGTCCGGATGTCTTTGTGAAACACATAAATCCGGGCGTCCGGACTGGCGTCGGCGATCCTGAGCGCGTTTTTAATGGCGGTCTGGCAGCATATCCGGGAGCAGTTGGGATGGTCCTTGTCCCGGGACCCCACGCACTGGATCATGACCACGCTTTCCCAGTCTTTCACGGAGTCGGGATCGTCCTCGATGATGGAGTCCAGGTCGTACTGGGTGATGGACGCCTCATGCCCGTTCAAGAGATAGGCGTCGGGCGTGTGGTGAAGGGCGCCGGTGGCGATGATCGCGGCGCCGTGGTCGATGCGCCGGTAATACATCCGGGGCGCCACCTGGACGCCGGTGGAAAACATGCCGGGCATGCCCTGGTGGTCCACAATGGTGGACCCGGTCAAAACCTCGATCCCCCCGCAGGAAAGGGTTCGCTCAATCAGGTCCGCCACAAACTCCCGGACGTCTTGTCCCGAAAGGGTCCGGCGGATATTCCGGGCCATTCCCCCGAGCTGGGGAGACTGCTCCACCAAAAAAACTTTGAATCCTTGCTCCGCCAGGGTCAAAGCCGCCGTCATGCCGGCCACGCCGCCGCCGGCCACCAGTATGTCCTTGTTGACGGGAAGGGAATGGTCTTCCATGGGACGGCGGAGCCTGACCCTTTCCACGGCCATGTGAATCTGCTCAAGGGCCTTGTCCGAAGACGCCTGGGGCTGGTCCATGTGCGCCCAGGTGTTCTGGTCCCGGATGTTGGCCATCTCCAGGAGATAGCGGTTCAGGCCCGCGCCGCGAATGGCGTCCTGGAATTTGGCCTCATGGGTCCGGGGAGAGCAGCCCGCGATGACCACCCGGTTCAGCTTTTGCTCCTGAATGACCGACTGGACGAGCCGGATGGATTCAGCGGAGCACCCATGCCCCGCCGACTGAGACACGGCCACGCCGGGAATGTCGCCGGCCCGCTCCGCGACGCGCGCCACATCAATGACCCCGCCGATATTCGAGCCGCAGTCGCAGACAAACACCCCGACCCGGGGGGACTCGTCTCTCACATCCCGCTCAGGGACAGGCGCCCCGTCGTCCCCCTCCCCTTTCCGGGGATCGCCCAGGTCCCGGCAGGCCAGGGACATGGCGGCGGCGGACTGGATCATGGTCTCGGGAATATCCTTGGGGCCCTCGCACACCCCGCACGCGTAAACGCCGGGCCGGGAGGTCTCCACCGGGGAAAAATCCGGTGTCTCCACAAAACGATGCCGGTTCAGCTCGATCCCCAAAACTTCGGCCGCGCCCTTCATGCTCTCCGGCATTCTGAAACCGGTGGACAAAACGATCATGTCAAAAAGCTCGGTCTCAAGAGCGCTTTCTTCCCCCGAGATGTAGGACAGCTCCAGGTCCTTTGTGTCGTCCTTCTCCATGATGGAGTGGGGGCGGCTTTGAATCAGGCGAACCCCGTAATCCTGTTCGGCCCGGTTCCGGTAAAGCTCATAGTCTTTCCCGGATGTTCGCATGTCCATGTAAAAAACCGCGGCCTCAATGTCGTCCTTGAATCTTTCCTTGGTGACGATGGCCTCTTTCAGGGCGTACATGCAGCACACCCCGGAGCAGTAGGACACGTCGTTTTGGTTGATGCCCCGGGACCCCACGCACTGGAGCCACGCGACCTTTCTGGGCATTTTGCCGTCCGAGGGCCGGGCCAGCTCTCCCGATGTGGGGCCGGAGGCGGACATGATCCGCTCATATTCCAGACCCGAGACCACGTTGGGGAACTCGCCGCCGCCGAAGTTGTCTAAAATTCGATAATCAAACAGCTCCGCGCCTGTGGCCAGAATAACGGCGCCGAAGGTCATTTTGGAAAAAGTCTCCCGGTCATCCGGGAAAATGGCCCCGGCGGGGCACACCGCCGCCACCTCCTCAATGTCCCGGCATTTGTCCATGTCGATGGAATAGGCGTGGGGGGTGGACTGGGGATAGCGCATGCAGGCGGGCGCCCCGTGGAGAAGACCCGGGGTGAAACCCACGCATTCGCTGAAATGTTTGACGCATTCCCCGCACGCCGTGCATTTGTCGGGATCGATATAACGGGGACGGGTTTTCAGAACCGCCTCGAAACGGCCCGCCTCTCCGGAGAATTCCGAAAGCTCGGTCATGGCCATGAGGCGGATATGCTCCCGGCGGCCGGTTTCCGACAGATCCGGGGAAAGGGAGCATAAATCGCAATTGTTGGTGGGGAAGGTCCGGTCCAGGCGGGTCACAAGCCCGCCGATTGAAACGGCCTTGTCGATCAGGACCACGTCCCGCCCCGTTTTCGCCAGATCCAGAGCCGTCTGGATCCCGGCGATTCCGGCGCCGATCACCAGCGCTTTTTGATGGTTTTCAGTCATATTTTGATCTCGCATGTGTTTCCCAATCAATCTCTTTGTAAATGGGGGTTCTCTTTTAAATGGGCGCTCAAAAAACGGGTCATCCCGCTTCCGGCGGCTAAATTCCCGCCCAGCGAAGGATGGCGGGCAGATGGCTTTCCCATCCAAGCGTCTGAATCTTGACGCCCTGGGCCACGTCCCTTAAGGCGGCGATGGTCTCGCCGGCGATCTTGAGGCATTCCTGCTCCCGGTCCGGGGCCTTTCGAATGCGCCGGATCATGTCTTCTGAAATATGGGCGCCCGGCTCGTAATTGGCCATGTACCGGGCGATGCCCACGGATTTTAAAAGAAAAACCGTGGGAATGACGGGAACCCCCAGCAGTTTGGCGTTCTCAAAAAACGACTTGAAACGCTCCAGGTCAAACACAGGCGGGGTGATGACAAACTCGGCCCCGGCCCGGACTTTCTCATTGGCGAGCTTGAGCTGCCGGGCCATCTCTTTTTCATTCCCGAAAGGAGAGATGGCGCATCCGATGGTCATCCCGGGGCGGCCATTAAGCTCAAACCCGGACATGTCCGTCCCGCTGTTCAAAGAGCGGATGGCCCGGACCAGCTCCGTCTCATCCAGGTCATCGGAGGGTTTGGCGTCCCGGTGGTCTCCCTTTTCCATGCTTTCGGCCGGAACCACCACCACGTTGCGGATCCCCAGGGCATGGGCGGCCAGGATGTCGCCCTGCAAAGCCATCCGGTTCCGGTCCCGGCAGCAGACATGGATCACGGCCTCCATTCCCTCGCGGCGCGTCAGCGCGCCCCCGCCGATGGCGCTCATTCTCATCACCCCGCTGTCCATGCCGGGAATGACCACGGCGTCCACACGACCCTGGATGCGGCGGACGTTGATGATCAACTCCGAGATGTCCACTCCCTTGGGCGTGTCCATCTCGGCCAGGACCACAAACTCGCCTGACGATATTTTTTTTTGAAAATTCATTCAGTCCCCTTTTTGTTCAAATTCGGTTCCTCTTGGCCCCCCGATGGGGAGGGCGCGGTCTTTTTTTCATAATCGGACAAAGCCAGGTAAAGGGCCCCCACGGCCAGCTCGGCGCAGTGAATGTGATCCGCCGGAAGGGTTTCCAGCTCCCCGGCCACCTGCTCGGAGGTGATGGACCAGGCGTCGGGCGCCCGGCGGCCCTCGGCCAGGGAAGCGGCCATGTTCGCGCACGCCCGGGTGTTCAGGCATCCCCGGGCGTCAAAGGACACCCGGCTGATTTTTCCTCTTGAAACCTCCAGAAACATCTCAATGGTGTCGCCGCACTCCCCGGTGCGGGAGCCGTGTCCGTCCGCATGCTCCGGACGCTCGATCCGCCGGGTGTCATGGGCCATTTCAAGATACTTCAGGGAATGGTCCCGCCAGAAGTCAAATGTCTGATCGCTCATTTTTTCCAATATCCGGGCTCGGCCCGGATCCTCGATCTGTTTCTATTTTTTCACTTCCATGTTTTCCCGCAGCACGACCCCGGCCCCGCGCATCCCGAGGCTTCCCCGGGCGACGACCCGCAGCACGCCGTGTCGCCGGGCCCCGGAAGGGCGCCGCTTGAGGGGCCCGACATGGAGGAGTGGGGGGAAAGACATTTCTTCATATTCTTTCCCCCGCAAAAACCGCAAACCGGCGGTTTTTCATTTCCGAAGGAAATTGTTTCGCTGATTTTTCCGCAATCCGGACACTGGCACTCAAAAATCGGCATTCAAAAAAATCTCCTTTTCAGGCAAAAATACGGTCGGGTTTATAAGGATGGGTCCCCTCGATCACCTCAACGCCGGACTTGGCCTTGATCTTCCCGATGATGGCCTCGCTGTGGGGACAATGATCCACGAGGCACGGGCCGATGTGAATCCGGGTGGGTTTGTCGCCCAGGGGTTTGTTCCAGAGGCTGACCTGGGCCAGCCGGGTCACGATGGCCGCGCCGGGGCAGTCCCCGCAGTTGATAAGCCCCATGATCTCGGCCTCCTCGTTGGCGTAGCGCTCAAACTCCCCTTCTCTTCTGTTAAATCCCACCAGGCATCGGGAACAACCGACGCACACATCGTCCATGGCCTTTTTGCAGCCGACAATCAAAATTTTTTCCATCGTTTCCCCCTTTTTTCCTCCTTACGCCCCTCCCCCGGAGGAGTTGGGTGAGTCAGAAAAAGACACCCGGCCCTCGTTAAAGGCCTCCAGGGCGTCCCGGACGGTCCCGGTGATGTCCACCGCCACCTTGACGCCCGCGGCTTCCAGGGTCTTAAAGGCGTTGGGGCCGCAAAACCCCGTCAAAAGGGCCTCGGCCTTTTTTTCGCTCAGCCGGGCCGCCGCCTGTATGCCGGCGCCCTTGAAAGCGTTGACGTTTTCCGAATTGTCCAGCGCCTCCACGGACTGGGTGAATGTGTCCACGATCAGGATGTGGGCCGCCCGTCCGAACCGGGGGTCCATGGGCGAGTCGATATCCGTTCCGGTTGATGTGATGGCGATCTTCATTTTCCCCTCCTCATTTAGACCTACTCCATGCGGCCGCCTCCGCCGCCGCATACCTGGTCGTCCGTGATCATAGCCAGTTTTCCCGCGATGAGATCCTCCACCACAGGCCTGATATCGGGTCTCTGATCGTCGTGATACACCTCGATTCCCACCTGCCTGAATCCCGCGAGGGGACGCATGCCGATGCCGCCCACGATGAGCGCGCTCACGTCGTGTCCGGCCAGGAGGTTCACCGGAACCATGCATCCCCCCTGGACGTGCCCGCCGTTTTCGACAGTGGAGACGCTCTTAATCCGCCCGTCCTCCACATCCACAAAGGTAAAGACATCGCAATGTCCGAAGTGGCCCGATCGTGTTCCGTCCAGCCCGCCTTCTCCGTTTGACGGAATGGCGATTCTTCCTTTTTTCATGACTGTCACCTTCCTTCATTCCTTCATTTATATGTTCTTAAACGCGGTTCGGATTTGATCCCATATGCCCCGGACAACCGTTTTGACATTCAAATCCCCGGGACGCTCCATCACCGTCCGCCCCTGGACCATGGATTGGGTCCAGACCGGGTCAAAGGGAATTTTTCCCAAAAACCCCAAACTGTTCTCCCGGCAAAAGGTCTCAATGGCCTCGGTCTGGCCGGGATTTAAGTCGAATTTGTTCACGCAGGCCATGGCCGGGACTTTGAAATGCCGGGCCAGCTCCGCCACCCGTTTCATGTCGTGCAGGCCCGACACCGTGGGCTCGGCCACGATCAGAACGGCCGACGCGCCTCCCAGGCAGGCGATGACCGGGCATCCCACCCCGGGCGGTCCGTCCGTGAGGATGAAATCCATGCCCTTTGCCTCGGCCAGATCCCGGGCCTCCTTTCGGACCAGGGCCGCCAGCTTTCCGGAATTTTCCTGGGCGATGCCCAGACGGGCGTGGACCATGGAGCCCAGGCGCGAGTCGGACACAAACCACTGGCCGCAGGTCTGAATGGGAAAATCAATGGCTTTTTCCGGGCACAGATCCACGCAGACCCCGCATCCCTCGCAGGAAATGCCATCCACCCGGAAATCTTCGTCAATGGCCTCGAAACGGCAAAGCTCTCGGCAAAGGCCGCATTGGGAGCACCGGTCCGGGTCGATGACGGCCAGGCCCCCGCCCGTGAAGTCGGTCGTCCGGCCGAAGTCCGGCGCCGCCAGAAGATGAAGATCCGCCGCGTCCACATCGGCGTCGCATATGACCTTGTTTTCGGCGATGGAGGCCAGCGCCGCCGTCAGGCTGGTCTTGCCGGTCCCCCCTTTTCCGCTCAATACGACGATTTCTTTCATTTTTTGATAATCCCCGCGATCTTTTCAAAAAGCGCCACGAATTTTTCTCTCCACAGGGGCGCCTTTTCCGCCGCCATTTCCCCCCTGGAATACATGCGGGCGATGTCCCGGTCAAAGGGGATCTCCATCAGAACGGGAATGCCTTCCTTTCGGGCATATTCCCGGACATCGTCGTTTCCCACGTCGCACCGGTTGATGACCAGCCCGCAGGGAAGATCCAACTCCCTCACGGCCTCCACCCCCAGTTTCAAGTCATGCAGCCCGAAGGGGGTGGGCTCGGTCGCCATCAGGACGAAATCCGAGCCCCGGGTCGCCGCAATCACCGGGCAGGAGGTTCCCGGGGGCGCGTCAATGATGGAAACAGCGTCCGGGTCCGTGAGGGAGCGGACCTTTTTGATCAAAGGAGGCGACATGGCCTCCCCCACCCTGAGTTTGCCATGGACAAAGGCCATCTTTCCTCTTGATCCCGACTCCAGAATCCCCAGTTCCCGGCCGGTTTCCGACACGGCCCCTTCCGGGCATACCTCCACGCATCCCCCGCAGCTGTGGCACAGCTCGGGAAAGGAAAGGATGGTTTTCCCGACCATGGCGATGGCGTTGAACCGGCAGATTTCGGCGCACTTGCCGCAGAACACGCATTTGTCCTCGTCAATCTCGGGAACCGGGGCGTAAACGGTCTCGGTTTTTTCCATCCGGGGTTTGATGAAAAGATGGGCGTTGGGCTCCTCCACGTCGCAGTCCAGAATCTGAACCCGGCCCTTCAACTCGCCGGCCAGGGAGAAGACCAGGTTGGTCGCCACCGTGGTTTTTCCCGTTCCCCCTTTTCCGCTCGCCACGCTGATAATCATTGGATTGATTTCCCCGTCATGGTTAAAATTTTCTCAAGAGCCTCGATAAGCTTCAGGGCGTCCTCTTTCCCTGGATTTTTCGGAAGACCCGCCAAAACCCCGAAACCCTCGGAGGCGTCGTGAAAGTCTTCTTCGGACAGCCCGGTGACGGCCGCGCAGTTTAAAAAAGGATTGATCCGGGTCAGGGTCTCGACGGCCTCCAGGCCCCCGGGCCCATCGGACAGATTCTCGTCCACAATGGCAAGGTCCGGCGGCTCTTTTTCGGCCTTTTCCATCAAATCCTTTTGGCGGTCCGTCCATAAAACCCGGGCGCCTTTTTCTTCCAGGGCCTTTTCAAAGCCCGAAAAATCGTCTCTTCTTGAACTCGCCACAAGTATCTGAATCATTTTAAACGCCTTTCCCTGTCTGTTTCTTTGACTTCCACACCCCGAAACCCGCTGTTTAAAAAACGGCATCCGGGCATTCGCATCTTAAGAACCAGGGAAGAGTCCCCGGCGCACAGCTCCAGCGCGCGGCTCACGCGGCCGCAGATGAAAGGAATCAGCCGGACCCCGCCCGATTCAATCACCGACGCGGGCCTCTGGCTGATGGCCCCGGTGATCAGAATCTCCACCTCCAGCTCAATCAGCCTCTCCACCAGACGAACAGGAGCCTCGGGATTAAACATCTCGTATTTTTTCTCACTCACCTTTTGATTCCGAATATCCGCCAGAAGCAGGGTTCCGGCGGCGTCAAAGACCGGGGATATCCGGTTTCCCCATACCGTGAGAGCGATTTTCATATCCCAGAATGCCTCCCGTTTTTCAGGCCGCGCGCTTTTTGTATATATAAGTATGCAAATTCGGCGCCGTTTGGGATAATCCGGGAGATTTATTTTTGAAAGGCTGATATTTCAGTAAGTTGAAAAGATAAAAAAATAAAAAGGAAAGGGGGCGCGGGGTCGCGCCGGAATGAGAATTCGCAAAAACGCGACCCCGAAAGACGCAGAAACGCGACTTTTATCCGGAAGAGGGGGGGGCCTTGGGCAGATCCAGGCCCAGTCGTTTGATTTTTCTGAAAAGGGTGCTTTTATGGATGCCCATATCCCGGGCCGCCGCCGCCCGGTTGTATCGGTTTTTTCTCATGGCGTCCATGATCACCTTGACTTCAGCGGCTTTCACCAGGTCGCCGGAGGGCTCATGTCCGTTGGTCTTTGGAGGGGCGCCGGACAGGGCGGCCGGAAGATGCCGAAGGCCGATCCGTCCCTCCCGGCAAAGGGCGAATCCGTGCTCAATGATGTTTTCAAGCTCCCGGATATTGCCCGGAAAATCATGGGACATCAACATCTCCAGGGCCTTTTCATCCACCCCGGCCAGATGTTTGCCCCGAATCCGGTTGAGCTTTTCCACAAAATGGTCGATGAGCATGGGAATGTCCTCCATGCGCTCCCTCAAGGGGGGGATATCCAGGGCCACCACGTTGATCCGGTAAAACAAATCCGCCCGAAACTCGCCGGATTGGATCATCTCCCCCAGGTTTCGGTGGGTGGCGGCGATGATCCGAAAATCGGCTTTGACCTTTTCCACGGCCCCCAGGGGTCTGAACTCCCGGCTCTCCAGCGCCCTTAGAAGCCGGACCTGGAACGCCGGGCTGGTCTCGCCGATCTCGTCTAAGAAAATGGTCCCATCGGCGGCGGCCTGAAAGATTCCGGGCTTGTCTTTCACGGCATGGGTGAAGGCCCCTTTTTTATATCCGAAAAGCTCGGATTCCAGAAGAGAGTCGGGAAGCGCCCCGCAGTTGACCGGCACGAAGGGATTGTCTTTGCGAAGGCTCAAATTGTGAATGGCCCGGGCCGCCAGCTCCTTTCCCACCCCGGTCTCCCCTTCGATCAATGTCGCGCTTTCGCTCTCCGCGATCCGGGGAAGGTTCTCAAACATCCTTTGCATGGCCGGGCTTTTGCTCACCATGTCCCCCATGCGAAAGCGCGTGGTCAGCTCTTTTCGCAGTTCCTCCACCAAGGTGTGGTCCCGGAATATCTCCACCCCGCCCACGACCTTCCCGGTCTCATCCTTTAAAAGGGAGGCGCAGGCGGTGACCGGAATCCGTTTTTTTTCGCTGTTGACGATATAGGTGGAGTCGCTGACAAAGGGCCGGCCCTCTCTCATGGTTTTTTTCAGGGCGCAGTCGCTCTCGCACATATTGGAGCGAAACACGTCCCAGCACTTCTTTCCCAAAGCCTCGCCCCGGGGAATGCCGGTGATTTCCTCCGCCGAACGGTTGAACATGGTGATTTCCCAATGGTGGTTCACCGTGAAAACGCCGTCGGAAATGCTCTCCAGTATAATTTCATTAATATTTTCAGATAGCTTTTTCATTTTTCCGCGCCGTTTTCAGATATACCGGTCCGCCAGGCCGTTGATTAAATCCTCCACACCCGAAGGGCCGCCCTCCTCCATCGTTCTGGAAACCAGGTCTTCGATTTTCCCATAAACCTCGGTGTGGCTGTGAAGGTCGTCTATGGAGCGAAAGGCCCCGCCCCTTCTGCCCACCCGGTAAATCAGGCGGTCCCGGTCCGAAAGGGCCTGGTATTTTTCCACGACATCCAGCATCTTTTCCTTGTCTTCCGGAAGCTTTCCGGACACCTCTTCCAGAAGGTTCATGATGTGATCGCTGGTCACGCGGCTTTCAATCCCGTCCAGGGTCTGAATAAACGTCTTGATCTCCTCGGCCAGCATGTCGTCGGTCTGCATGACGAACTCCCCGCTTAAGACCTTTTCATGCAAAGGAATTCTTCCCGGAATCCGCAGGCTTCTCAAGCGGATGAAATGGGGATTGATCCGATTGATCACGCGGGCGGTCTCAACGGCGTGCTCTTTCCACATTCCCTGGCCCCCGAGCCCGGGCATCACATATTCGGACAGCTCCATCCCGGCTTCGATGAGCTTTCGGCCCGCCTCCACGTGGCCGTCGCCGGTCACCCCTTTTTTCATGAGCTTTAAAAGGGGGTCGTATCCCGTCTCCAGGCCGATGTGCACCCGGTCCAGGCCCGCCTTCCTGATTTTCTTAAGGGACTCAAGGGATTTTTTGGCCACGGTCCGGGACCGGGAATAGGTGGTGATCCGGCTGATCTCGGGAAACTGTTCCTTCAAAAACTCCAGGGCCGGGACCAGGTCGCCGGTTTTCATGATCAGGTTGTCGGCGTCCTGGAGAAAACAGGAATAGTCACCGTTGTGGAGCCAGAACGCCATAGAGCGGTGGGCGTTCCCGTATTCAAAATCGTTTAAAACCGCGCTTAAGACCGCTTCGGTGATCTCGCCGTCAGATCCCATGCGTTTGGACAGATCCCGGACATCATCGGCGATCTCCCGGGCCGCGGAGATGTCCTGTTTAATCTCATCCAGCGGCCTTAAGGAAAAGGACTTTCCCTTGTACACCGGGCAGAACAGGCACATGTTCCAGGGGCAGTTCCGGGTCAGGCGAATCAAAAGGCTCCCCGCCTCATTGGGGGGCCGGATGGGTCCTTGCTCAAAACTCACATTTTTTTTGCTCATATCAAACTCCGTGACACGCGGCTTCGGGCGCCGCGCTTTTTTGTTTTGGGTTTCAACCGGACTTCCGGCGCCGTCACGGCGTCCGAATGACGACTTTCAGCAGCATGTCGCCCCTTTGGCCGTCGGGCATGGTTTTTCCCATGCCCTTGAGGCGAAGGGTCTGGTCCCCGGTGATTCCGGCCGGCGCATGCACGCGGAACAGCCGCTTGTGAAATCCCCAGGGGATGTTGACGATTTTTTTCGATCCGGCCAGGGCCTCAAACGGGGAGATGTGAATCTCCCCCCGCAGATGGGGGTCGTCCCCATGGGCCGCCGGGCGTATGACCTGAAAGGTCTCGGTCTTTTTTTTCCGGGTCGCGGCCCGGATCCTGTCCGACGCCCCGGACGAGGGCAGACGCCCGGCCAGCTTTAAAAGCGCCATCCCGATGACAAAACCGCCGGCGTGGGCCTGCCAGGCCACCCCGGCCGCGTCGGCCTGGACCGAGATGGACTGGACGAACTGAATGACGAACCAGACGCCCAAAAAGAAAAACGCCGGAATTTCTATAAAATAGGGAATGAAAATAATGGGGATCAGGGTCAGTATCCGGGCCCGGGGGTGTAAAATCAAATACGCCCCCATCACCCCGGCGATGGCCCCGCTGGCCCCGATCACCGGGATGGGGGAGGACGGGTTGAAAAAAATATGAGCCAGACCCGACCCCACGCCGCAGGCCAGGTAAAAAACCAGGTAGCGAAGGGGGCCCAGGTGGTCCTCCACATTGTCCCCGAAGATATGCAAAAACCACATGTTTCCCGCGATGTGCCAGAACCCGCCGTGGATAAACATAAAGGACAGAAACGAAAAAAGCCCCGCGCCCTCCGGAAAATAATGGGCCGCGAAAGGCGAGGCATGCCGGGCCGGAACCAGGCCGAAGACATAGACAAAGGCGTCCATTCCCGGCCCCATGGCCAGCTGGGCCAGATACACGGCCGCGTTGAGCCCGATGATGACCCGGGTGACCATGGGATGGCCGGCGGAGGGAACCGTGTCCCGGAGCGGTATCATGCCTTTACCTTTCCATGCCCCGGGACCGGATGGCCTCCGGGGTCCGGTCGTCATGGACCTTTTTCAAAACCAGGGCCGCCACAGACCCGATGACCAGCGCGCCCCCGGCGATCTGGGCCGGGGTCGGGGCCTCGTTTAAAAACATCCAGGACAATATCCCGGCCACAATGGGCTCCAGGGTGGCCGCGGCGCCGGCCCGGGAGGCCCGGATGAGATTGACGCCTTTAAAATAAAGCGCAAAGGCCGTCAAAGTCCCCAGAACGCCGATATACAAAACGACTCCCCACTGGGCCGGGGACCGGACCTGGAAAAAAGACTCCAGGGGAAAACAGATCACATTCCACACCACCGCCGCCGTCGCCAGGGCGTAAAACAGAACCGTCCAGGGGGGATAGCGCCGCATGCCGTATTCGCCGTGGATGGAATACCAGGCAAAGGCCAGGCCCGCGCACACCCCGGCGATCACGCCGCTGATTTTCATGGCCGACACATCCGAGCCCCAGACCCCGCTCACCAGAAGGACCCCCGCGAACGATCCCAGGATGGCCAGAAGGGTCAACGTGTCGATCCTCTCCCCGGCGAAAACGGTCATGTAAATGGCGATGAACACCGGCGCCAGGTACTCCAGGAGAATGGCCGGGGCCACATGAATTCTGCTGATGGCGAACAGATAGAAAAACTGAACAGCGGCCATGCCCACAGTTCCCAGGACCGCGAAATAAAAAATGTCTTTTTTTTCAATACGCAAAAGCGCCGGGCGCCGGGCGGCCAGCCAGACGAACAGGCACGCCGAGGAGATGGTGAGCCTGAGCTGAACCAGCTCAAAGGGAGACATCCCCTGGTTGAACAGAAATTTCGCCGCCGATCCCGACGACGCCCATAAAAAAGCCGCGGCGATCACATAAAGATACCCGCGTTTTGAAACCGACATGCTCCGGTCCTTTGAATTCTTTCGGCGTTTTCACCGCCGAAAGGGTCCTGACGGCGGTTTTGTTTTCATTTTATTGACAAAGCCGACTTTTTATAGTATGATTCATTTTAAAAACGATGTTTCACTTTTCAAGCATCGGCGCTTTGCGCAATGTCATGACATACTATAACGCTTTTTTTAAAAAACGCCATAGCGGCGTTTAAAAAAAGGCCTTATATCATGTTTCGGAAACACAACACAAACATTTTATCGAAAGGGGGCGAAGGATGTCTGAAAGCGTTTACAAAATCATCGAGTTGGTGGGAACAAGTGAAAAATCATGGGAAGAGGCGGCGCAAAACGCTGTGGAAAGGGCCGGGAAAAACCTTAAAAACTTAAGGATCGCCGAAATCAACAAGCTGGACATGAAGGTGGATGACGGGAAAGTCGCGGCCTATCGGGCCAGGGTGGCGCTGTCCTTCAAGTACGAGGGATAGGACCGGACAAGCGCGAGGAATAGAAAATTTGAAGGGGACGGCCGCGCCGGGGAAGTCTTGCCCGGGGCCGTTCCCTGTTTTTTTATTTTGAATGGTTTTGTGCAGATTTTATCCGGCCCGTCTCTTTTTCTTCTTTTTCAAAAACGCGGCCGCCTTCACCGCAAAGTCGGCGATCCGCCGGATGAAAAAAAGAGCGCCGCCGCCCAGGGCCGCGACCCACGCCCAGACGCCCGCCTCCCCCTTGGCTATCATCCAGCCCCCCAGGGCCATCAGGACGGCGCTTAAAACAAGCGAGAGCCCATTCAGGAGCCTGACGGCCCGGTCCAATATCCGAATCCATCCGGTCTGACGGGACACCCGCGCGAAATGTTTTTTTACTATCTTTCGGGCCCGTTTCCCGTCTTTGAGGAGATCCGGGGACACATACACCATAAAATCGGCGTCGGGCTGGATCACGGAGCGGATCATCGCGGGCCCCGGTTTTTTACCCCGGGCGGCGGGGGTTGAAATTTCCAGGGACCCCTCCTTCCATAACGTCCGCAGCGCGAAAAAGCGGTCTTTGAAGCCGTCTTCAGCGAGGATGTCCTCAGTCAATGGGGGGCTCATATCGGTTTTCACGGGCGGGTCCTATTTAAAAAAAAGGCCGAGAATGTCCTTCAGAATCCGGACAAGCTGTCCCCAGAATTTCAGGGAGACCGACACGCTCTGGTTGTGGATGCTGTGAATGACCTTGCTGTCCTTGTCGGCGTACCGGGCCTGGATCCGGGTGATGACATCCCCGTCCATCTGGATGACGGTCTGCATGGCGATGTGCTCCAGGCCCATGTCCCAGATTTTGCGGATCAAAACCAGCTCTTCGGTGGCCAGGGGCAGATCAGGCGCCTGGTTTTCAATGTCCGCCCGGGAGATGTCGTTGTTCCACACCGCCACGCCCCTTTTCTCAAAAGACTTCATCAGGCCTTTGATCTGGTCCGACATGCGTTTGATCCGGTGAAGCAGAACCAGGTCGGATTCCTGCTCGTCGTCCAGGGGCTTTCGGGACGCCTTTTTCTTAAACTTGAGGATGCCCTCGGCGGCCTTTTCCCGAATTTGGTCAAAGGAGTCGAAACTCCCGGGTCTGACCGACCCGGTCTCCACGGGAAACCCCATGTCGGCGAGCTTGATCAGGTAGCTTTCGGCGATGTCGATCAGGGCATGGCGCGGCTTGGGCATCTTGCGGCCGGTCATGTCATGCTTGATGATGGTGTTGACCTCCAGGGAGGTCAGATCCTGGGCGATGGCCTTGACGCTCTCTGAAAATCCCATTTCTTAGTCCTCTGATTCGCCCATGGCCAGTTTCAGGAGTTTTTCCAGCGCCGCGATATTCTGCATCACGATCTGGTAGCCCTCTTTTTCCTTTTCCGTGTGAAAGGCCCGAAGCGCCTGGTATTTGCCCGTCACAAACTCCTCGTCATACAGGGTCTTGATGTCGCCCTGGAGCAGATCGATCCGGGTCGTCATTTTTCTGGAGCCGTCAAAGGGGTCCGCGGCCCCTTTTTCCCCGGCGTCCGGGTGGGACACCGCCGTGATGATCTCCAGAGTCACCAGGTTTTCAATGGAATCCATGATTTTTTGCTTAAGATCGATTGTCATAAAGCCCGCTCCTTTTTTTCTTGAAAAAAAAAGTTTCGCCCGGATAATATACCATCAACCGCCGGGCGCCTGTCAAATTGTTTTTTATTCCGGCGTCTTTTCCCCGCCATCCTGGCGCTTTTTTTTAAAAAAAGCCATTTCAAAAAACAACGTTTTTTTGAAATGGCTTCGCGCTTTCTCCCCTTCTCCTCGCCCCAGGCGGGTGAAAATCTTCCCTTGATTTATTGAATGGGCGGCGATATAATATTTTTTTTTTAACAGAATTACGGGAGAAATTTTCGCTCATGAAAAAAGCAGGTCTTCTTTGTTTGCCCCTTTTGTGTTTGCTTCTGATGTGTTCGTTTCCGGCCGCGGCCGCTGAAAACCCGACGCTGGACGAGGCGCGGCTCAAACTCAACGTGTTTAAAATGATTCAAAAGGTGTCGGAGGCGGACCAGACCCCCCTCAAGGGCCTTTCGCCCGAGTCCATCCAGGTGGAAAGCCTCATTCCCATCCAGGCGGGGGAGATCGTCCTGTTCGCGGTGAAAATCCGGATTCCCCAGGCAAGCGGCCGAATTCCGCCCGAGCTGGTTTTTGTGACGGACGCCGCCGGCTCCCTCCAGTTTCCCGACATTCGAAGACTGGATTCGGGCCAAAGCCTGGTCTCCCCGGCGATTCGCCGCCTGTCCGGGAAAAAGACGCCGCCCGCGCCCAAACCCGTGAAGATTCCGCCGGATATGGGAACGCTTTTTTTCAAAGGAACCGGGGCGCATGAGATCGTCATGGTGTCGGACCCGTTCTGCCGGTTTTGCGGAAAGGCCTACGCGTACCTGATGACCCGAAAGGCGGCCATCAAAACCATCCGCCTGGCCCATTTCCCCCTGCCCATGCATCCGGGCGCGGCCGAGGCCTGCTGGGCCATCAAACATGCGGAAAAGAAGGGAATGGCGGCCCCGGTCATTGATTTCGCCTATTCCGCATTAAAACCCTCCCGTGAAGAGATGGAACAGGGCCTTGAAAAAACCCGGCTGGGCGTGTGCGAAAAAATCGCCCGAAAATTCCCGGACCTGGCCGACGGCATGGACCCCCGGGCATTTTGCGACTATCTGAAAAAAAACCACCAGGCCGGGGTGGAGTCGGAGCGAAAGGCCCTGGCCGGGCTGGGGATCCAAAGCGTTCCCCAAATCTCCATCAACGGCGAGACCATCCGGGGATTCAAACCCTCTGAAATGGACAGGCTGCTGAAATGATGGAGGCCCCCGCGCGATTCAGACTGGCGGCGCTTCTGCTCTCCATGGCCGGGGCCCTTTACTGTCTGGCCTCTAAGCTGGGCCTGGCCGACCGGGTCTGTTTTTCAGAAGGATGCGGGGTTTACACGGAATTTGAGGTTTTGGGATTTTCCCTCTACCTGTGGGGGGCCGGGGCCTTTTTCCTCCTGGCCCTTTTGTCCGCCTTTAAAAAAGACGTCTGGGCCTGGCGGCTGTCCCTGGCCTTTGTGATCGCGGACTGCGGGCTTCTGACATGGCTGGCCTTCGGCCCCCCCTGCTCGGGATGCATGATGGCCGGGCTTTTTTTTATCCTGGTCTTTTGCGCCCAGTCGCTTTTGCGAAAGGCGCTTTTTCCCTGGGCCTCTTTCGCTGTTCCGGCCGTTGTCGCGGCGCTGTGGATATTCGCCTTTTCGCCCAGCGTGTTTTCCATGGCCCGGGACGGCCTGATGCAGCCCTGGCCCATCTACGGGGGCGGGCCGGTGAAGGTCTTTTTCTCCCCCACATGCCCGTCGTGCGTGGAAATCATAAATGACATCGCGGACATGGGGGAAAGCGAGGCCGGTTTTTATCCGATCGCCAAAAACCCGGCCGATGGGCGTCTCATCGCCCGGATGGACGCCCTGATCCGTCAGGGCCAAAACATCCAAACGGCCCTTTCGGGCGCCGGATCCCCATCCGACTCCACACACGGGGAGGCCCCGGACGCCGCGCCGCCCGAAACCCCGCCCAAAACCCTGATGGACGCGCTGAAACTGAAGTGGCGGCTTTTAAAAAACAAAGCGCGTCTTTTTCAAATGGGGTTTAAAACCGTGCCGGCCGTCATCGGGAGCCGAATCGTCTCCCCGAAACAGACAGCGCCCCGGGACCTGAACGATTTTTTCAAACACCCCGGCGCGCATTCCGGGGAATGCGACATTTTCTCAAACACCCCGTGCCGGTAAAAAAACCGCGTGAAAGCATCGTCTATGCCCATGCCGATTCTGACACTTGAACATATCTCCATGAGCTTTGGAGGCCTCAAGGCCCTGAGCCGGCTGAGCCTGGAGGTGGACAAGGGCTCCATCTCAAGCCTCATCGGCCCCAATGGAGCCGGGAAAACCACGGTGTTCAACATCATCACCGGGATCTATCGCCAGGACCGGGGCCGCGTGATCTACCGGGGGAAAGACATCTCCCGCCTGCCCGGCTCCCGGGTCACGGCCCTGGGGATCGCCCGGACCTTTCAAAACATCCGGCTGTTTCAGTCCATGACCGCGCTGGAAAACGTGATGGTGGGCATGCACTCCAAAACCCGAAGCGGCCCCCTTCAGGCGCTTTTCAAAACCCCCTTCCAGGTTCGGGAGGAAAAAGAAAGCGCCCGAAGGGCCTTTGAAATCCTGGAATTCCTGGGCCTGGCCGATCTTTATGACGACCCCGCCTCCAGCCTGCCCTACGGGGGCCAGCGGCGCCTGGAAATCGCCCGGGCCATGGCCGCCGACCCCGGCGTCCTTCTCCTGGACGAGCCCGCCGCCGGCATGAACCCCCTGGAGACCCGGGAGCTGATGGACCTCATCTTGAAGCTGCGGGAAAGGGGTCTGACCATCGTTCTGGTGGAGCATGACATGAAGCTGGTCATGGGCATATCCGAATCCATCACGGTTCTGGACCACGGCGCCAAAATCGCCCAGGGGACCCCGGACGAAATCCGGACCAACGAAAAGGTGATCGAGGCTTATATCGGCTCGCCCATGAAGCTCCAAAAGCGGCGTTAAATTTTTTTAAAAAACCACTATCATCAAGGAGGCAGCATGAAAAGAATTCAAATCGCGTTGTTTTTCTCCCTGGCCCTGATTCTGGCCATGGCCGGACCCGCCATGTCCCAAACCCTTAAAATCGGGACCTTAAGCCCCTTGACCGGCCCCTACGCCCAGGACGGCCAGGACATTTTGCAGGGTGTGAAAACCGCTGTGATGGAATTTCAAAAAACCGATTCCCTGCCCGGATTCGACAAAATCAAAATCATGGCCGGGGACACCGCCTGCGACGGCGGGAAAGCCACCCTGGCGGCCAACAAGCTCATCCACACCGGCGCCCGCGCCGTGGTGGGGGCCTACTGCTCCTCGGCCACCATCCCGGCCTCGGCGCCCCTGAACGAGGCCGGCATCGTCCAGATCACCCCGGCCTCCACCCACACCGACGTGACCGGACGCGGGTACCAAAAGATTTTCAGAATGTGTCCCAGGGACGACGTCCAGGCCTGGTCGTCGGTGAAATTCTTTGAAAATTCCCTCAAAATCAAGACCATCGCCCTGGTGGACGACAAACAGACCTACACCGCCGGGCTCACCGAAAACATCACGAACTTCATTAAAGAAAACAACCTCATCCGAATCGTGGCGCATGAGCACATCACCCCGGGCGACAAGGACTTCACCGCGATTTTGACCAAGCTCAAAAAGGCCGACCCGGACGTCATCTACATGGGCGTGTACCAGCCCGAAGGCTCGCTTATGGCGCGCCAGGCCAAGGCCCTGGGGCTTCGCTCCACGCTGTTTTCCGAAGACGCGGTGTTTCACCCCAAATTCCTCGAGGTGGCCGGAAAGGCGGCGGAAGGCGCCTACCTGACCTTCGCCAAATCCCCTGAGAGCGACGCGAAAAAAAATTTTGAGGCCGCGTACAAAAAAATGTGGGGTGTGGAAAAACTGGGCTCCTACGCCTATTACGCCTATGACTCGGCCATGGTTTTTCTAAAGGCCCTCAAAAAAGCCGGCTCCGCCGATTCGGACAAACTGGCGGCCGCCATCCGGGGAAACGAATGGAACGGCGTCACCGGAAAAATTAAGTTTGACGAAAAGGGAGACCGCAAGCTGGCCCACATCGTGTGGGTGGTCAAAGGCGGCGAGTTTGTGCCGTTCTGGGACCCCATGACCGGAAAGTATTTCTAAAAAATTCATGGACACCCAGTCTTTCATCATCCAGCAGATCATCAACGCCTTGTTCCTGGGGGGGATTTTCTCCCTGGTGGCGCTGGGCTACACCATGGTGTACGGCATCATCGAGCTGATCAACTTCGCCCACGGCGAAATGTTCACCGCCGGGGCCTTCGCCGGGGTCATCGTTCTGACGGGGCTTCAGAGCTTCGGATTCGTGGAGTCCCATTTCGCGCTGTCCATGGTCCTGGTGTTCGCCCTGTCCATGTCCTACGCGGCCGTTTTAGGCTCGGCCATTGAGCACGCGGCCTACCGGCCCCTGAGAAATTCTTCCCGGCTCTCCGCCATTTTGAGCGCCCTGGGCATGTCCATTTTTCTATCCAACGGCATGATGCTCAGCCAGGGCGTCTCGGACCGGGCCTACCCCCAGATATTAAGCCTGGAGGGCCTCTCCATCATGGACGCCCGGATCACCTACGGCCAGATATTCATCATCCTGCTGGCCCTGGCGCTCATGATCGCGCTGAACCTGTTCGTCAAATGGACCCGCCTGGGAAAAGCCATGCGGGCCACGGCCCAGAACCGGACCATGTCCCGGATGCTGGGCATTGACGTGAACCGGACCATCCGCCTCACCTTCATGATCGGCCCGGCGCTGGGCGCCGCCGCCGGCGTCATGGTGGGGCTGTACTACGGCTCGGTCCGCTTCGACATGGGATTCATGTACATGATCAAAGCCTTTGCCGCCGCCATCCTGGGCGGCATCGGCTCCATCCCCGGCGCCATGCTCGGGGGCATGATCATCGGCTCGGTGGAGGTGATGTGGTCGGCCTTTCTGCCCAGCGAGTGGAAGGATGTGACCACCTTTTTGGTCTTGATCCTGGTTCTTTATTTCAAGCCCAATGGTATTCTGGGGGCTAAAATCACTGAAAGCAAGGTGTGAGGGGAAACCGGTCGGGATGGCATATGATCGGATAAAAAGGAGAAAAGCATGCATGATCGTATTTTAAAAACCATGCGGGAGGCGATCCGAAATAGACAATACATCATGACCTTGCATGCGGAAGAAGAAATGAACGATGACAATCTGTCCATTTTTGATATTGAAAATATTGTTCTTACCGGGGAAATCATTGAAAGGCAAAGAGACATCATCACCAAAGAATCGAAATACCTTATTGAGGGAAAAAGTTTTTCAGGAGTCCTGATAATCGTTGTGGCCAAGCTGAGCATAACCGGAAAATTGGTGATTATCACCGTATACAAAATATGAGGAAAAAAATGATCTGCGATATGTGCGCAAAAGACAAAGCCAGAATTCAACACGTCACCAGGAGCTATGGCAAAGAGGACAATCTGCTTATCATCGAAAACATTCCGGTGATCCATTGCTCTCATTGCAGGGAAAGCTATCTGACATCGGACACTCTGCATGAGATCGAGCGCATCAAATTGCATCGTAAAAATTTTGCAAAAGAGCGCCCTGTTCCGGT
The DNA here is from genome assembly GCA_900659855.1 of Candidatus Desulfarcum epimagneticum. Taxonomy (NCBI): domain Bacteria; kingdom Pseudomonadati; phylum Thermodesulfobacteriota; class Desulfobacteria; order Desulfobacterales; family Desulfobacteraceae; genus Candidatus Desulfarcum; species Candidatus Desulfarcum epimagneticum. The sequence goes on from CAACVI010000034.1 coordinate 305,459, forward strand.
GGCGGCATTCAGCGAAATCGCTGTGAATAAAAATTCTCCCCCCCCCTCATTCGTGATGGAGAAAAGAGAAAAAAGGCAAGCGCCATGACCCACACTGATCCGAACCCGAACGACGCCATCCAGGCAAGGGGAATTCCCCTGTCCAGAGGCGAAAAAATTTTAAAGGAAAAATTTTACGAGGACATCGCGGCCCAAAGCGACCGCATGGACCGCCTGGGCCATCGGCTCGTGACCCTGGAGCTGGCGATCCCCGGCCTTTACGCCGCCGCCTTTCGGCTGGCCAAAGGCAGGGACGCCACACTTTGCGTCGGACCCGCTGTCTGGATGGCCTTTGGTTTATGGTTTTTGGCCCTGGTCGCCACTCTTTGGGCGCTGTTTCCAAAAAAATGGCTCGTGGATGAACGGTTCATGAAAAAAAAACCAACCGCCAAAAATCCTAAAATAGGCATCCGGGATTTTTTCGGCCTGTCCGCTTTGCATAAACGCCGTTTTCTCATGGCGTCCTGCCTGTTTTTTTTCGGCGGCATTTTTTTCGCATTTTTAGCGATCTTTTTTTAAGGAGGATGTGATGGCCGGCAAAAGATATGATTTTTTCTGCCCCAACCCGGAGTGCGAAGGAAAATACACCCTTCACATTGAAATGGAAGAAGGGGCTGTTTTGAGCCTCGAATGCCCATATTGTGGAGAAGAATACAAAGACAAAATCCAGGAGCAAAGCGCTGATCCAATCCTCTACAGTATCCCGGACGATCGATTCGGTTGACCGCCGCCCAAATTCTCCGGCGTCGGCACGACCGGAAGGGCGACCGCAAGGGTCGCCCCTACGCTTGGAATCAACTCCCTAAACAAACCAAGAAAAAGGACAAACAAAATGCATTCTCAGGAAAGGGTGATTGAAACCTTAAAACTTCTGGACGAAGAATCCGCCTTGAAATTGTATAACCTGGCGTTGACTTTAAAGAAAAAAGAGCGCCCAAAAAATATCAAAAAATTTAACCTGAACAACATTCAACGATCTCGTGAAATATTGTCTTCAATCAAGGGATCGCTTTCCGAAGACATACAGATAGAGAGGGAGGATAGATGCTGAATTTATTTTTTGACACTTCCGCCCTGGCAAAAATATTTCATAAGGAGGCCGGATCCGAGGCTGTCATAGGCTTAATTCAAAATCAAAACGCTGAACTGTGGATTTCGGAGCTGGCCAGGGTTGAGCTTGTCAGCGCTTTGCACAGAAGATTCAGAATGCATGAAATCAACGCAGAACAATTAAAAACCGTCTTAGGCATTTTAGGCAAGGAATTAAAAAACTTTCACAGCGAGCCCCTGGGAAGCGGGGTTTTGGCGGAAGCCGAAAAATTAATAAGAGACTATGCCGGAACAATAGGGCTGAGGACTTTAGACGCTTTGCATCTGGCCACTTTTTTGTTGATATCTGAAACGGACTGGAAATTTGTCGTCGCCGACAATGCTCTTTTAAAAGCAGCCGCTCAATTAAACATACAGATTTTCAACCCGTTGAAAAATGAGGATCAGGGGTAAAATCGTGTTTATCAGCCCGAAAGGGCGACCCAGGGGGTCGCCCCCACACCCGGAACCAGACAGGGGTAAATTCGAATATGTTTTGAACAATATGAAAAGAAAAACGAAATCAATCACCCCCGGGATCAACGCCCCGGTCATGCAGAGGGGCCCTTGCAGTTCACGGCCGCCCTCAAAACGCAAACCCACGCAAAAATACAATGCCGCCACCCATTGGACCCATCGTGGGAGGGAGTTGAACCCGTATGGATGTTGACAATCTGAAAAAATCAAAAACACATTAAAACCAGACATGAAACCCATCATCAAAAACCCAAAAAAACAAAAACCCATGAGCCGGGACCTTAAAAAATTCCTGGTCTATTCCCTGTTCCTGGGGATCATCATCATTCCCATGACGGGCTTTCCGGGCAAGACCTTTGAGGCGGCCAGGGCCTTCGGGACGTGGGGGGTGTTCTGCGCGGCCCTGGGCCTCGGGCTTGCGGCCAAATATTTCAGAAACAGCGGCCCCGGACAGGCGCTTTCGGATTTGGCGGCCCCGTTTAAAGAAAAAATCGCGCAAAGACTGGGCCGGTCGTCGAAAAAGGCCCGCGTCGCCGCTGTGCTGATTCCGGCCGCGCTCTTTCCGGCGTTTGCCGACAACTACATGGTGGATGTGGGGACCACCTGCCTCGTCTATATCGTGCTGGGCCTGGGGCTCAACATCGTGGTGGGGCTGGCGGGCCTTCTGGATCTGGGCTACATCGCCTTTTACGCGGTGGGGGCCTACAGCTATTCCCTTTTAAACCTGTCCTTCGGGCTGCCGTTCTGGGCGTGCCTTCCCATCGGCATCGTCCTGGGAGGCTTGTGCGGGGCCATCATCGGCTACCCCACCCTTAAAATGCGGGGCGATTACCTGGCCATTGTCACCATGGGGTTCGGGGAGATCATCCGCCTGGTTTTAAACAACTGGGACGGCCTGACCAAAGGGCCCAACGGCCTTCTGGGCATGGCCAAACCCACCATCTTCCTGCCCCGGTTTTCAGAAAACGGCTTTGAATGGATCGTGTGGCCCCTGAAATCCCCGGCGGCGCTGTATGTTCTGATTTTGATCATCGCCCTGCTCACCGTGATCGGGGTGTCGCGGCTGAACCAGTCCCGGATCGGGCGGGCCTGGGTCGCCATACGGGAGGACGAGACCGCCGCCGAGCTGTCCGGGGTGCCCACCACCTGGATGAAACTGCTGGCCTATGTCATGGGCGCGGCCTTCGCGTCTGTGGCCGGGGCCTTTTTCGCGGCCAAACTCAGCTACACCAACCCCAACTTTTTCATCTTCATGGAATCGTGCATCGCGCTTTGCATCGTGGTGCTGGGAGGCCTGGGCAGCGTGTCGGGGATCATCCTGGCGGCGGTTCTGCTCACCGCGGTCCCGGAGATGTTCCGGGGGCTGGAAAACTACCGGATGTTCGCGTTCGGCCTGGCCATGGCCGTGATGATGGTGTTGCGCCCGGCCGGGCTGATCCCGGCCTCCCGCAGGCGGGGCGCCGAACCCTTTTTGGAACCTGACACACACACAGCGAGGCCCCGGGACTGATGAACACGCAAAACCCCCTGCTGGAGCTTAAAGACATCCACACCTTCTACGGCCACATTCACGCCCTCAAGGGCGTTTCGCTGTCCATCCATGACGGGGAGATCATGTGCCTGATCGGGGCCAACGGCGCGGGCAAATCCACCACGCTCATGACCATCTCCGGGGTGGAGAAGGCGGCGCGGGGACGGATATTTTTCGACTCCAACCCCATTGAAGAGATGGAGCCGGAAAAAATCGCGGCCCTGGGGGTGTCCCAGGCGCCCGAGGGCCGGCAGATTTTCCCCCGCATGACGGTTTTTGAAAACCTGGAAATGGGGGCCTATCTTCGCAAAGACCGGGACAAAATCAAAGAAGACATGGAGTGGGTCTTTTCCCTTTTCCCGGTTTTAAAAGACCGAACCGGTCAGCTGGGCGGCACTTTAAGCGGCGGGGAGCAGCAGATGCTGGCCATCGCCCGGGCGCTGATGTCCCGACCCCGGCTTCTTCTTCTGGACGAGCCGTCCCTGGGCCTGGCGCCCCGGCTGGTGGAGACCATCTTTGAAACCATCATGGAAATCAACCGGGCCGGCGCCGCCATATTCCTGGTGGAGCAAAACGCCCGGATGGCCCTGGCCGTGTCCGACTCCGGCTGCGTGATGGAGACGGGCAGCATTGTTCTGGCCGACCGGGCGTCCAGGCTTCTGGAAAACGAAAAAGTGAGACAGGCGTACCTCGGGGAATCGTAAAACCCCCCACACGGCAAACGCAATGAACACGAGAGGGCGGCCACAGGGGGCCGCCCCTACGACAATCAACGCAATAAACCCAAAAGGATCGATGAAACCATGAAAATTTCATTTTACCCAAAAACCATCGTTTTCATTATCTTTTCGCTTATTTTTTTCGCCTGCGCCGCTCCCGAGCCGGAGTGGGAAAAGGTCGCCCATCCCATCCCCGGAGGCGAGCTGACCGTGGAGGGGGACCGCATTTTCCATAACGGCCGGCTGTTCGCCGAATTGCGGTACTTTATCCACGACACGGACGTGGTATATTACAAAGACGATGTTCCGGAGGTGGTCAACGGGTTTTCGATTTTTTACCACCCCTATGGAAAAGAGATCTGGATATTCCCGGTCTGGTCGGTTCAAACCGACGGCGGGGAGGTTCGCGGCGCCCGGGACGTTCAGCGGGTCTGGGACGCGTACAGAAAAAATCCGGCGGGCCCCTCCCCTCTTCGGCTCAAGGGCATGACGCCCAACCGGGAGTTGCTCGAAAAAACCCTGGCCACGGACATTCAAATTTCCCCGGACGGAAGAAACGTGACCTACCGGGCCGCCGGCCGGACGTTTCGATACGATGTGGAAAAGGGGCTTTCATTTTAATGGACACAAAAAAAACGTCCCAAAGCCCCCTTGAAAGTGAAAAGGGAACCGAAATTCACTCCAGACACATTCACGTGTCCACATTTGAATGCGACGGGGACGCCGTCATCGTGGAGGGACGCCTCACCGACCGGCGTTTCGTGGAAATAAAGCTCATCACCGGGGAAAAATCCCCGCCCGCCGCCATTCACGACATGATCATCCGTCTCAAGGCGCGGGTCTCCTGGCCCCCCGTCATCCTGGATGTGGAAGTGGAGATGCCCCAAATTCCCCATGAAGACTGCCTGGAGACGCGAAAAAGCCTGGTGTTTCTAAAAGGAAAAACCATCTCAAAAGGATTTTCGGCCATGGTTCAGGAAGAGACCCGGGGCATAAAAGGATGCCGCCATCTTTCCGGGCTTCTTCTGGCCATGGCGCCCGCCGCGCTCCAGGGCATTTTCACCGGCCGGGCTGAAGACGGAATTCCCAAAAAGGAAGTGGCCGGTCTTTTAAACACATTTTTTTCAGACACATGCCGGGCGTGGCGCAAAGATGGCGAGGTCATGAAACGGGTTTTGAAGACCCTGTAGGATTTTTTCTGATCCGAATTCATCCGGTTGGCCCCCCGGCGCCCCGGGAGGCGGCCGGACCGACCGAGCCCATGTAAATGGCCCCCAGCGCCAGGGCCACGCCCGTCCAGTTCCAAAGACCGGCGGGCCTTTCAAAAATCCACACATCCCACACAAAGGCCAGCGCCGGCTGGAGCAGAAGAATCAGCCCGGATAAAGACGCCCTCATGCCGGGCAGGGCCCTGGAGATGAGAATCCATCCCGCCGTCTGGCTCAAAGCCCCCAGGGCCAGAAGCGCCCAAAGCGTCTGCATGTCCGGTATTTGAAACGAATCTCCTCTCCGAAACGCCTCGCCCCCCAAAAACACGGACGAAACCAGGGAGATGAACATCAACGCGTAAAAAAAAGAAACGCCTGAAACCGGGGACACGATCCTTCTGAGCAGAAGCAGAAACACCGAGTAGCACAACGCCGTGGCCAGGCCCAGCCACACGCCTGTTTTATACGAGGCCTCCAGTGGGCTTCCGTTCAGGCCCACAATCAGAAAAAGGCCGAAAAACGCCAGCGGAACGGACAGAAAAAGCAGCGGCGAGACCTTTTCCTTTAAAAAAACCACGCCCGCGCCCATGAGGACAAACACCTGGAAGTTGGGCAGGATGGTGCCCAGGCCCGGCCCCACGTATTGGATGCTGTAATGGTAAAAGATGAGGTCCAGCGCGAACACGACCCCGCAGACCAGCAGCAGCGCGGTCTCGCGGCGGCCGTGCCAAAGCGTCTCCCGACGAATCAAAACCGCCCCGACCAGGATGATCCCCCCGAAAAGAACCCGGTAGAACGCCGACACGGCGGGCGCCACGTTGCAGATTTTCACCCACACCCCGGAGAAGCTGATCATCACGGCGCCGATTAACAGGCCTGTCATTTTTGGGTTCATCGGATTTGCCTCGCAGGGGCGGCCCTGTTTTGGGTTTTATTCCGCAGGGGCGGCCCGCCCTCGTGTTGATTGGGTGATGGAATTCACGGCGTCCCCGCGCCTCGAAAAAAGCCGACAAAAAAGCTTGTCAAACCGTTCAAATTGGGGTAAAAGGTTGTCTTCTCGTCGGTCCTCGTGGCCCATCGGCCCCCGTAGCTCAGTGGATAGAGCAATGGATTCCTAATCCATGCGCCGCAAGTTCGATTCTTGCCGGGGGCGCCACCCCTTTCCTTTCCAGAAAAACAAAAAACCCCAGCGTTCGCCGGGGCCGGACATGTTTCAAACAACCCGTAAAAAAAGACGCCATGCTATCCATTTGCCGGAAGTTTGTCAACCGGTTTTGTGGGATCGTTTTTTTAAAACAGACGGCGCGTTTACTTTCAAATTTTTTGTTTGCGTTTTCATTCGTTTCTTCTTATACTTTCGCATGATATCAAACCATTGTGGAGCCGTAGGCTGGGTTGAGGAACGAAACCCAACATTGCATGTAAATGGATGAAATATATTGGGTTACGCTTCGCTTGACCCAACCTGCGAGCTGATTGGCGAATAAAAATTTTCAAAAATGGACGATAAACTTCGTACGGAATACGACCTGAAGAGCTTAAAATTGAGGAAAGTGGGTCCCAAACGAAAACAATTTGGCGGTCCAACAGCGCCTATAGAAGCAGACGTGGCTGAAGTATTCCCTGATTCTGAATCGATCAATGAGGCTCTTCGATTTCTAATTCGAATCACAAAAGAGAACAAATCAGCCCTTTATAGATCAACACCCACAGCATCAACAGCCGAACCAAACGGTTGACCGGACCGGTGTTTACTCCGCCGCGCTCCGGAAACCCCGGCACGTTCAAAGATCATGGCAAAAACAACAAAATATTTGATTGTGGTCGAAAAAACAAAGACAGGTTTTTCGGCTTATTCACCGGACATTGACGGTTGTATTGCCACTGGCGCCACAACGGAAGAAGTCGAAAAGAATATAAAAGAGGCTTTAGAGTTTCACTTAGAAGGTTTGGCTTCAGGGTTTCGCCAGTCGGACCAAACCAATTGATTGATTTTTTTACAATAACATGTTAAAAATGTCTTCAGTTTGGTCTTAGAACCCCCTTTTTTGATGACCAAAATACATAGATATAATGAGGCAAACCCCATGCCTGAACTTGCCCGCTTTTTTGGCATTATTGTTTGCATGTACGCGGAAGTCGGACTTCCGCATCATCGGCCCCACTTTCATGTATATTATCAGAATCAATCCGCTGTATACGCTATTGATCCTATAGAAATGATAGGCGGAGCGCTATCTCGAAAGCAACAACGGCTTGTGGAAGCATGGGCGGAAATACATCAAGGCGAATTGCTGGAAAATTGGGAACGCCTGCAATCAGGGCGACTTCCGGTTAAGGTCGCGCCCCTTCGATGAAAGGAAATCACAATGTCTCATGAGGTTCATAAAATTGTTGATTTTGATATCATTAAACCATTTACGCTGCGGATAAAATTTGATGATGAAACGGAACGGTCAATAGACTTTCGTAATGTGCTGAAGGGTTCATTATACGGGCCATTAGAAAACGAAAGTGTATTTAATCAAGTTGAGATAAATCCTGAAATACACACCCTGGTGTGGCCAAATGGCGCGGATTTTGACCCGGAGACTTTATATAATTGGCCAAAATACGCCAAAAAAATGGAGCAAATGGCAAGAGAAAACTGGAGTATGGAAAAAGTCGCATAATGGATTGCAACGTCGCAGGTTGGGTTGAGGAACGAAACCCAACATTGCATGTAAAGGTTTCGCCGGTTTGGTTTCGCCAGTCGGACCAAACCAATTGATTGATTTTTTTACAATAACATGTTAAAAATGTCTTCAGTTTAGTCTTAGAACCCCCTTTTTGATGACCAAAACACAGTTTTAAGGAACGATTTGGAACGAAATATGGGTGAATAATTGGCGCGTGCGAACAGACATCATCTTAAAGGCCATATTTGGCATATTACCCATCGCTGCCATAAAAGGGAATTTTTACTTAAATTCTCAAAAGACAAACTCCGGTGGCTCAAATGGTTATTTGAAGCCAAAAAGAGATTTGGTCTTTGCATTCTAAATTATACAGTCACATCAAACCACGTTCACTTGCTTGTGCTTGATGAAAAAAAAGATGTCATTCCAAAATCAATTCAATTAATAGCGGGAAGAACAGCTCGCGAATATAATCAACGGAAAAAAAGAAGAGGCGCGTTTTGGGAAGACAGATATCATGCGACCGCTGTTGATACGAGTATTTATTTGATTCAATGTCTGACTTATATTGATTTGAACATGCTTAGAGCCTGTGTGATACAACATCCTTCAGAATGGAAATATGGCGGTTACAATGAGATTCAAAATCCAAAACAAAGATATGCTTTGATAAACAAACAAAAATTAGCCGATTTGCTTGGGATATCTGATTGTGAACATGGTTTGCGCGCAACGCATAAATCATGGGTGAAAGAAAAATTAAAACAAGGATTGCTTTATCGTGATTCTGCCTGGACAGAGAGTGTCGCTGTTGGCGGCAAAGAATTTGTTGAAAGGGTTAAATTCAAATTGGGCACAAATGCAATTGGACGAAAAATAGTCGCCAATAAAAATAATTTTGAAATTAGGGAAGAACAAGAACCTTACAATACTGTTTTGGGGGCTGAAAAGGCCTTCCTAAGCCCAAAAAATATGTATTTTTGGAATGTTTATCCTGAAAATACAATATGATAGTTTGGTCCGACTGGAAGATGGCCCAGCGTCGAAAAACCCGTTAATGATATTGCTGAATTCAAAGGATTGATATTGGGGATCCTCGCAGATAAAGAAGTTAATTATAAGGAAGCCTATTCACTTCTTTACTGGCTTGAAGACCATGGTGATATTTCCAACCAACACCAGGCGTTATATGATTCAATTTCAGAGAGTCTTATGGATGATCATCTTGATGAATTTGAGGCCAGGGAAATTCAATCTCTATTGGAAAAAACCTTATCCAAACTGGAATAAAAAAAAATAAAATTTTCCATTTTTCCATTCCATTTTCAAAAAATAAAATGCGCATTATCTGAGATTTTAATACCCGTACACACTTCCGGCGGAGTAAGGACCCGGATATATATGGACGATTGAATAGAACAATGAAGGAAGTGGGACGGGCGCGACGGGTAGAAATAAATCTCCCAAGAATGATGACTTGACCCTTACGTGTTCATGAAATCAGACAGTGTTTAACTTGGATATCATGAGATTGCTTATGATATCCAGAACTATACAATGACTTGTCTTAATAAATGGAGTGTTAAAATGAGAATCGATCATGAAAATACCCTATTACAATATTTGTCGTCAGGCATCAATCTATTTGTCGGAGCAGGTTTCTCTACTGAAGCAAAAAACAAAGATGGATTACCCCTTCCAGTAGCGGGCCAATTATTAGATGAAATTATAAACTATTTTAATTTTCAAGAATATAATAGTCTAGATTTGAGCCAACTGTCGACAATTCTCGAATCAACTCAAAAAAATGAATTTTTCAATTTTTTAAAAAATCGATTTTCTGTCTATGAATACAACCCATTGTACCAATCACTTTTGACTGCCAATATTAAATCAATAATAACAACTAATATTGATAACTTGTGGTTTCATGTAATAAAAAGTGATGATAATTTTTATTTAAATGATATAACTATTTCTGGACCATCTTATCAAGATCGATCAGCAGTTGATTATATCCCTTTGCATGGATGTGTTCATCATAATCCATTAGATTTTGTATTCACCGATTTGAATATTGCTGCATCATTTTCTTCAGACCCGGATAAATGGCATTTTTTAACAGAAAGAATTCAAAGAACACCAACTATTTTTTGGGGATACTCTCTCAAGGATGCGGGAGTATTACAATCTCTACATTCAGCAACTATTAATTATAGGGAACATAAAGACAAATGGATAGTTTTAAGAAATAATGATAATGCCTCTATCTCATTTTTTGAATCATTAGGATTTAAAATTATTATTTCTGAAACTTTAGAATTTCTTGAATATATCCAAGATAAAGACCTAAAGATTTATAAAAACCCCCCATCCTTTTCTACTAAAAAAATATTTCCTGAGTATTCAATCCCAGAATTATCTGAAATATCTGTCAGATCTATCGAGTCATTTTATTCGGGGTTTCCACCTGAATGGTGCGATATATTTACAGGCGATCTTCATAAAATCAGTTATTATAATGAAATAGTAGATTCAATTTATTCTAAGAAGCATACTATAGTTATTGGAATTCCTGTTTGCGGTAAAACGACTTTAATGATGCAGGTGGCATATGCTATAAACCATGATGGACACAAATTAGTCTGTAATAGTTTAACGTTTGCGCAAGCAAAATTTATCGTCAAAAAATTAAATGGTGAGAGAGCATTAATATTTGTTGATAATTTTTCAGATGACAGAGAAATTATAAAAGTATTTTATAATGAACCAAACATTCAATTTGTTGCATTTGACAGGTCATACTTTTTCGATCAAATTTCCTATAAGATCGACAGAAAAAAAACAAATATATTAGAGATATCTGAACTTCAAGATTCCGATATAAACGAACTCTATGAAAACATCCCGCCATCTATAAGAAAACATAAGTTATTTTTTCCAGATATGACTGATAGGACTAAACCATCTGTTTTTGAATTGATAGAAAAAAATTCTTCAAATGCGAATATATATCGTAGATTTAAATCAGTTATAAGTGAATTACGCAATCGATCCCAGATATTATATCAGTTACTCCTGATGTGCTGTTATGTACATAAATGTCGTACACCTGTATCGTATGATATGGTTTACGGATTTCTCAGAGATCATATTACCGATTATCAAGATGTTTACAATAAAATTAATTCACTAGGAAAATTAATCAAAGAATTGTCATCTCAATTAGTTGATTTAGAAAATCAAGATTACTATCTTCCCCGTTCATCATTTTTATCCGAGGTGCTACTAACTATCGCTTCCCCTTCAGATTTGAAAGAAATGCTTATTTTATTCCATGCGAATTTGTCTTCTTTTAGAATATGTAGGTATTATATCTTTAAAAAAAGGGCTTATGATGCTGAACTGATTGGGAAGGCATTCATCGACTGGAAACAAGGGATAGAATTTTATAATACAGCCAATCAGCGTGATGAATCGCCTTACTTAAAGCAACAATGTGCTCTATACTTGATGCATAAAAAAAGATTCAAGGAATCATTTTCATGGATTGATAGAGCATTAATGCAAAGTGATTTCAATATTCCATCTATCAAGAATTCACATGCTATTATATTATTTCGTGCCAATATTGATCATCCACATGACTCCTCTGCTCGTGTTTCATTAACTAAAAGTATGGATATATTAAAGGAATGCTACAGATCTGATAAAAGAAAAACATATCATGCTTTAGTCTATAGTGATCATGCTATACAATTTGCCGAGTTTTTTGATGATAACCTTTCTCGAGAATATCTCATCAATGCAAAAAAATGGCTTTCAGAAGAATTTAAAAAATTTTCTTGGAATCGTAACTGTAAAAGAATGCTTAACAGACTTGATATAAAACTATCAATGGAGCAAACTGATGGAATTAACTAACGAGGATTCCATGCTTAAAGAGGAGTATCTGTACATCCAATCGGTAATCGAAAGATTCGATGGTCGCATGCTTACGATTAAGACATGGAGTGTGAGCTTTAGCCTTGTAGCACTTGGTGGTGCATTCACAGCCCATACTGAAAAATTTTTTCTGATTGCGAGCCTAAGCGCTTTGATGTTTTGGTTAATTGAGGGCTTTTGGAAAACGTTCCAATATGCTTATTATGACCGTTCGGGTAAGTTGGAGGAGTATTTTGCAGGTAAACGGAAGAAACTGAAACCGATGCAAATTGGATCGAGTTGGTACGCGAACTGGAAAAAGGGTGGGGGGGAAAGGCTGGTTCGCATTATGAAATGGCCCCATGTATATATGCCACATACTGTGGTCTTCTTGCTTGGAATAGCCTTGTATTTTTTTTCCGTTCTTGGGTGTCTCACTGTATGAATGAACTTAACAAACGACATCACGTCATAGTC